>NZ_AP022332.1:646250-969375 GCF_009936375.1 Methylosinus sp. C49 | reverse complement strand
AGGCCGAGCAGGGCGCGACGCTTGTCGCCGGCCAATTGCTTCGCGCCATGCGCGCGGCCGGGGACGGTGCGCCACAGATCGTCATAGACGCGCTCGCGCTCCTCCTTGCGATCCTGCTCGCGCTTTTCTTCCATATGGAGGTTGAGGGGACGCTTGCGCGGATAGCGGTCTATGCCTTGCGGCATCAGCGCATGGGCGGCGTCGAGCAGGCGCTCCACCTCCGCATGGCCGTAGCGCTCCTCGCAATTGGCGATATAGGCCTTGGCGAAGGAGAGATAATCCAGAATGCCTTCTGGATCGGTCCATTGCCGGAACTGGTAATTATGCTTGAAGAAATGATTGTGGCCGAAGGCGGCGTGCGCGATCACCAGCGTCTGCATAGTGGCGGAATTCTCCTCCATTATGTAGCTGATGCAGGGATCGGCGTTGATGACGATCTCATAGGCGAGGCCCTGCAGCCCCATGCGATAAATGCCCTCGTGCTGGGCGAAGCGCTTGCCGAACGACCAATGCTTGTAGAAGAGCGGCATGCCGGTCGAGGCGTAGGCGTCGAGCATCTGCTCGGCGGTGATGATCTCGATCTGATTGGCGAATGTATCGAGCCCGAGCTCCTTGTGCGCAATGTCCGCGACCGCGTCGTGGATGCGCTGGATCGTGCCGAAATCCCAATCCTTGCCTTCATAGAGCAGCTCGCCGCGCATCAGCCGACCTCCGCCGTCTTGGCCGCGCGCCGCTGGAACAATTGCCGGAACACGGAATAGATATGCTCGCGCCGGGAGACGCGACGCATCTGGAATTTCTCGCTTTCCTTTTGCAGCGCGGCATAGGTGAGCCATAGCGAGCTCTGCCCGTGATGCGGCACATAGCCATGCGTCTCGGTATTCGGCCCGCTCACTTCCACATAGGCGAAATATTGGCACAGCGGCAGAATTTGGTTCTGCAGAAGCTCGCGCGTCTGCGGATTGTCGCTGGAGAGATTGTCGCCGTCCGAGGCCTGCGCGGCGTAGATGTTCCACACGCCCGGATCATAGCGCTCGCGAATGACCTTCAGCATCTCCTGCAGAGCGGAGGAGACCATTGTGCCGCCGGTCTCGGCGGAGCGGAAGAACGTGTCCTCGTCCACTTCGCCGGCGCGATCCGTATGGCGGATGAAGACGATCTCGACGCGCTTGTAGCGCCGCGTCAAGAACACATGCAGTAGCATGAAGAAGCGTTTGGCGAGATCCTTCATATGCTCGGTCATGGAGCCGGAGACGTCCATGAGGCAGAACATCACCGCCTGCGTCACGGGCTTGGGAAAACGCTCGAAGCGGCGATAGCGCAGATCGATCGGATCGAGATAGGAAATGCGCGACCGCTTGTTGCGCAGCGTCTCGAGCTCGGCGGCGAGGCGCTCGGATTCGGCGTCGTCGCGGCTCTGCGCCTCCACGAGGCGGCTCTCGAGATCGTCGATCGCCGATTGCTTGGGACGCTTCAGCGCGATGCGCCGCGAGAGCGAGGTTTGCAGCGTGCGGTGCAGCGCGAGATTGGCCGGCGTGCCCGTGGTGGTGTAGCCGGCGCGGCGCAGACCTTCTTTCTCTGTTTGCGCGACGCGCCTTTTGGCGAGATCGGGCAGCTCGAGATCATCGAGGAAGATGCTCAAAAATTCGTCACGCGAGAGGATGAAGCGAAAGGCGTCCTCCTGCCCGTCACCGCGGCCGACCTGACCTCCCCCGCCTTCGCCCTCGCCTTCGCCGCGCGGGCGCTCGATGAGGTCGCCCTCGACATAATCCTTATTGCCGGGCAGCACGAGATCGCGCCGCGAGCCCTGCGTGTGGCGGAATGTGGGCTCGCGCGTGCCCTCGGAGGGAATGGAAATCTCTCCGGGGCTCTCGAGATCGCCGATCGCTCGGTCCTTGCTCGCCTCGCGAACCGCCTTCTCCACCATATCCTTGGCGCGGCGCAAAAAGCGCTGGCGGTTCGCGAAGCTCTTGCCTCCGGGATTCAACCGACGATCGACGATGTGCATCGTTCCATCACCCGTTCTTCACCGGCTCGCCTTACGATCAGCCGGCCTGTTTTACGCGCATGTACCACTCGACCAGACGGCGCACCTGACGCTCCGTATAGCCGCGGGCCATCATGCGGCTTACGAATTCTGCATGTTTTTTTTCTGTCTGCGTGTCTTTTTTCGATCCGAATGAAATGACCGGCAGCAGCTCCTCCACCTGGGAGAACATGCGCCGCTCGATGACGTCGCGGATCTTCTCATAGCTCGCCCAGGAGGGATTGCGCCCCTCGTTGGCCGCGCGCCAGCGCAGCGCGAACTTCACCACCTCATTGCGGAAGTCCTTGGGATTGGCGATGCCCGCGGGCTTCTCGATCTTGGTCAGCTCCTGGTTCAAAAGGTCGCGGTCCAGCAGCTGTCCCGTGTCCGGGTCCTTGAAATCCTGATCCTCGATCCAGGCGTCGGCATAGTCGATATAACGGTCGAAGAGATTCTGTCCGTAATCCTGATAGGACTCTAGATAGGCCTTCTGAATCTCATGGCCGATGAATTCTGCGTAGCGCGGCGCGAGCTCGGCCTTGATGAACTCGAGATAGCGCTTCTCGATCTCCGGCGGCATCTGCTCGCGGCGCAGCGACTGCTCCAGCACATACATGAGATGCACCGGGTCGGCCGCGACCTCGACCGTATCGTGATTGAAGGTCGCCGCCAGCACCTTGAAGGCGAAGCGCGTCGAGCAGCCGTCCATGCCCTCGTCGACGCCGGCGGCGTCCTTATACTCGAGCATGCTGCGCGCGCGCGGGTCCACCTCGCGCAGGCTCTCGCCGTCATAGACGCGCATCTTGGAGAAGAGATTGGAGTTCTCATGCGGCTTCAGGCGCGAGAGCACGATGAAGCGGGCGAGCATCTCCAGCGTGCTCGGCGCACAGCTCGCCTCAGCGAGCTCGGAGCCGCGCAGCAGCTTCTCATAAATATGCTGCTCTTCCGTCACCCGCAGGCAATAAGGCACCTTGATCACATAGATGCGATCGATGAAGGCCTCATTGTTGCGGTTGTTCTTGAAGCTCTGCCACTCCGCCTCGTTGGAATGGGCCATGACGATGCCGGAGAAGGGAATTGCGCCGATATTCTCGGTGCCGATGTAATTTCCCTCCTGCGTCGCCGTCAGCAGAGGATGCAGCATCTTGATCGGCGCCTTGAACATCTCGACGAATTCGAGAAGGCCCTGATTGGCGCGGTTGAGGCCGCCGGAATAGCTGTAGGCGTCCGGGTCCGCCTGCGCGAGATTCTCGAGCTTGCGAATGTCCACCTTGCCGACGAGCGAGGAGATGTCCTGATTATTCTCGTCGCCCGGCTCGGTCTTGGCGATGCCGATCTGGCGCAGGCGCGATGGCGTGATCTTCACCACGGAGAATTTGGTGATGTCGCCGCCGAACTCGTCGAGACGCTTGAGGCACCAGGGGCTCATCAGCCCGTTGAGGCGCCGGCGCGGAATGCCGTAGCTCTGCTCGAGCATGTCGCCCGCCGTCGCCGGATCGAAGAGGCCGAGCGGGCTCTCGAAGACGGGCGAAAGCTCGTCGCCGGCCTTGAGCACATAGATGGGATCGATCTCCATCAGCGCCTTCAGGCGCTCGGCGAGGGAGGATTTGCCGCCGCCGACAGGACCGAGCAGATAGAGGATCTGCTTGCGCTCCTCGAGCCCCTGCGCCGCATGGCGGAAGAAGCTGACGATCCGCTCGATCGTCTCCTCCATGCCGAAGAATTCGGCGAAGGCCGGATAGACGCGGATGGTGCGATTCATGAAGATGCGGCCGAGCCTCGGGTCGCGCGAGGTGTCGATCAGCTCCGGCTCGCCGATCGCGTCGAGAATGCGCTCCGCTGCGCTCGCATAGGTCTTCGGATTCTCGCGGCATAGATCGAGGTATTCGGAGAGCGTCATCTCGACGGCTCTTCTGCCTCTGTAGGACCTCGCAAAATCCGCAAAAACGTCGGAGTTCGTCATGGGGCACCTGTCGCTGGAGCGCTATGGCTCACGATTCCCGAGACGGCTCGAAATCCATCGGCCGCCCTCTCGTCTTCGCCGTCGACCGCCCCACCCCTGTCGATGGCCAAAAGACCGAGCTCAGGGCATTCGAGGCAAGGTTTGTGCCGGTCGCGGCGGGAAGCTCGTCTCCTGTCATATGAGCATCGAAGTCTGCTCAGGGTAGACGTAACAGTTGCGATTCCCTCGTCGCCGAGAGCGTCCGCATCACGCGCGCGCCGATATCGCTCCACGCGGGCCGTCGATATCAACTGGGGCGCGATCGCTGATATTGGCGAAGTTCGGGGGCCGCGTCGACACCAATCCTTTTCCCGATGGTAAAGTTCTCGAGAAGGAGCAGCTCAGCCCGCTTTTCCCTCCGCTGCGGCGCAGCGTCCGCACAGGCCCGCGATCTCGACGACGCGCGTGCGCGGCTGGAAGCCGGCCGCCGCGGTGAGGCCGGCGAGGCCGCGCGTCAGCTCCGGGCTCGTCGCCTCGCTCACCTCGCCGCATTCGTCGCAAATGAGGAAGATCACCGGCTCGCCGGCCTCATGCGCATGGCCGCAGACGACGAAAGCGTTGCGGGAGGCCAGCCGATGCGCGAGGCCCTGGTCCAGCAGATAGCCGAGCGCCCGATAGACCGAGATCGGAGCCGGGCGCTTGCCGCTCTCGTCGGCGAGAAGATCGATCATCTCATAGGCGCCGACCGGCCGGTTCGCCTTGGTGAGAATATCCAGCGCGGCGCGGCGCGCCGGCGTGAGGCCCCGCGCCGTCGTCCCCGGCGCCGCTCGCTTGGTGGTCATGGGACATTGTAGCGCGCCGCGGCCGTCCTGACGAGAGCGCCCGCGCCGGCTTGCGCGCGCGCGGCGCGTCTCTATAGTCGCGGCGCGATGCGCGCCCGCGCGAGGCGGCGCCGAAAGAAGTAAGTATCTCGAATGACCCGCTCCAAGAAAGACATCAAACGCGTCGTTCTCGCCTATTCCGGCGGCCTCGACACCTCGATCATCCTCAAATGGCTGCAGACGACCTATGGCTGCGAGGTGGTGACCTTCACCGCCGATCTCGGCCAGGGCGAGGAATTGGAGCCCGCCCGCGCCAAGGCCGAGCTGCTGGGCGTCAAGCCCGAGCACATCTTCATCGAGGATCTGCGCGAGGAGTTCGTCCGCGATTTCGTCTTCCCCATGTTCCGCGCCAACGCCCAATATGAGGGGCTCTATCTGCTCGGAACCTCGATCGCCCGCCCGCTCATCGCCAAGAAGCAGATCGAGATCGCCCGCCGGCTCGGCGCCGACGCCGTCTGCCACGGCGCCACCGGCAAAGGCAACGACCAGGTCCGCTTCGAGCTCGGCTATTACGCGCTGGAGCCGGACATCACGGTCATCGCCCCCTGGCGCGAATGGGACCTGACCTCCCGCACCGCGCTCATCGATTTCGCGGAGAAGAACCAGATTCCGATCGCCAAGGACAAGCGCGGCGACGCGCCCTTCTCGGTCGACGCCAATCTTCTGCACACCTCTTCGGAGGGCAAGGTGCTCGAGGATCCGGCGGAGGAAGTGCCGGATTATGTCTATTCCCGCACCATCGATCCCGAAAAGGCGCCGGATGTCCCGCAATATGTCACCGTCGATTTCGAGAAGGGCGACGCCGTCGCCGTCGATGGCGTGGCGCTCTCGCCGGCGGCGCTGCTGACCAAGCTCAACGAGCTCGGCCGCGCCCATGGCATAGGGCGGCTCGATCTCGTCGAGAACCGCTTCGTCGGCATCAAGTCGCGCGGCATGTATGAAACTCCCGGCGGCGCCATTCTGCTCATCGCCCATCGCGGCATAGAGAGCGTGACGCTGGACCGCGGCGCGGCGCATCTCAAAGACGAGATCATGCCGAAATACGCCGAGCTGATCTACAACGGCTTCTGGTTCGCCCCGGAGCGCGAGATGCTGCAGGCCTTGATCGACAAGAGCCAGGAGCTGGTCACCGGCCGCGTGCGGCTGAAGCTCTACAAGGGCTCTGTCCATGTCGTCGGCCGCGAGAGCCCCTACTCGCTCTACGACAAGGAGCTCGTCACCTTCGAGGAGGGCGCGGTGGCCTATGACCATCGCGACGCCGAAGGCTTCATCAAGCTCAATGCGCTGCGCCTGCGCACCTTGGCCAAGCGCAACGCCCGCGGCGCGAAGGACAAGCCCTAGCCTCTCGGCTTCTGCCGGAAAGTTGCGTTTCCGTTCCGACATGGGCCGGAAACGCTCTGGACCGGAAAGGCTCCAGCCTCCACGACTTCGCCTTCGATAAATCGAGAAACGGTCGCACTATATGAGGAAGTTCGGCTTCGCAACCGAGGCTGATCCCATGCTGCGAACCATTCTCGTGGCGCTGATCATCTGCCTCGCCCTCGTCGGCGGGGCGGCGACAGCGCTGTATCTCTACAACCGCCCGACGGAGCTGCGGGTCGCCGTCGCCCAGGGCGCGCAGGACCACCGCCTGCTCGTCGCGGCGGCGCAGGCATTCTCGCATCAGCACGAGCCAGTTCGGCTGAAGGTCGTGCCGGTCGCCGACTCGGCCGCGGCGTCGGCCGCGCTCGAGCAAGGCGCGGCCGATCTCGCAGTGGCGCGCAGCGACGCGCTGCCGCCCTCGGCACAGGCCATCGTCATCCTGCATCGCAACGCCGCCGTGCTGGTCGCGCCGAGCGGCTCCAAGATCAAGCGCGTCGGCGATCTGCGCGGCAAGAGAATCGGCGTCGTTCAGGAGATCGTCGGCGGGCGCGGCAATGTCCGGCTGCTCGGGACAATCCTGGCTCAATATGACATTCCCGAGCCAGGCTTTGCGACAGTCCCGCTCCAGCCGGGGGAGGTCGAGGCGGCGCTGCGGGCACGCAAGGTGGACGCCATATTTCTGGTCGCCGTTCCGCAGATCGGCCCGGCGAGCGAGATCATCCACCAGATCGTCGCCGGCGCCGGAAAGCCACCGGTCTTTCTCCCCGTGTCGGAAGCCCAGGCCATCGCCAAGCGCTATCCGACGCTCGAATCGACCGAAATCGTCCATGGGGCCTTCGGCGGCGACCCGCCGCGCCCGGAGAAGGCGCTGGAGACCACCAGCGTCGCCGTCCTGCTCGTCGGGCGTGCGTCGATTCCGGCGAGCGTCGCCGGCGAGGCGACGCGCCAGTTCCTCACCCATAGATCGACCATCGCCGCGCTCGCGCCGCTCGCCAATAATATCGAGGCGCCCTCCACCGACAAGGATGCGGCGGTCCCCGCGCATCAGGGCGCGATCGACTTCATCGACGGCAACGAACGCGGATTTTTCGACAAATACAGCGACTTCTTCTATCTCGGCGCGATGCTCGCCTCGCTCTTGGGCTCCGCCGCGGCGGCGCTCGCCAGCCGCATGCGGACAAAGACGCATCAGCGCTCCGAGCAGCTGATCGAGCGCCTGCTCGAGATTCTGCCCGCCGCCCGCGCCGCCCAGGACTTCGCCGAGCTCGACAGCTATGAGCGCGAGCTGGACCAGGCGCTGGTCAGCTCCGTCGCCGATCTGCGCCTGCGCAATATGGACGGTACCGCGCTGCATGTCGTCTCGCTGGCGCTGGACCAGGCGCGGCTCGCGATCCAGGACCGCCGCCGCACGCTCTGCGAGGCGAAGAGCGCGGCCACGGTGACGCCGCTCAAAAATATCCGCATCGCGGAATAGGGCCGGCGACTGTGCGCCAGCGCACAGTCTGGCCGGGCGACGCTCGCATAATTCGACCGTGGCGCGGAGCTTTTCCCCGCGCAAATTTTTTTCACGATCGAATGGAGCGCGCGATGTTTCGACCCACGGGTCCCGGCAAGGTCGAGATCGACCAGAATTTCAGCGGCGCCGGCATGTTGAAGGCCCTGCTCTACAATTTCGACTTCGACGACTTCGACAAGCGCAAGTTTCGTCCACTGAAGACGGAGCACCAGAAATTTCTGGCCGAGCGCGTCGTGCCGCTTCTCGAGCATGATCACGGATTCGTCTGGATGACCGGCTCGGCGAGCCGCATCGGGGCGAACGCCTGGAACATGGAGACCTCCATGGTCCGGGTGGGGACGGTCCAGGCCTATCTCCTCGATCACGGCGTGGACGCGAGCCAGATCGAGCCCAACGCCGTCGGCGAGGAAGAAGCCCAGGCGCACGCGCTGGACGATGAGCGCGACCGCGCCGTGCGGCTCTGGATCATGCCCAAGCTCAAAACCGATCCGAGGCCGCCGAAAAAAGTCCCGCCCCGGCCGAAGCTCAGCCAAAAATTCCGGATCGCCATGGTGACGGCCGTCTCCGCCTCCCACGCCTCGCGGCTCGCGAAATTCAAGCGATTCAAGCTCGGCGGCGGCCCATTGGTCGATTTCGCCGCTTTCACCGTCTGGGACACGACCAACAACATCGCCTGCATGTATGCCTATATCGGCCTTGGACTCGGCGTGGGGCTTCCGTCCCTGCCTTCGGGATCCGTGACCACCCATGGCCCGTGGAATGATTTCACCACCGAAAAGCCGATGGCGGTGTGGCAGTTCGGCTGCTGGTCCCGTTTCACCACCGCGGGCGCCGGGAGCCATTCCGTCAATTGGATCACCATCGAGACCCCGAGAGGGATCGACAATGTCTATGAGCGGATCGAGACGGGCGTGACCTATGGCGTCGGAATGTCCTCGTCTATCGGGGATTTCATCCGGGCGACGCCGCCGGAACGCTTCTCCGGCCCCTGATGAGGCGGCTCCAGCCTCGAGCGGGACCGGCGTCGAGCGAGGATCCGACAACCCTTGCCGCCACGCTTCCCATTCGCGCCGCGCTCCTGTATGAGATGCCGCACTGCAAAAAGCCGCGGTCCGCCTCGCGCCCCGAAAGGTGCGCCGGGCCGCGCTTCGCCCGCGAACCGATCGGCCCTACCCCATGAAGCTGCGTAACATCGCCATCATCGCCCACGTCGACCACGGCAAGACGACGCTCGTCGACCAGCTGCTCCGGCAATCGGGCGCCTTCCGCGAGAATCAGCGTGTCGCCGAGCGGGTGATGGACAGCAATGATCTCGAGAAAGAGCGCGGCATCACCATTATGGCCAAGGCGACCTCCATCGCCTGGAAGGACACGCGCATCAATATCGTCGACACCCCCGGCCACGCCGATTTCGGCGGCGAGGTGGAGCGAATCCTCTCCATGGTCGACGGCGCCATCGTGCTGGTGGATGCGGCCGAAGGCCCGATGCCGCAGACCAAATTCGTCGTCGGCAAGGCGCTGAAGATCGGCCTGAAGCCGATCGTGGCCATCAACAAGGTCGATAAGCCCGACGCCCGCATCAGCGAGGTGGTGAATGAGGTGTTCGACCTCTTCGCCGCGCTGGACGCCACCGACGAGCAGCTCGATTTCCCGATCATCTACGGTTCCGCCAAGCAGGGCTGGATGGCCGAGGAGCCGACGGGCCCGCAGGACGGCATGGCCCCGCTCTTCGATCTCGTCATCAAGCATGTGCCGGAGCCTAGAATCGAGGAAGGCGGCTTCCGCATGCTCGGCACGCTGCTCGAGGCGAACCCATATCTCGGCCGCATCATCACCGGCCGCGTCTTCGCCGGCAGCGTGAAGCCCAATCAGGCGGTGAAGGTGCTGGACCGCTCCGGCAAAATCGTCGAGCAGGGCCGCGTCTCCAAGATTCTCGCCTTCCGCGGCATCGAGCGCCAGCCGATCGAAGAGGCGGAGGCGGGCGATATCGTCGCCATCGCCGGCCTCGAGAAATACAATGTCGCCGACACGCTCTGCGCGCTCGAGGTCAACGAGCCGCTGCAGGCGCAGCCGATCGACCCGCCGACGCTCTCCATGACCTTCCTCGTCAATGATTCGCCGCTCGCCGGCACCGAGGGCGACAAGGTCACGAGCCGCATGATCCGCGCCCGCCTGTTCAAGGAGGCCGAGGGCAATGTGGCGCTTCGCGTCGAGGATTCGCCCGGCGGCGAGAGCTTCATCGTCTCCGGCCGCGGCGAATTGCAGCTCGCCATTCTGATCGAGACCATGCGCCGCGAGGGCTTCGAGCTCGGCGTCTCCCGCCCCAAGGTCGTGTTCCAGAAGGACGAGGCCGGCGAGATATTGGAGCCGATCGAGGAGGTCGTGATCGACGTCGACGAGGAGCATTCCGGCGTCGTCGTGCAGAAAATGTCCGAGCGCAAGGCCGAGATGATCGAGATGCGCCCCTCGGGCGGCAATCGCCTGCGTCTCGTCTTCCATGCGCCGACGCGCGGCCTCATCGGCTATCAGGGCGAGCTGCTCACCGACACGCGCGGCACGGCGATCATGAACCGCCTGTTCCACGAATATGCGGGCTATAAGGGCGAGATCGCCGGCCGACGCAATGGCGTGCTGATCTCCAATGAGCAGGGCGAGGCCGTCGCCTACGCCATGTGGAAGCTCGAGGATCGCGGCCCGATGATGATCGAGCCGGGCTGGAAGGTCTATCGCGGCATGATCGTCGGCGAGCATACGCGCGACAACGACCTCGAGATCAACGTCCTCAAGGGCAAGCAGCTGACCAACATCCGCGCCGCCGGCAAGGACGAGGCCGTGCGCCTCACCCCGCCGATCAAAATGACGCTGGAGAAGGCGCTCGCCTATATCGAGGACGACGAGCTGGTCGAGATCACGCCCAAGTCGATCCGCCTGCGCAAGACCTACCTCGACCCCAATGAGCGCAAGCGCGCCCGCGGCAAATCGGCCGCGGTGGCGTAATAGCTTCCGACCACTCGGTGTTCTCCCTTCTCCCGCTTGCGGGAGAAGGGAGCCCTCGCGTCAGCGAAGCGAGGGGCGGATGAGGGTCCGCGCCGTGTCTTTCGATGATGTTTCTGGGCCGCCTCGTCACGCCGCCAGCGGCATTCTGCATGAGCTGAGCGCGCGCAAATATCCATCCATCCAATTGAAAGAATCATGCTTGCGCACGCGCGCAAGCAGCGCCGCATGTCGCTGCTTGCGTTCGGCGAGCGGCATCACGATCGCCCTCTGCATCGCATTGGCGACCTCGTCGGCGTCATAAGGATTGACGATCAGCGCTTCCTGCAGCTCCTCCGCCGCGCCGGCGAAGCGCGACAGCACCAGCACGCCGGGATTCTCGGCGTCCTGCGCCACGACATATTCCTTGGCGACGAGATTCATGCCGTCGCGCAGAGGCGTCACCAGCCCCACTTGTGAGCCGCGATAGAGCGCCGCCAGAGTGTCGCGATCGACGCGGCGATGCAGATAGCGCACCGGCGTCCAGTCGAAATCGCCGAACTGCCCGTTGATCTCGCCGGACAGCGCCTCCAGCTCGTGGCGAATATCGGCATAGGCCTGCACATCCTCGCGCGTCGGCGGCGCGATCTGCATCAGCGTCACCGCCTTGCAATTCTGCGGATAGATTTCGAGCAGGCGCTTGAACGAGCGCAAGCGATCCGGCAAGCCTTTGGTGTAGTCCAGCCGATCGACGCCGATGACATTTATGCGCGGCTCGCCAGCGCGATGCAGCCTCTCGATGCGCTTCGCCGCGCTCGGGCTCTCCGCCATGGCGGCGAAAGAATCGACGTCGATGCCGACAGGAAAGACAGACGCCGTCACCGTCTTGCCGCCGACGCGCACGAGATCGGGCGTCAGCATCTCGCCCTGCATGAAGTCGCACATGAAGCGCAAGAAATTGGCTTGATCGGTCTTCGTCTGAAAGCCTACGAGATCATATTCAACGAGCGCGCTCATCAGCCATTCGTGCTCCGGCATGGCGCAGAGCACATCCGGCGGCGGAAACGGAATATGCAGAAAAAAGCCGATGCGATTGGAGACGCCGCGCTCGCGCAGCGCCGCGCCGAGCGGTATGAAATGATAGTCATGCACCCAGACGAGATCATTGCTCTTCAGCATGGGCGCGAGCTTTTCCGCGAAGCGATCATTGACGCGGCGATAGCCGTCGATCGCCTCTTGCGTGAAACGCGCGAGATCGAGCCTGTAATGATGCACGGGCCAGAGCGCCGCATTGGCGAAACCGAGATAATAATCGCGATAGTCGCGCTCGCTGAGCGGCATGGTCGCAAGCGTCAGCTCGTCGAATTTCACGCGCGATACATCGATATCCGCTTCATCCGGCACGATCTCGCCATTCCAGCCGAACCATACGCCGCCGCGCTTGCGCAATGCGTCGAGAATGCAGACGGAAAGTCCGCCTGCGGCCTGGCTGCAGCCGGGATCGGCGACGCGGTTGGAGACGACGACGAGGCGTTTCATATAGCTTTCTCCCAAGAACGCGACAGCCTCATGGCGCAGTTGATGACGCCGACCATGGAATAGGTCTGCGGATAGTTTCCCCAGGCTTCGCCGGTTTTGACGTCTATGTCCTCGGACATCATGCCGAGCCGATTCCGCTGGGCGAGCAGCGCCTCGAAATAGTCGCGCGCCTCCTCGCGCCGCCCCATGCGGGCGAGCGCATCGATGCGCCAGAAAGAGCAAGTGGTGAAGGCGGTCGTCGGCTCGCCGAAATCATCGGCCGCCTCATAGCGCATCATATGCGCGCCGCGGCCGAGCGCAGATTCGATCTGCTCGAGCGTCGAGACCATGCGCGGATCATTCGGATCGATGAAGCCGACCTCCGTCATCAGCAGCACGCCAGCGTCCAGATGCTCGCCATCGAGCGATTCGACGAAGGCTTGGCGCTTCTGCGACCAGGCCCGCTCGAGAATCACCTGCTTGATGCGCTCCGCCTCGATGCGCCAATCGCGCGCGCGCTCCGGCTCGCCGATGTAATCGGCGATGCGTGCGAGCCGATCGGCCGCCGCCCAGCACATGAGGCTGGACGTCGTATGAATGCGCGCGCGCGAGCGCAGCTCCCACATTCCCGCATCGGGCTTGTCGTAGCAGGCGAGAGCCTGCCGGCCCATATCCTCGAGGCGCAGGAAATCCATGCGCGTCGGCGGCGACAGCAGGCGCCGGTCGAGAAAGGCCTGCGCGACGCCGAGAATCACATTCCCGTAGGAATCGTGTTGGAAATGCTGATAGGCCTGATTGCCGACGCGCACCGGCCCCATGCCGCGATAGCCGGGAAGATCGGGGATGATGCGCTCGGTGAGCTCTGATTCGAGTCCGAGCCCATAGACCGGCTGAATATGCGATCCCGCCGCCGAGGCGACGATATTCATCAGCCAATCAAAGTAATTCTCCATCTTGCGCATCGCCGCCATGCGATTGAGCGCGCGCACCACGAAATAAGCGTCGCGCACCCAACAATAGCGATAATCCCAATTGCGCTGCGTGCCAGGCGCCTCGGGAATGCTCGTCGTCAGCGCCGCGACGATGGCGCCGGTCCCTTCATATGTGCAGAGCTTCAACGTGATCGCAGCTCGTAGCACCGCGCTCTGCCATTCGAATGGTATCGCCAGACGATGCACCCAGCGCCGCCAATAATCGCGCGTGCGCTCCTCGAAATTGCGCGCCGTATGCGCAATGCCCTCGTGCAATGTCTCGTCCGGGCCGAGCACGAGATCGACAGGGCTGCTCAGATTGAACAACGTCTCCTCGCGCACATAATCGAGCGGCGCATTGGTGGTGAGCCGCAAAACCGAATGCGGGCCGACATAACGAATATGATGCGAGCCGAAGGTGAGGCTGGGAAGAGCCGCGCCATAATCGTAGCGCGGACGCAGCCGAATGCGAATGCGCGGCGTGCCGGACACCGGCGTCAACCGGCGGATCAGCATATTGGGATGATAGAGGCGATCGCGCCAGAAGAAGCGCGGCGCGAAATCGGTGACGCGCACAGAGCCCTGCTTGCCATGCAGCACAGTCTCGAGCACCGCCGTGTTGCCGCAATAATCCTGCTCGCTGTGAACCCGATCCTCGAGATCGATCGCGAAGAAGCCGCCATCCTCCATGTCCGGCGGCGAGCCGAGCAGGCTGTGGAACACCGGATCGCCGTCGAAACGCGGCAGGCAGCACCACACGACGCTGGCGTCGCGATCGATGAGCGCGGCGAAAGAGCAATTGCCGACCACGCCGAGCTCGAGATCGCTGACCTTGCGCTCCTGATGCTGCGCGTCGCTCATCTCGCGCGCTCCGCTTGCGATGCGCGCGCGAGATCGGCGAGCCAGCGGTGCAACTCGCGCAAGTCCGCCGCTCTATAGCGCGCCAGTGTGGCGCTTCTCCCCACTTTGATGGAGAGGCCGCCGAGCGCGTTGACGGCGCTGAAGGCGACCTCGTCGGTCACGTCGTCGCCGGCGAAAATCGGCATTCGGCCACGAAACGGCGCTTCTTTCGAGAAGGCCTCTATGACGTCGCCCTTGTCCGCCCCTTGCAGACGAATCTCGAAAACCTTCTTGCCCGGCAGAATCTCGAGATCGGGACGCTCGCGCGCCGCGCGCTCGGCGATGGCGCGGCATTTCTCCTCGAGCTCTGGGCGAAGACGATAATGCAGCGCGACCGCGCCCGTCTTGCGCTCGACGACAACGCCCTCCTCGCCGCCGATCTCGGCCGTGATGAATCGAAAGACAGAGTCGAGATCGCCGCCGGCTGCAGCGGCGCCATGCATGCGGCCAGCGGCGTCGCGCCGCTGCAGTCCATGCACTCCGGCGACGGGAAGCCGCAACGGGCTTAGCAGGGCGTCGATGACGGCGATGTCGCGGCCGGAGACGACGGCCAGCGCATCGCCGGCCGCGCGCCGCAAAGCGCCGAGAAGCTCGATCGTCGCCGCATCGACCTGCACGGCTTCCGGCCGCTCGGCGATTTCCGCGACCGTGCCGTCGAGATCGAGAAACAGCGCGAAGCGACCGATATCGTCGACATTTGGCAACATTATTCGAGCGTCCCCTCTGGCCGCCTCTTGCCGCAGCGACCTTTCATGCTCATGTCGAATGAAAGGAACGGCGACGTTCGCGCCGCGCGCGCTCGTGATCCGCGTGTTCCCGCCCTCGCTTGCGAGACAACTATGGACGACTCCCGCCTTTTCAATGACGACATGCGACCATGATGACAGCCGAGCTCGCGTCTCTTCCACGCGAGCCGACATCGCTCGGGACAGATGACATGCCGGAGCCGGAGCCGTTTCACGCGCCTTGGTTTCCCGCCGATGAAGAAATCGCGGCCAAATTCCTGTCGCAGCCGCTCGATGCGGAGCAGAACGCCCGCATCGAGCGGCTCGCGCGGCGTCTGCTCGCCGCGATGCGCGCGCCAAAGAGCATGGCCTCTGTCGAAACCCTGCTGCAGGAATATTCGCTGTCGACGCGCGAAGGACTCGCGCTGATGGCGCTCGCCGAATCGCTGCTCCGCGTGCCCGATGATTCGACGCTCGATCTGCTCATCGCCGATAAGCTCGCCGCCGGCGCCTTCGATCGCCACTCGCCGGCCTCCGATGCGCTGCTGGTGCAAGCCGCCGCCTTCGCGCTCGGCCTATCGACGAAGATTTTCGCCGCGGATGAGACTCCGCGCGGCCTCGTCGCACAAGCCGCGCGACGTCTCGGCGGGCCCGCGCTACGCGGCGCCGCGCGGCAAGCGATGAAGCTGATGGGCGGTCATTTCGTGCTCGGCCAGACGATCGACGAAGCGCTCGCGCGCGCATCCGCCGATGACCGCTGGCGCTATTCTTTCGACATGCTCGGCGAAGGCGCGCGCAGCGCCGCGGACGCCGAACGCTATTTTGCGGCCTATGCGGCGGCGATCGACGCCATAGGCGCCAAGGCCGACGCGCGCGCGCTTCCGCAGCGGCCAGGCGTCTCCATCAAGCTCTCCGCGCTGCATCCGCGCTTCGAGCCTTTATCGCGCGCGCGCGTTCTGCGCGAGCTGGCGCCGCGCCTGCTGGAGCTCGCTCGCCTCGCCCGCGCTCACGATCTCGTCTTCACCATCGACGCCGAGGAGGCCGATCGTCTCGAGCTGTCGCTCGACGTCATAGACGCCGTCGTCGCCGATTCTTCCCTCGCCCGCTGGGATGGATTCGGGCTCGCGATTCAAGCCTATCAGAAGCGCGCCGCCGCGGTGATCGACCATATGGAGGCGCTCGGGCAGGCGCATGATCGGCGCTTCATGGTCCGCCTCGTCAAAGGCGCCTATTGGGATACGGAGATCAAGCGCGCGCAGGAGCGCGGCCTCGCCGACTATCCTGTCTTCACACGCAAGGCGATGACGGATTTGAATTACCTCGCCTGCGCCGATCGTCTGCTCGCCGCGCCGCGCATCTTCCCGCAATTCGCGACGCATAACGCGGCCACAGTGGCGACGATCATGGAGCGCGCCGGCGATCCCACGCAGTATGAGTTCCAGCGCCTTCATGGAATGGGCGAAGATCTGTTCGCCGCGCTTCTGGAAGAGCGGACGGGCCCGAGCTGCCGCGTCTATGCGCCGGTCGGCCCGCATCGCGATCTTCTCGCCTATCTGGTGCGGCGCCTCATCGAAAATGGCGCCAATTCGTCCTTCGTCGCGCGCGCTGCAGACTCTGCGACGCCAGACAGCGAATTGCTCGCCTCCCCCGGCGCGATCATCGGCGAAGCTTCGCGCGCGCGCCATTCGCGCTTGCCGCTCCCGGCCGATCTCTATCGGCCGCTGCGCGCGAATTCCAAAGGCGTCGAATTCGGCGATCGTGACGCGCTCGCCGCATTGCTCGCCGAGAGAGACGCCGCGCCCGCCTCGCTGATCGCCGCGCCATCATCGGGGCGCAGCGGCCTCACACCGCGCGAATTACACTCCCCGATCGATTCTTCACTCATCGGCTCCGTCGTCGAGGCCGATGTCGAAACGGCGCGCGCCGCAATGGCGACGGCCTCCCGCGCCTTTCCCGCATGGGAGGCGACGCCTATAGAAGCGCGAGCCGCCATTCTCGAGCGCGCCGCCGATCTCGTCGAGGCGCGCCGCGGCGCGCTCATCGCATTGCTGCAACGAGAGGGCGGCAAGACGCTCGACGATGCGCTCGCGGAAATACGCGAGGCCGCCGATCTCATCCGATATTATGCTGAACAGGCGCGACGGCTCTGCACGGAAGAGAATCTTCCCGGTCCGACGGGCGAAGACAATCGCCTGCGCCGGCGTGGGCGTGGCGTTTTCGTCTGCATCTCGCCATGGAATTTTCCATTGGCGATTTTTCTCGGCCAAGTCGCCGCTGCGCTCGCGGCCGGAAATACCGCCATCGCCAAGCCGGCGGAGCAAACGCCACTCATCGCGCGCGAGGCAGTCGCGCTTTTGCATGAAGCCGGCGTTCCGCGCGACGCTCTTCATTATATGCCGGGCGACGGCGCGCTCGGCGCAGCGCTCGTCGCGGACGAGCATGTCGCGGGGGTCGTCTTCACCGGCTCGAGCGACGCCGCACACTCCATCAACCGAACGCTCGCGGCGTCGAATGGGGCGATCGTTCCGCTCATTGCCGAGACCGGCGGCGTCAACGCGATGATCGTCGATTCGACAGCTCTGCTCGAGCAAGTGGTCGACGACGTGCTCGCCTCCGCATTTCGTTCCGCCGGACAACGATGCTCGGCTCTGCGCCTTCTCTGCCTGCAGGAAGATATCGCCGAGGACGCGCTCGCCATGCTGATCGCCGCGACGAAGGAACTTCGCATCGGCGACCCGCGCGATCCTTCCACACACATCGGCCCCGTCATCGATAGCGCGGCTCGAGCGCAGCTTTGCGATTATCTGGCGCAGCGCCGCGCGCAAGGGCGCGTGCTCTACGCCGGCGAGGCGCCGCAGAGCGGCAGCTTCGTCGCGCCGCATACCGTGAAGCTAGACCGCGCCGGCGATCTGCGCGAGGAGATTTTCGGTCCCGTCCTCCATATCGCGACCTGGCGCGCCGAGGATGAAAAGGATTTGTCGACTCTCATCGATGAAATTTCCGCGAATGGATTCGGCCTCACAATGGGTCTGCACACCCGCATAGAAGCGCGCATGCGCATGTTCGCGGAGGCGACGCCTGCCGGCAATCTCTATGTCAATCGCAACATGATCGGAGCGGTGGTCGGCAGCCAGCCCTTCGGCGGATCGCGCATGAGCGGCACCGGACCGAAAGCCGGCGGCTCCGACTATCTGCGCCGCTTTTTGCGCGAAGAGACTGTGACGATCAACACCGCCTCCTTCGGCGGCGATGCGCGACTGCTGACGATGAAGGAGTGACGTAAAAGAGGCTCCGCCAGCGTTCTCGGTCTTGAAACGCCGCGCGCCCGCCAAATATAGGCTTTTATCGCGTCCGGGAGGCTCGGGACCGATGCGTCACTGGATTCCTTCGCTCGATTTCGCGCTCGGCGAAACCGCAGACATGCTGCGCGAGCATGTCGAATCTTTCGCCGCTCGAGAGATCGCGCCGCGCGCCGCGACTATCGACCGCGAGAATGACTTCCCTTCCGATCTCTGGCTCAAGATGGGCGCGCTCGGCCTGCTCGGCGTCACGGTCGAGGAAGATTATGGCGGCGCCGGGCTCGGCTATCTCGAGCATGTCGTCATTATGGAGGAGCTGAGCCGCGCCTCGGCTTCCGTCGGCCTCTCCTACGGCGCGCACTCCAATCTCTGCGTCAATCAGCTGCGCCGCAACGGCACATGCGAGCAGAAGCGACGCTATTTGCCCAAGCTCGTTTCCGGCGAGCACATAGGCGCCCTCGCCATGTCCGAGCCCGACGCCGGCTCCGATGTGGTCAATATGTCGATGCGCGCGGAAAAGCGCGGCGACCGCTATGTGCTGAACGGCGATAAGATGTGGGTCACGAATGGTCCCAACGCCGATGTCGTCATCGTCTATGGCAAGACCGAACCCGCCGCCGGTGCGCATGGCATTACCGCTTTTATCATAGAAAAGGGCTTCAAAGGATTCACGCCGGCGCAAAAGCTCGACAAGCTCGGCATGCGCGGCTCCAACACTTGCGAATTGCTGTTTAGCGATTGCGAGGTTCCCGAGGAGAATGTGCTCGGCCTGCCGGAGCGCGGCGTCAATGTGCTGATGAGCGGACTCGATTACGAGCGCGCCGTTCTCGCCGGAGGCCCCATTGGAATCATGCGCGCCTGCATGGATATCGTCGTACCCTATGTCCACGATCGCAAGCAGTTCGGCCAGCCGATCGGCGAGTTTCAGATTATGCAGGCCAAGCTCGCCGATATGTATACGGCGCAAAATGCGGCGCGCGCCTATGTCTATGCCGTCGCGCGCGCCTGCGATCACGGCCGCACGACACGCAAGGACGCCGCCGGCGCCATTCTCTTCGCCGCGGAAAGCGCGACGCGCATGGCGCTCGAAGCAATCCAATGCCTCGGCGGCAATGGTTATATCAATGATTATCCGACCGGCCGGCTGCTACGCGACGCCAAGCTCTATGAGATCGGGGCGGGCACCAGCGAGATTCGTCGCATGCTGATCGGCCGTGAGCTTTACAGCGAAACTGCGTGACGCTGCGCGCTTTGTCGCGACGCGCGAATTGGCCGAGAAAGATTTGGCAATGACAATTCTGGAGACGAGCTTGGACGCGGGCTCCGCCCAATTCGCGGCCAATGCGCAGGCCATGCGCGGCCTCGTCGCCGATCTCCGCGCCACGGCGGCGCGGATCGCGGAAGGCGGCGGTGCGGCGGCGAGCGCCAAACATGCCGCTCGCGGCAAGATGACGGCGCGCGAGCGAATAGACGCGCTGATCGATCCCATGTCGCCATTTCTCGAGATCGGCCAATTCGCCGCTTACGATCTCTATGACGGCGAGGCGCCTTGCGCCGGCGTCGTCGCGGGCGTCGGGCGCGTTTGCGGCCGAGCCTGCATGATCGTCGCCAATGACGCGACAGTGAAGGGCGGAGCCTATTTCCCGTTGACGGTAAAAAAGCATTTGCGCGCACAAGAAATCGCCGCGCAGAACCGCCTGCCTTGCCTCTATCTCGTCGATAGCGGCGGCGCCAATCTGCCACGGCAGGACGAAGTGTTTCCCGACCGCGATCACTTCGGCCGCATTTTCTACAATCAAGCGCAAATGTCCGCCGCGGGCATAGCACAGATCGCGGTCGTCATGGGCTCCTGCACGGCCGGCGGCGCCTATGTGCCCGCAATGTCGGACGAGTCCATCATCGTGCGCGATACCGGCACGATTTTTCTCGCCGGTCCGCCGCTGGTGCGCGCCGCGACGGGCGAAATCGTGAATGCGGAAGAATTGGGCGGCGCCATGGTGCATGCGCGCAGCTCCGGCGTCGCCGATCACTATGCCGAGAACGACCGCCATGCGCTCGGCATCACGCGCGATGTCGTCGCCACGCTCGGCGCGCCATTGCCACCGTCTCTGCAGAAGCGAGAGGCGCGCGAGCCGCTCTATGATGCGCGGGAGATCTACGGTCTCATTCCCGCCGACCGCCGCCGTCAATATGACGCGCGCGAGCTGATCGCGCGGCTCGTCGACGCGAGCGAATTCGACGAGTTCAAGAAGCTCTATGGCGAGACGCTGGTCGCCGGCTTCGCGCATATTTGCGGCTATCGCATCGGCGTGCTCGCGAATAATGGCGTCCTGTTCGGCGAAAGCGCGCTCAAAGGCGCGCATTTCATCGAGCTCTGCGCGCAGCGCGAGGTTCCCTTGCTGTTTCTGCAGAATGTCACCGGCTTCATGGTCGGGCGCGATTATGAGGCGCGCGGCATCGCCAAGGACGGCGCAAAAATGGTGACGGCGGTCGCGACCGCCGCCGTGCCGAAATTCACCGTCATCGTCGGCGGCAGCTTCGGCGCCGGCAATTATGCGATGTGCGGCCGCGCCTATGGTCCGCGCTTCCTGTGGAGCTGGCCCAATGCACGCATCTCCGTGATGGGCGGAGAGCAGGCCGCCGATGTTCTCTCCCGCGTGCGCGGCGACAGCTACGTCGCCAAAGGCCGCGATTGGCCGCAAGCCGACCATGACGCCTATCAGGCGCAAATCCGCGCGCAATATGAGCGCCAAGGCCATCCCTATTATGCGAGCGCGCGTCTATGGGACGATGGCGTTATCGATCCCGCGGACACGCGCCGCGTGCTTGCCCTCTCTCTCGCCACGGCGTCCAATGCCCCGCTCGAGGCGACTCGCTTCGGCCTTTTCCGCATGTGAGGCGCCAATGTCCCTTATTCGCTCGTCCCTCGATTCCCGCGGCGTCGCCACGCTCACCCTCGCACGAGCGGAGCGGCGCAATGCGCTGGACCAGGCGATGGTCGTCGAGCTCATCGCGGCTCTGGAAAGGGCCGCGAACGATCCGCAGACGCGCATTCTCCTGCTCGCCGGCGACGGCCCCGCCTTTTGCGCCGGCGGAGATATAGAATGGATGAAGCGCGTCGCCGCCGACACGCCGCGCGCCAATGAGGAGGATGCGCTTCTGCTCGCGCGTGCGATGCGCGCGCTCGACACGCTGCCCAAGCCGACGCTCGCGCGCGTCCATGGCGCGGCCTATGGCGGCGGCGTCGGGCTCGTCGCCTGCTGCGACATCGCCGTGGCGAGCGATATCGCGAGCTTCTGCTTGAGCGAAGCGAGAATCGGCCTCACGCCGTCAGTGATCGGTCCTTATGTTCAACGCGCGATCGGAGCGCGCCAGGCGCGACGCTATTTTCTCACCGCCGAAGCGATCTCCGCGACGCAGGCGCGCGCGCTCGGCCTCGTTCACGAGATCGCTCCCGCGGCCGAGCTGGATGCGCGTCTCGCGCACATCGTGGATGCGCTGCTCGCCGGCGCGCCCGGCGCGCAAGCAGAGGCGAAAGCCTCCATGGCGCTCTTTGCCGAACGTCCGATCGACGAAGCGCTGATGCATGAGACAGCGCAGCGGATCGCGGCGCGACGCGCATCGGCGGAAGGAAAAGAAGGTCTCGCGGCCTTCCTCGAGAAGCGCTCCCCCTGTTGGAGGCGAGATCGCGACGATGTTTCGTAAGATTCTCATCGCCAATCGGGGCGAGATCGCATGCCGCGTGATCGCGACGGCCAGGCGCATGGGCGTCATCGCCGCCGCCGTCTATTCGGACGTCGATGCGCATGCGCGTCATGTCGCGCTCGCTGACGAAGCCTATCCGCTGGGCGCGGCGCCTGCGCGTGAGAGCTATCTCGCAATCGACAAGATCATCGCCGCCGCGCGTCGCGCGGGCGCGCAGGCCGTTCATCCCGGCTATGGCTTTCTCTCCGAGAACGCGGATTTCGCGGAGCGTTGCGCGCAGGCCGGCCTCGTCTTCATTGGACCGACGCCGCAAGCCATGCGTCTCATGGGCTCGAAGACGCACGCGCGCGCTTTGATGGAGAGCGCCGGCGTGCCGATCGTGCCGGGCTTCCACAGCGCGCAAGATATGGAGAGCCTCGTCGACGCGACGATGCGCATCGGCTTTCCCGTGCTCGTCAAAGCCTCGGCAGGCGGCGGCGGCAAAGGCATGCGCCGTGTCGCGACGCAGGGCGAGCTGCGCGGCGCGATCGAGAGCGCGAGACGCGAGGCGGCCTCCGCTTTCGGCGACGAGTCGCTGCTGATCGAGAAGGCGCTCGATGGCGCCCGGCATATAGAAGCGCAGATTTTCGGCGATGCGCACGGCGCCCTCGTGGCTTTCCCAGAACGTGACTGCTCGATCCAGCGACGTCATCAGAAGATCATCGAAGAGACGCCCGCGCCGGGCCTTTCGACAGAGCTGAGGTGCGCCTTGCGCGAGGCCGCGCTCGCCGCCGGGCGCGCGGTCTCCTATATCGGCGCTGGCACCATCGAATTTCTCGTGATGGACGACAGCTTCTATTTTCTCGAGATGAACACGCGGCTCCAGGTGGAGCATCCGATCACTGAAATGATATCGGGCGTCGATCTCGTCGAATGGCAGCTGCGCGTCGCCGCCGACGAGCCGCTGCCCGCGCCGCAGGAGGAGATCACGCCGCGTGGACATGCCATCGAAGCGCGGCTCTATGCGGAGACGCCGGCGCGCGACTTTCTGCCCTGCGTCGGCCGGCTCGAGCATTGGCGCGCGCCGCGGGAGGATGGCGCTATTCGTGTCGAAACCGGCGTGCGTGAAGGCGATGCGGTAACGCCTTTCTACGATCCGCTGCTCGCCAAGATCGTCGCGCATGGCGAAGACCGAGAGACCGCCCGCGCAAGGCTCGCCGCGGCGCTGCGCGATTGCGAGATCATCGGCGTGGAGACGAATCTGCTGTTGCTGCGCGCAATTCTCGACAGCGAAGCGCATGCTGCGGGCGAGATCGACACGGGATTTTTGCCGCGGCGTCTCGAGCTTATCCTCGCGGGAACGGAACCGCTGGACGAGGACGCCGAAGCCATTGTGCTCGCAGCGGGCGCCGCCGCCTGGCTCCGCGGTCTTCGCGCCATGCGCTATGAGGAATCGCCTTGGGACGCATGCGATGCATGGCGCCTGAATGGCGCAGCGCAGCAGAAGCTGCTCGTCCGATTCCAGGAGCGAGACATTCCCTTGACGCTCGCGCCCCTGCCCAAGGGCGCCGTCCGCTTGCAAACGCCGAAGTCGCTGCATTGCGTCGCGCTCGAGAGCGACGCAGGATGCATGAGCCTGCGCATCGACGGCGTCACGCGGAAGCTTTCGATCGTCGAGCGCGCGAATGGCTTCGTCATTATATGGAATGGACGCAATCACGAGCTTTCGCTCGTCGATCCGCTCGCGCCGCCGCGCATGGAGCCCGACGACGAGGCGGCGCTCGCGGCGCCGCTGCCGGCGCGCGTCACCGGCCTCTTCGGCAGCGTCGGCGAGAGCGTGAAGAAAGGCGCGCCGCTCGTCATGCTCGAGGCGATGAAGATGGAAATCGCATTGTCGGCGCCGCGAGACGGACGCATATCGGAGGTTCGGACAGCGGTCGGCGATATGGTGCGGCAGGGCGAGCCGCTGATCGTCTTCGCCGAGGGAGAAGCGGCATGATGATTCCGCAGCGCGTGCGCATCGTCGAGGTCGGCCCGCGCGACGGCCTGCAGAACGAAAGCTCGATGGTTGCAATGGAGACAAAGGTCGCGCTGATCGAGAAGCTGGCCGCGGCGGGGCTGCGCGACATAGAAGCGGGAAGCTTCGTCTCGGCGAGGCGCGTTCCGCAAATGGCGGATACGAAGCGCGTGCTCGCACATCTTCGTTTGCCGCCGCATGTTCATCTTTCCGTTCTCATTCCCAATAGGCGCGGACTCGAGGAAGCGCTCGCTTGCGGCGTGCGCGGCGTCGCCATTTTCGTCGCGGCGAGCGAGAGCTTCTCCAAAGAAAATATCGGCTGCACGATCACGGAGAGTCTGGCGCGTTATGCGCCCGTCGTCGAGGCGGCGATCGGCGCGGGGCTCGCGGTGCGCGGCTATATTTCCTGCGCGCTCGGCTGTCCCTATGAAGGCGAGGTCGCGCCACGCGCCGTCGCGACGCTGGCCCGCGATCTCGCCGCGCTCGGCTGCCATGAGATTTCGCTCGGCGATACGATCGGCGTCGGCGCGCCTTTGCAAGCGCGGCGGCTCGTGGAAGAGGTCGGACGCGACATTCCATTGGCGCAGATCGCGGTTCATTTTCACGACAGCTATGGCCAGGCGCTCGCCAATATATTCGCTTGCGTCGAGATGGGCGTCGGCGTCGTCGATGCATCCGTCGCCGGCCTCGGCGGCTGTCCCTTCGCGCCGGGTGCGAGCGGCAATGTCGCGACTGAAGATGTGGTCTATATGCTCGAGCATTCGGGAATCGAAGCCGGCGTCGATCTCGTCGCGCTGATCGACGCCGGATCGTTCATTTGTGAAAGTCTCGGGCGCGAGACGCAGAGCCGCGTAGCGCGCGCATCGCTGCTCCAGCACGAGAAGAGGCGCCGCGCATGAGCGATATTCTCGTCTCTCGCACGCGCAGGGTCGGGCGCCTGTCGTTGAACCGGCCGAAGGCGCTGAACAGCCTGACGCTGAATATGGTGCGCGATTTTTCCAGCGCGCTCGACTCCTTCGGCGCCGATCGGGAGATCGTGGCCGTCGTGGTTACGGGCGAGGGTCAGCGCGGCTTTTGCGCGGGCGGCGATATTCGCGCGCTCTATGAGCTTCGCAATGGCGAGCGCAGCCTCTATGAGACTTTCTGGCGCGAGGAATATCGGCTGAACGCGCGCATCGCCGCCTTTCCGAAACCCTATGTCGCGGTGATGGACGGAATCGTCATGGGCGGCGGCGTCGGCCTTTCCGCGCATGGCAATTTTCGCATCGTCACGGAGCGGACGCGCCTCGCCATGCCGGAGACGGGAATCGGCTTCATTCCAGATGTCGGCGGCACTTGGCTGCTCACGCGCAATGGCGGCGTCGGACGCTTTATGGCGCTTTCCGGCATGACGGTCGGTCCTCATGACGCGATCTTCGCCGGGCTCGCCGATGTGCTCGTGGATTCGGCCTCGCTGCCAGAGCTCCTCGCCCTGCTGAGCGACATAAACGAGGCGGAAGAGCTGCGGTCGCTGCTGGCGCGCTTCGCCAAATCATCCGGCCTCGACGCCTTGTCGCGGCACGAGACTTTGCTGCGGCGCGTGATGGCGCATTCGTGCGTCGAGCGCATCATCGCCGCGCTCGAGACAGAGGGGTCGGAATTCGCACGCGAGGCGGCGGCTACGCTCGCCATGCGCTCGCCGACGAGCATGAAGGTGACGTTGCAGCTGCTGCGCCGCGCCGCCGATGCAGAAAATCTCGAAGCGTGCCTGCGCCAGGAATTTCGGACGGCTTGCAATCTTCTCGCGACGCATGATCTCTACGAGGGCATTCGTGCCGCCGTCATCGACAAGGATCGCGATCCGCATTGGTCGCCGGCGACGCTCGCGGAAGTGGACGACGCTTCGGTGAAGGAACTGCTCGACGGCGGCGCGCCGCCGGATCTCGAATTTCGGGCCTGGACATGAGCGAGAGCTTCGATCCCGTGGTCATCATCGGCGCGGCGCGCACGCCGATCGGGGCGATGCTCGGCGAGCTGAAGAGCGTTTCGGCGCCGGGGCTCGGCGCCGCGGCGATTCGCGCCGCAGTGGCGCGCGCCGATACGCCGACAGATCAGATCGACGATGTGCTCATGGGCTGCGTGCTGACAGCGGGCCTCGGCCAGGCGCCTGCGCGGCAGGCGTCGCTCGCCGCCGGTCTGCCGGAAGCCGCCGGCTGCGTGACGATCAACAAAATGTGCGGCTCCGGCATGAAGGCGATTCAGCTCGCGCATGACCAATTGCTCGCCGGCAGTTCGCACGCCATCGTCGCCGGCGGCATGGAGAGCATGAGCAATGCGCCCTATCTGCTCGAGCGCGCGCGCGAAGGCTATCGCATGGGGCATAAGAGGCTCGTCGATCACATGTTTCTCGACGGGCTCGAGGACGCCTATGACAAGGGCCGGCTGATGGGCGATTTCGCCGAGGATTGCGCGACGACGCATCAATTCACCCGGCAAATGCAGGATGATTATGCGACTCTCTCGCTCGAGCGCGCGCGGCGTGCAGCCCAGCAGGGCGATTTCGATTGGGAGATCGCGCCGATCGAAACGCAGGGCCGCGACGCGACGACGATCGCGCGCGATGAATTGCCGGCGAAAGCGAAGATCGAGGCGATTGCGAAATTGAAGCCTGCGTTTCGTGACGGCGGCACGGTGACGGCGGCCAATTCCAGCGCCATTTCCGACGGCGCCGCGGCGCTGACCTTGATGCGGCGGGAGCGCGCCGAGCGCGCCGGCCTCGCGCCGCTGGCGATCATTCACGCGCATGCGACGCATGCGGGGCCGCCCAATCTGTTTCCGACGGCGCCGATCTCGGCCATGCGCAAGCTCGCCGAGCGCCTCGGCTGGCCGCTGTCGAGCATCGATCTCTTCGAGATCAACGAGGCGTTCGCCGTCGTCGTCATGGCGGCGATGCGCGAGCTCGATCTGCCGCGCGACAGAGTGAATGTTCATGGCGGCGCCTGCGCGCTCGGCCATCCGATCGGCGCCTCGGGCGCGCGCATCGTCGTCACTCTGCTCGCGGCGCTGCGCAAATATGGGCTGAGACGCGGCGTCGCCGCGCTCTGCATCGGCGGCGGAGAGGCGGCCGCGGTGGCGATAGAGATCGTGAAATAGAGTGCTTCGAGCGAAGCGCGGAATAGAACTCTAACGCCAGCGCTGCGTCGCCATCATCTTGCGCAGACGCTCGTGCACCAGCGCAGTGGCGGCGTCGCGCAGCGAGACGCGCATTACGGAGGCGCGCGCGATGATCTCCTGCATGTTGCGGGAGATTTTTTCTTCGATCGCCGCAAAGGCCGCTTTTTCGTCGCCGCCGGCATATTCCACCGACGCGCAAATCACGCCGCCGGCATTGGCGATGAAATCCGGCGCGCTGACGATTCCCCGCTCGAACATGATTCGCTCCGCCTCGGCCGTCGCGGGAATATTGGCGCCCTGCACCACGAGCTTGCATTGCAGGCCGCCGACATTGTCGGCGCGCAGCACATCCGGCCGCGCAGCGGGGATGAAAATGTCGCAAGGCGCGACGAGCAGCGCATCGGGCGCCAGCGCTTCGCCGCGCGCATGACTGGCGACGCTGCGGCCTTCGCTGCGAATTTGCGCCAATGCTTCTATGTCGAGTCCCGCCGCGTTATAGATCGCGCCGCGGCTGTCGGAAGCGCCGACCAATATCGCGCCTTTGCGCGAAAGGAATCGCGCCGCATGTCGCCCGACGGCGCCGAAGCCTTCGACGACGACGCGCGCGCCCTGGAGCTTGAGCCCGGCGAAGGGCGCGGCGGCCTCGGCGGCTATGGCGACGCCATAGCCAGTCGCGCCGATCTCATCGAGCGGAACGCCGCCGAGCTCGGCGGGCAATCCCACAGCACGACCGATCTCGTCATGCACATAGGCCATGCATGTCTCGTTCGTGCCCATGTCCGGGCCTGGGATGTAATCGGTCAAGGGCTCGATCGCCTTGGCGAAGGCGCGGATGAGCTGCTCCTTTTCCTGCGGCGGCATCGCAGGGTCGCCGAAGATGACGGATTTGCCGCCGCCGTGGCGCAGGCCGCAGGCGGCGTTCTTCAACGTCATGGCGCGCGCGAGGCGGAAACATTCCTCGACGCCGACATCCGGCGCCATGCGCACGCCGCCTATGGCGGGGCCGGCGGCGATATTGTCGATGACGACGATCGCCTCGAGGCCGACGCCCGGCGTGCTCGCATAGACGATCTTCGCCGGGCCGAATTCGTCGACGAAGGGGAAAGCGCCCGATTTGAACGACGCGGACAGGGACGATGCGGACATGGATCATGAACTGGGCGCGCGCGCGAGCGATTCAAGCGCTCTTCGGCTCACGCAGCAAAAAATTCCCTAGGGCGGATGAAAAGCGCGAGGCGGCGCCTTACGTCTCTCTGACGAAGCTCGAGGCAGGCCCGATGACCATTGGCGTCTCCTTCCAGATCGACTTTCTTCGTTTCCTCTCCGCGTCGGGCGAGCTCGATCCCGCGACGCCGCGCGAAGCGATAGACCCCGAGCTTCTGCTCGGCCTCTATCACGCAATGACGCGCACGCGTGCTTATGATGGAAAAGCGATCGCTCTGCAGCGCACCGGCAAGCTCGGCACTTTCGCCTCCGCTCTCGGGCAGGAGGCGATCGGCGTCGGCATAGGCGCGGCCATGCGCAGCGAGGATGTGCTCGCGCCATCCTATCGCGATCATGGAGCGCAATTGCTGCGCGGCATGACGATGGTGGAAAATCTCGTCTATTGGGGCGGCGACGAGCGCGGCAGCGATTACGCCGTTCCGCGCAGCGACTTTCCGATTTGCGTTCCCGTCGGCACGCAGGTCGCGCATGCGGCCGGCGCGGCTTACGCCTTCAAGCTGCGGAGTGAGAAGCGCGTCGCGGTGACGATCCTCGGCGATGGCGGCGCTTCGACCGGGGATTTCTATTCGGCCTTGAACATGGCCGCGGTCTGGCGCGTTCCGCTCGTCGTCATCATCAATAATAATCAATGGGCGATCTCGACGCCGCGCGACATGGAATCGGCGACCGCGACACTCGCGCAAAAGGCCGTCGCCGCCGGCGTCGAAGGACGTCAGGTCGATGGCAATGACGTGATCGCCATGCGCCATGTCGCGCATGCGGCGATAGAGAAAGCGCGCGACGGCGGCGGGCCGACGCTCATAGAGGCGCTGAGCTACAGGCTCGGCGACCACACGACCGCGGATGACGCCTCGCGCTATCGAGACGTCGACATCGTGCGACGCGAGGCGGAGAAGGAGCCGATCGCGCGGCTGCGCAAATATCTCGCGGCGCAGGGATTGTGGAGCGAGGAGCAGGAGAAGGCGCTCGCGAAGGATTGCGCGGAAGAGGTGGAACGCGCCGTCGCCGCCTATCTCGCGACGCCGCCGCAGGCGTTCTCGGCGATGTTCGATCATCTCTTCGCGCAGCTGCCGGAGTCGATGCGCGATCAATATGAGGAGGCGCGGCGCTTCGCGCCGAAGGATGGCGGCCATGGCTGAGCTCACTCTCGTCGAGGCCGTCAATCGCGCGCTCGCGCATGCGCTGGAGCATGATCCCGCTGTGCTGCTTCTCGGCGAGGATATCGGCGTCAATGGCGGCGTGTTTCGCGCGACGCTCGGCCTGCAGCAGCGTTTCGGCTCGGCGCGCGTTCTCGATACGCCGCTCGCCGAGGCGGCCATCGCCGGCGTCGCCGTCGGCATGGCGGCGATGGGGCTGAAGCCGGTGATGGAGATTCAATTCAGCGGCTTCATCTATCCGGCGCTGGATCAGCTCATCAATCACGCCTCGCGTATGCGCAATCGCACGCGCGGGCGGCTCAGCTGTCCCATGGTGCTGCGCGCGCCAAATGGCGGCGGCATTCATGCGCCGGAGCATCATTCGGAAAGCCCCGAGGCCATGCTCGCGCATACGCCCGGCCTGCGCGTCGTCATTCCCTCTTCGCCCGCGCGCGCCTATGGCCTGCTGCTCGCCGCCATCCGCGATCCCGATCCCGTCGTCTTCCTCGAGCCGACGCGGCTCTATCGCCTCTTCAAGCAGGAGGTGATCGACGATGGCGAGAGCCTGCCGCTCGACACATGCTTCGTCTCACGCGAGGGACGCGACGTCACGCTGATCGCCTGGGGCGGCATGCTGCATGAGGCGCTCGCCGCCGCTGAGACTCTCGCGAGAGAAGGCGTCGATTGCGAGGTCATCGACATTGCGACGCTGAAGCCGCTCGACGCCGAGACTATTCTGCGATCCGTCGAGAAGACCGGCCGCTGCGTCATCGTGCAGGAGGCCGCGCGCACCGCGGGCTTCGGCGCGGAGATCGCCGCCGTCATCGCCGAGCGTGGGCTGTATTTTCTGCAAGCGCCGGTGCGACGCGTCGCGGGCTATGACGTCGTGATGCCGCTGGCGCGGCTCGAGGGACAATATTTGCCGAGCGTCGCGCGCATCGCCGACGCCGTGCGCAAGACGATGGAGGCGGCATGAGCGTCTTCAAGCTTCCCGATCTCGGCGAAGGCCTGCAAGAGGCCGAGTTGGTGCAATGGCATGTCGCGCCCGGCGAGGAGGTGGCGGTCGATCAGCCGCTCGTCTCCGTGGAGACGGCGAAGGCGGTCGTCGAGATTCCTTCGCCGCAAGCCGGACGCATCGAAAAGCTGTTCGCGCAGGCGGGCGAGATCATCCGCATCGGCGGACCGCTCATTGCCTTTGCGGGCGATGCGGAAACGGCGCCTGTCGCGACGCGAGAGGATAAGGGAACCGTCGTCGGCGCGATGGAGACGAGCGGCCGCGTGCTGCAGGAAGGCGCGGCGCCGCTCGGGCGCAATGGCGCCGGCCTGCGCGCGACGCCGGCGGTGCGCGCGCTGGCGCGGCGGCTCGATGTCGATCTCGCAATGGTGACGCCCTCCGGCGCCGATGGCGTCATCACCGCGAGCGATGTGCAGCGCGTGGCGCGCATATTGTCGGAGGCCGCGCCGCCCGAGCCGCTGCGCGGATTCCGTCGCGCCATGGCGCAGAACATGGCGCTGGCGCAAGCCGAGGTGGCCGCGGCCACCGTCGTCGACGACGCCGACATAGAGGCTTGGGGTCAGGGCGAGGATACGACCTTGCGGCTCATCCGCGCGCTCGTCGCCGGGTGCCGCGTGGAGCCGGGACTCAACGCCTGGTTCGAATCCCACGCGCTGGCGCGGCGCGTGCTCGCCGCCATCGATCTCGGCATCGCCGTCGATTCGGCGGAGGGCGGATTATTCGTGCCCGTGCTGCGCAATGTCGCCCAGCGCGATCCTTCCGATCTGCGCGCCGGGCTGAACAAGATGCGCGCCGATATAGAGGCGCGGCGCATTCCGCCGGAGGAATTGCGCGGCGCCACCATCACCCTCTCCAATTTCGGCATGATCGCCGGGCGCTACGCCGCGCCCATCGTGCTGCCGCCAACCGTCGCCATTCTCGGCGCCGGGCGCATCCGCCGCGCGATCGTCGCCGATGACGAAGGCCGTCCCGTCGCGCGGCGCATGCTGCCGCTGAGCCTCACCTTCGACCATCGGGTCGTCACCGGCGGCGAGGCCGCGCGCTTCCTCGGCGCGGTGATCGCCGATCTCGGCCGCGCCGCCTGAGAGAGCGCGGCGGCGCCTTCGCCGTGCCGCAACGAGAAATTGCATAGAATTTGAATATATTTGTAGTATATTCGGCAGATAAATGAATATAATTTTCTATTCTTTCATCGACGATCGTATAAATCGCACGCCATGCCCCGCGTCGGAGCCACACACAACACATTGATATTATTTTGTAATTGCGGCGACGCCCGACGCCTCGCCGCCTTATAAGTACATGTCCTAATTTTGGATTCGGCCGCCAACAAGTATTGACGGATCAGCGCGGCCCACTGCAATCTCGCCGCCCAGGGAGAATTGGCGCAGATGACATCCATGGATCAATTTGATCTCCGCACGCAATCGATAAATTTGAAGCGTTTCTTTCGGCTTCGCGTCCTTGCCGATCCGCTTTGCCCTTTCGCCGGCAGCCGGGCCTCATTTGCCGCAGGCTGATCGCCCTTCAATCGAACTGTAACGAGTTTGCGTAACGCGTAGGAGCTTCTCATGATCACCGTGTCGCAATGCGCGGCCCAGGCGGGCCTGGCCTCCAACGAGCTGGTTCTCGGCGCCGTCCCCTCTTGCGAGCATGACGCGCTGCTCGAGAGCTATTTGCTCAACGGCCATCGTGGGCTCGAGGCCGTGCGCGAGATGATCGTCGCCGATCTGCGCGGCTTTCTCGATCTCGGGGTGACGATCCGCGCCGCCGATCTGCTGATCGTGCTGCGCCTGCTGCTCACCGCCCATCCAGAGGCGGGCCTCGCCCGTCACGCCGAGAGCGAGGCGGCTTTCGAGGCCGCGCTGCTCGGCCATTATGTCGACGCCCGCCGCGGCCGGAGCGCCCCGCTGCGCGAGCCGGGCGTGGTGCTGTCCTTCTTTCGCGAGGGGCGCGGGGCCGAGCGCCGCGCCGCGCGGGGCGAGCCGCCGGAGTCGCTTTGCGGCGGCGATCCAATCGTCGCCCGCTTCGGCGGCCGACCGTCCTATTTGCGCGGCGAGCGCTAGAGCTTTTCTCGCGCCGAGCCGGAGTGAGCGCGCGATAGCGTCCAGAGTCCTCAGAGCCAAAAGGACTCTGGAACGGACCTCGAAGCGGAACGCCTCATTCGCCGGTGGTCACGTGGGCGTCACGCGGGCTATTGCCAATCGACGCGCAGCATAGGATCATTCCGGCCCGATGCGCCCGTCGAGGCGCAAAACGCTCGGCTGGTCGGACTCGTTTTTCTATGCGATCGGTAGACTGTTTCGATCTCGGCTTTTCTGACGCGGGATGCGGCGGAGCCCTCGCATGAGCGCCCCCGCTGTCGCCCCCGGCTCCGCTATCGTCCATGTCATCGACGACGACGCCGCCGTCCGCGACTCGCTGAGGCTGCTCCTGAAGATGGAGGCTTTCGACGTTCGTGCTCACGCCTCGGCGCGCGAGTTTTTTTCCTGCCTAGGCCCCGGCGACGGCGGCTGCGTCGTCACCGATGTGCGGATGCCGGACACGAGCGGCCTGGAGTTGCTCGCCGAGATCAAGGTGCGCGGCCTCGATCTGCCGGTGATCGTCATCACCGCCCACGCCGATGTGTCGCTCGCCGTTCAGGCGATGAAGGCCGGGGCCGTCGATCTGCTCGAGAAGCCTTTCGGCGAGGAGACGCTGCTCCGCTCGGTCCGCCAGGCGCTCGGACTTCGCGGCGCGGTCGATGGCCGCGGCTCGGAGGCGGCGATCGCCCGCGACCGTCTGGCCAGCCTCACGGCGCGGGAGCGCGAGGTGCTGGTCGGCGTGCTCGAGGGCCGCCCCAACAAGATCATCGCCCATGAGCTCGGCATCAGCGTCCGCACGGTGGAGGCGCATCGCGCCCGGCTGATGGTGAAGATGCAGGTCAGGAGCCTGTCCGAGCTGGTGCGCATATCCGTGCTCGTCCCGCGCGCCGCATCCTTCTGAGCCCTTGCGCCGCTCGCCCGCAGATATGGACGAGGCGCGGCGCGTCCTGCGCGCGCGCTTCGGCCATGAGGATTTTCTGCCGGGACAGGCGGCCGTGGTCGCGGCTCTGCTCGGGGGCCGCGACGCGCTCGCGGTGATGCCGACGGGCGCCGGCAAATCCCTGCTCTACCAATTGCCGGCCGCTCTGGGCGTGGCGCCGGTCGTGGTGGTCTCGCCGCTCATCTCGCTGATGCGCGATCAATTGCGCGGCCTCACGCGCTCGGGCGTCGCCGCCGTCGCGCTCCATTCGGGCCAGAGCGAGGAGGAGCATGGCGCGGCGCTCGCCGCCATAGCGGACCGGCGCGCGAAGCTCGTCTATCTCGCGCCGGAACGCCTCGCCGGAGACGGGACCATCGCGCTCTTGCGCGCCGCCGGCGTGGCGCTGCTCGCCGTGGACGAGGCGCATTGCGTCTCCCATTGGGGTCACGAGTTTCGCCCGGATTACGCCCAGCTCGGGGAGATCGCCGCGCGGCTCGGCGCGCCGGTGCTGGCGGTGACGGCGACCGCCGGCCCGCGCACGCGCGCCGAAATCATCGCCAGCCTGTTCACGCGCGCGCCGGAAGTTTTCGTCTCCTCCTTCGCGCGGCCCAATCTGCGCCTTTCTTTCCGTCCCCGCGGCGATGCGCTGGGACAGCTGACGCGCTTCTTGCGCCGGCGGGAGGGAGAGAGCGGGGTCGTTTATGTGAATTCGCGCCGCAAGGCCGACGCTATGGCGGCCACGCTGCGCGGGCTCGGCTTCGACGCGCTCGCCTATCACGCCGGCCTCGATGCAGCGACGCGCGCGGCGCATCAGGACGCTTTCTTCGAACGCGCCGGCATGACGATGGTCGCGACCATCGCCTTCGGCATGGGCGTCGACAAAAAGGACCTGCGCTTCATTTTCCACGCCGATACGCCCAATTCGATCGAGGCCTATTATCAGGAGATCGGTCGCGCCGGCCGCGACGGACGGATGGCAGATGCGCTCGCCCTCTTCGATCCGCGCGAGCTTTCCGGCCGCTTCGGCTTCGCGCCGCCGGCGGACGATCCCGTCGCGCTCGGCGAGACGGAGCGGCGACGCGCCATGGCGCGCCTCTGCCTCACCCCCGCCTGCCGCTTCCAGACGCTGCTCGCCGCTTTCGGCGAGGAGAGCGGCCGCTGCGGACGCTGCGACAATTGCCGCGGCGGCCTGCTGGCGCTGCCGCGCCGCGCGGGCCTCGTCGCGCAAGGCTGGCGCGTGGCCGTTCTCGCGCGCTTCTCCGGCGCCGGCGCCGAAAGGCTCGACGAGCCGGAGGAGGCGCCTATCCCCGCTGTAACGCCGAGCCTCTCCATCGCGCCGACCGAGGAGCGGCTCAGCGTGGCCGAGGAGCGGCTCTATCGCGAGCTGAACCGGCTGCGTCTCGACATCGCCAAGCGCCGCCGTCTCGCTCCGCGTGCGGTGGCGAGCGACATGATGCTGCGTCGGCTCGCGATCACGCGGCCGAGCATGATCGACGATTTTCCGCCCGGCGAGATCGTCGACGCGCCGGCCTTTCTGCGCGAAATCGCAGCGTATGACGAATGAAAGGACAAAGGTCGAATCGAAAGCTTTCGTCGCGAGAAGCCGTCGGCCATTCGCGTTCCGTCAAAAAAGCGTATTCGTAAGGAGATATTCGGTACTTTTTATCATCGGCACGACGCAAGGCGTGGCATGAAACATTTTCGCGCGATTTTCCTGTTGCTTCTTTTCGTCGCTTTTTGGACCGCGAGCTCAGCCCGCGCGGAAGGCGCATCGGACGCGCCTTCGCCGGAGCTTCCGGCGAATGCCGCTGACCTGAATGGTCTTCTCTATATGAAGGATTGGAACGGTCTCGGCGCCGCGCTGAGGAATGCCGATCCGAGCCCCGCCGCTCGCGCGAAAGTGTTGAACTGGCTACAGCGCAAGGTCGTAGGCGGCGCAGAGTATTTCGTCGTCTACGCCTATATGCGCGAGCTATGGAATGTCGGGACCACGACGCAGTTGGAGGTCGCGCGCCGGGCGGCGGGCACGATGGCGCTCTACGCCTATGCGCTCATCTCGATCGACGGCGCCAAATGCCAGGACCAGACAGCGCCAGGCAATCGCATGACCCAATTGTTGAGCCTCAATCCCTCGACCTTTTCATTTGTGAAGAGTCAGCCGGCAGAGACGAGAGCGGAAATGATCGATATGGCGATCGCCGCGGAAAAGCACACCTCGTCCGCTCGCCGTGATGACGATTTGATCTGCCGTGGCGGCTTGGAGGAATACAAAGCAGCTCTAGAGGGAGGGACGCAAACCGAAGTTCCAAACTCGACAGGGCATTTCGGCAAGACATTTCAAGTCGCGCCTCCTGCCGATTGGAAACCGAAATTCGCGCCGCCGGAGGTCTACCGCCCCAAGCAGGAGATCGCGCGCAACGCCATGCGCGAAGCCCTGCTCAAATTGATCCAGTAGTTCGCGCCCAAAACCGCCGTTCCTACTCGTCTTCCAGCCCCTGCGTCGGGCGACCACGCCTTTTCTTCAGCTCGCGCAGCCGCGTCGAAGCGCGCGCGGCGCGTTGGCGCGCCTCCTCGCCGGTCGGCTGCAGCAGCTTACGATATTCGTCGCGCTTCTCATGAATGGAAGCAATGACATAGCCCATGGGCACGCCGACATCGACGAGCACCGTCTCGGCGAGCTGCAGGCTCGACTCGATCGTCTCCGGTATCGCATCGCTGGCGCCGAGCTCATAGAGATGGGTGGCGTGCCAGGCGTCACGGGCGCGCGCGACAATGGTCATATCGGCGCGCTGCTGATGCGCGAGGCGCACGATCTCCTGCGCGGCTTGCGCATTCTCCACCGTCACCACCAGCGCGCGCGCCTGAGCGACGCCGAGGCGCATCAAAAACTCGCGCCGCATGCAATTGCCCCAATAAATATCGACGCCCTTGTCGCGCGTCTGCGCGACGAGCTTCACGTCATTGTCGACGGCGACGTAAGGAATCTCATGGCGGCTCAGCATGTCGCCGATGAGCGCGCCGACGCGCCCATAGCCGACGATGACGACGCGGCCGGCTGCGATCTCGCCCTCCGGCGCGAGATGGCTAAACTCCGCCTCGTCGTCCTGCAGCCGGCGGCCGGGATTGAGCCATTCGCCGAGCCGCGCCAGCGCCGGCAGCACGAAGAGACCGAGCGTCACGGCGAGCATGGCGTCGGCGCCGAGATTTTTCGGCAGCACGCCGGAGGCGATGGCGGCGCCGACGAGAATGAAGGCGAACTCGCCGCCGGGCGCGAGCAGCAGCGCCACTTCCGCCGCAATGCGCGGGCGCAGGCGAAAGGCGCGGCCGAGCAGAAAGACGATGAGCGTCTTGGTCACGATGAGGCCGATGGCGATGACCAGCACCTGGCGCAAATCCTCGATCACGCGGTCGAAATCGAGGCCCGCGCCCACCGACACGAAGAAGAGGCCGAGCAGCAGGCCCTTGAACGGCTCGATCGTCACCTCGATCTCGCGGCGAAACTCGGTCTCGGCGAGCAGCAGGCCGGCGATGAAGGCGCCGAGCCCCATGGAAAATCCCGCCGCCGCGCTGGCGACGCCCGCGCCGATGATGACCAGCAGGCTCGCCGCGGTGAACAGCTCGATCGATTGCGCCGCAGCCACCAGATGGAACAGCGGCCGCAGCAGCAGCCGGCCGGCGATAATCAGCGCGCCCATGGCGGCGAGCGCCGGCAGAAAGGCGAGCAGCGCTTTCAGCCCTTCGCTCTCCACTTGCGGATCGGAGAGGAAGGAGATGAGGAAGAGCAGCGGCGCCACCATCAGATCCTGCAGCAGCAGCACCGAAAAGGCGGCGCGGCCGGCGGCGCGGTTGAGGCGCCGGCGCTCGGCGAGCAGCGGAATGACGATCGCCGTCGAGGACATTGCGAGCGCCGCGCCGAGCAGCGTCGCCGGCGCGGGGCCGAGCCCGGCCCAGAACACGCCCGCCGCCGCCAGCGCCCCGCCGCAGAGCAGAACCTGCGAGAGGCCGAGCCCGAAGACGAGCATGCGCATGCGCGCGAGGCGCTCCCAGGAGAGCTCGAGGCCGATCATGAACAAGAGGAAGACGAGGCCGAATTCGGCGATTTTGGCGACGCCCTCGAGATCGCTCAGCGCGATCGCCGAGAGAAGCTCATGGCGCTCGGCGAGCTTGCCGAGGCCGAAAGGGCCGAGCGCCGCGCCGGCGAGCAGAAAGCCGAGAATGGGGCTGATGCGCAGCCGATGAAACAAAGGCGCGACGACTCCCGCCGTGCCCAGAAACAGCAGCGCCTCACGATATTCGCCCCACTGAAACGCCGCAGCCCCCGACATCGCCGTCCTTTCCCGTCACCGATTCGGGCTTCAGCATAAGGGAGCGGGCGGGCGGTCACGAAGCCGTTTCTGGGGCTTCGCCTTCTCCTGCCGGCGGAGAAGGCGATACGCCCGTCTCACATTCCCTTGCGCGGATCATAGGGCTTGGCCGTGCGCCATTTTTGGGCGAAGGCCTCGAGCTCGGCGTCGGCGCCTTCGGGCAGCAGCACGCGCAGCGTCACATAGAGATCGCCGGCCGGCTTGCCCTCCGCGGCCGGCAGGCCCTTGCCGCGCAGGCGCAGCACGCGGCCGCCATTGGAGCCGGCGGGGATGGTCAGCTCCACCTTGCCGGAGAGCGTCGGCGCCGCGACCTTGGCGCCCAGAACCGCCTCGTAGAAGGCGATCGGCAGATCGAGCTTCAGATCGCGGCCGGAAATGGCGAACAGCGGGTCCGGCGCGACATGGACGGTGACGATGGCGTCGCCGGGCTCGCCGCCGGGCGGGGCGGCGTGGCCCTGGCCGCGCAGGCGAATCTGCTTGCCGTCCTCTATGCCGACCGGAATATTCACCTCGAGCGTGCGGCCGCTCGGCAGAAAGACGCGCGTGCTGCCGCCCTTCACCGCCTCGGCCAGCGAGATGGTCACTTGCAGCGCGACATCCTCGCCGCGGCGCGGCGCGCGGGCTCCGCGGCGCGCGCCCCCTCCGGCGCCGAAGAGATCGGCGAAAAGATCCGAAGGGTCGAAGCCGGCGCGGCCGCCGCCCGGCGCGTCGCCGCCGAAATGAAATTCGAAATGCTCGGCCCCGCCAGGGCCGCGCTGTCCGCGATAGCCGCCGCCGGGACCCGCGCCGAATCCCTCGAAGCCGGTGAAGCGCGGCTTGCCCTCGGCGTCGATCTCGCCGCGGTCGAATTGCGCCTTTTTCTTCTCGTCGCCGAGAATCTCATAGGCGGAATTGGCCTCGGCGAATTTCTCCTTGGCCTTGGGATCGTTCTTGTTCTGGTCCGGGTGGTATTTTTTCGCGAGGCTGCGAAACGCCTTCTTGATCTCGGCGGCGCTCGCCGTCTTGGCGACGCCCAGGACATCATATGGATCGCGCATTTTCTTCAAAAGCCCATAGTGGCGCCCGCCTCGAGCGGCGCGGACGCTCATGTCTGACACGTCTATTTGGGAGAAGTGGCGGCCGCGCGCAAGGATGCGGCGAAGGTCGGAGGGCGAGACCGCTGAATTTTCAGGCGGGACTCGTCAGGCCTTGCGCCAGGGCCGCACGTCGATCAGCGCCCAATCCACGGATTTATCGCGGCAGGCCGTGCCCTGCAATTGCTCGTGGCTCTCCTTCGTCCCGACTTCCGCCAGAAAGGCGCGGCACACCTTGCCGTCCGAAGGATAGGGCTGGCCGACCGGCGTGAAGGAGCCGCGCGCATGGCTTTCGGGATTGTCCCAATTGACCGTCGCGCCGGCGCCCTGAGGATCGAGCGCGACGCCGAGAGCCGCATTGGCGCGTCGCCAGTCCTCCTGGTCGAGCGAATGGGAGAGAGTCGGCGTGGTCTTATGCGGAATGGAGCCGGTCACATCGTCGCTGACATTTTTCCAGGCCGGGGCCGGCTCGCCGCCGGGAATGGCGAAAGAGCAGCCGCCCAGCGCCGCCGCCGCGAGGACGGCCGTGAGCAGACGTGCGGCGGCGAGACCGATTTGAGAAGCGGCCACGGCGGCGTTATGTGTGTCTCGCAGGTCGTGCAATGCGCTGCCTTACCACCAGGACCACCGCCATCGCTTCGGCGGCAGCTGAGGATTTTCCCGTGAAGGGGTTAAAACAGAGTGACTTCTGCGAGGCCTCCGAACCTTACGCATTATTCGGCGCATGGTTCGAGGAGGCGAAGGCGAGCGAGCCCGACGTTCCCGAAGCGATGGCGCTCTCCACGGTGGATGAAACCGGCCTGCCGGATTCCCGCATGGTTTTGATGAAGGATTGGGGCGAATCCGGCTTCACCTTCTATACCAACGCCGAGAGCGCCAAGGGCCGCGAGCTCGCCGCCACGATGAAGGCGGCGGCGCTTTTCCACTGGAAATCGCTGCGCCGGCAGGTGCGGCTGCGCGGTCCGGTGGAGTCCGTATCGGACGCCGAGGCCGACGCTTATTTCGCCAGCCGCCCCCGCGACAGCCGCATCGGCGCCTGGGCGAGCCGCCAGTCGCAACCGCTGGAGAGCCGATTCGCGCTCGAGAAGGCGGTCGCCTTTCAGGCGGCGCGCTTCGGGCTCGGCGAGGTGCCGCGGCCGCCGCATTGGCGCGGCTATCGGATCCTTCCGGTCGCGATCGAGTTCTGGGCGGATCGGCCCTTCCGCTTGCATGATCGCGTGCAATTTTCCCGCGAGGGCGCGGGCTGGGCCAAGGCGCGGCTCTATCCTTGACGCAGTCGCGCGGCGTTGGCCGCCTTCCTTCTCCCCGCCTGCGGGGAGAAGGAGATACGTCGAAGCTCGAAAGAAAGCGGCGAAGCGATGCAGTTTCCGTCGGACAGAAGGATCGCTCTTCCCCTCGCGCTCTCCTGCGCTCTCCTCGCGCAGCCGGCGAGCGCGCAGGATTTTCTGCAGAGCCTGTTCGGCTGGGGCCAGCAGCATTCGGCGCCGCGCGTGATCGAGCGGGCGCCGCAGCAGGGCAAGGCCAAGCCGAAGAAGAAGAACGCCGCGAAAACGCCGCCGGGAGGCAAGCAGCAGGCGCAGCCCAACGGCGCCGCGCAGCAGCCCGCCGCCGAAGGGCCGCCGCCGCCCTATGAGCCGCAATTGCTGCGACTCTCCGAGATACTCGGCGCGCTCTCCTATCTGCGCGATCTCTGCGGCTCCGAGGATGGCGAGGATTGGCGCGCCAAGATGAGCGCGCTGCTCGAGGCCGAGGCCAAGACGGGCCAGCGCCGGCTGAAGCTGACGGGCGCCTTCAACCGCGGCTTTCGCGGCTATGAGACCACCTATCGCTCCTGCACGCCCAATGCGCGCCTGGCCATCTCGCGCTATCTCGACGAAGGCGGCCGCATCGCGCACGACATCGCGTATCGTTACGGGAATTCCTGACGTCGCGAGCGCGGATGTGCGTTAACCCTCCGGCAAGGACCCGTCTCGCGCGGCGCGCCGCCGTTGATTAGAGTGATCGCATGACGGGCTTTTCCTCCTCCACATTGGACGACGCCGCCGGAGCCGAGCAGCGCCGGGTCGCGCTCGCTTATCTCGCCGAGGCTTTCGCGGAAGCCGCGCTCGCCGGGATCGAAGGCGATTCCTTCGCTCATGTCGCGCTCTCGGCGGCGCTGCACGAGCTCGTCGCCACTTATGGCGAGGAGGAGGTCGCGGCTTTCGTGGAACGTTTGCCGCGGCGCTTGCGCGACGGCGAATTTTCGAGCGGTCTGCGCCATTGAGCGCGCGCCACGGAGCGCGCGCGTGAAAAAGGCGATCAAACCAGTTGTCGAGACGATCTCCGAGCCGCTGCGCGATCTCTCCGCCCTGCCCACGCCGGTGCGCGCGCTGCGCGAGAAGATCCTCGCCGCTTGCGAGACGGGCGACATAGAAGCGCTGCGCATTCCGATCGACTGGAACGAGGTGCGCCCCTTGTTCGAGCGCGGCGCGCGGCGGCCGGCGGGCGCCGATCCGATCGAGACCTTGAAATCGCTCTCATTCGATCGCGCGGGACGCGAGATGCTCTCGCTCGCGCGCGCCGTTTTGTCGCAGCCTTTTCTGCGCATCGCGCGCGGGCCGTTCGAGAGCTATGAATGGCCGGCTTTCGCGCGACGCCCCGCGCCGCCGGCGAGCGAGGAAGAGGCGCGCGCTCTCTGGGCCTGCGTGCGCTTCGCCGATCTCGCCGCATCCAATGCCGACGGCCGCCCGAAGGTGATGCGGATCGGCGTCGGCGCCGATGGCGTCTGGCACTATTTCTGGAACGTGGAATGAACGCGCCGACTTGTCTCGAGACGAACGCGTCTCAGGCGAGACGCGCGGCGGAACGCAGCTGATCGCGCGCGCGGCGGCGATCCTGCACAGGCTGATAGGCGATCTGCGAATGATAGCCGCAATAGGGGCTGCCGCCGCCGCCCGGCGAGCGCGCGCCGCAGAAGCGAAACTCGGCCGATGTCGGATCGCCGATCGGCCAACGGCACATCGACTCTCTGAGCTCCATCAGCGTGACGCGTTCGGACATTGGAATGACGACTTCCTCTTGCGGGCGGGCGTCCGGCATTACCAGCGCGCGCGGCGCGAGGGCCAGCGCGACATTGCCCACGATGGCCGGCGCATGTCCGTGATGCGCGCGCGGCGCAGCGACTTGCTGCGGGCGCTGCGGCTTCGCGACGCGGGGACGCGCCGCAATGGGCGTCTTGGCGCGCTGCGCGAGTCCGAGACGATGGATCTTACCAATAACGGCGTTGCGCGTGATGCCTGCGCCGATCTCGGCAGCCACCTGACTGGCGCTGAGGCCGTCGTTCCAGAGCTTGCGTAGCATCTCGACGCGCTCGTCGGTCCAGGACATGAAGGTCCTCCTCGATTAAGCCGGCTTCAGCCGAGAGAATCGGCGAACGCTCGCGCAACCGGCGACGCCGGAGTCGACAAGACGCACACACACTCGATTGAAGGCGCCACACGAGATGTCGTGGGCGATGACGCGAACGCTACTCTACCAGTTGAATCACGCGCAAGAGTCCCTGGCAAGCGAAACAGCGTTCCCCACAAGGTAATGCCGCTCATTCCCCGCAGGTGTTGCGCGAAAGACTCACTATGGGCGTCGAAACGCATGGAATTCCACGCATGGCGGCGCATCTGGCGACACATTTCGTCGGGCGCGAACGACTTCACGGACGTCATCGCCGCGCGGCGGCTTTGTCGCGTGGTCGATCGCGACGGCTCTGGCGCCGTCGTTTCGCCGCAGTCTCGGCGCCGCGTCGCCATGGAGACCGAGGCGGGGAATGGGATTTGACCGACGCAAGGGGAGGACCTAGAATGTTTCCACGAGAAAGATGCCGCCCCAGAAGGGCGGCACTTTGATTTTCAGACCCTCGCTGAATGTCGGCGCGGCCAATCGGGCGCCGGCGAGCCGAGGTCTCTGCGAAGGAGTCGCCCAGTGGTTTCGGCGCTGTTTCCGACCTATGCGCGGGCCGATCTCGCCTTCGAGCGGGGCGAAGGCGCCTGGCTCACCGCCAGCGACGGCGAGCGCTATCTCGACTTCGGCGCCGGCGTCGCGGTCAATTCGCTCGGCCATGGCCATCCGCATCTCGTCGGCGCCTTGACGGCCGCCGCGGCGAAGCCCTGGCACGTCTCCAATCTCTTTCAGATTCCAGAGGCCGAGCGCCTCGCCCGCCGGCTCGTGCAGGCGACATTCGCGGATCTGGTCTTCTTCACCAATTCGGGCGCCGAAGCGGTCGAATGCGCGATCAAGACCGCGCGCAAGTTCCATGCGGTGGAAGGTCGGCCGGAACGCTATCGGCTCATCACTTTCGAGGGCGCCTTCCACGGCCGCACGCTGGCGACCATCGCCGCCGGCGGCAATCCCAAATATCTCGACGGCTTCGGCCCGCCGACCGACGGCTTCGACCAGGCGCCCTATGGCGATCTCGAGGCCGTGCGCGCGCTCGTCGGACCGCAGACGGCCGGCGTGCTGCTGGAGCCCATTCAGGGCGAAGGCGGCGTGCGCGCGGCCCCGCCGCGCTTCCTGGCCGGCCTGCGCGAGCTCTGCGACGCGCATGGGCTGCTGCTCGTCGTCGACGAGGTGCAGACGGGCATTGGCCGCACCGGGCGTTTCCTGGCGGTCGAGCATTCCGGCGTGACGCCGGACATCGCCGCTCTGGCCAAGGGCATAGGCGGCGGCTTTCCGCTCGGCGCCTGTCTCGCCACGGCGGAGGCCGGCAAGGGCATGACCGTCGGCGCGCATGGCTCCACCTATGGCGGCAATCCGCTCGCCACCGCCGTGGGCAACGCCGTGCTCGATGTGGTGCTGGAGCCCGGCTTCGTGGAGCGCGTCGCCGGCCTCGGCGTGCTGTTCCGCCAAAAGCTCGCCGAGCTCGAGGATCGCCATTCGTCGATCATCGAGAGCGTGCGCGGCGAGGGGCTGATGTTCGGCCTGAAGACGCGCGTGCCCAACGCCGAATTCGCCGCCGCGGCGCGCAAGGCCAAGCTGCTGACCATTCCCGCGAGCGACAATGTGGTGCGGCTGCTGCCGCCGCTCATCGTCGGCGAGAATGAGCTGGCCGAAGCCGCGCGGCGGCTCGACGCCGCCTGTGTGAAGCTCGAGAGCGCCGGAGCCGCGCGATGACCGCCCATACGCCGCTGACGGGCGTCCGTCATTTCCTCGATATTTCCGAGCTTCCGCCGACGGAGCTGCGACGCATTCTCGATATCGCCGCGGCGATAAAGGCCGCGCGCGTGCGCGGCGCGCGATCGAGCTACCAGCCTCTGGCCGGCAAGACGCTGGCGATGATCTTCGACAAGCCGTCGACGCGCACGCGCGTCTCCTTCGATCTCGGCATGCGCGAGCTCGGCGGCGAGACGATCATGCTGACCGGCCATGAGATGCAGCTCGGCCGCGGCGAGACGATTGCGGACACCGCCCGCGTGCTGTCGCGCTTCGTCGACGCCATCGTCATCCGCATTCTCTCGCATGACGATCTCACCGAGCTCGCTCGCTACGCCAGCGTGCCTGTGGTGAACGGGCTCACCAAGCTCTCGCATCCCTGCCAAGTGATGGCCGACGTCCTGACCTTCGAGGAGCATCGCGGCCCGATAAAGGGCCGCACCGTGGCCTGGACCGGCGACGCCAATAATGTGCTGGCGAGCTGGGTCCATGCGGCCAAGCCCTTCGACTTCACGATCAATGTCGCGACGCCGCCGGAGCTCGCGCCCGGCGACGAGCTGGTCGAATGGGCGCGCGCCAATGGCGTGCGGCTCAATCTCACCGCCGATCCTTACGCGGCCGTCGCCGGCGCCGACGCCGTCATCTCCGACTGCTGGGTGTCCATGGGCGACGAGCAGGAGGAGGCGCGCCGCCATGCGCTGCTCTCGCCTTTCCAGGTGAACGCCAAGCTGATGGCAGCGGCCGACAAGGACGCGATCTTCATGCATTGCCTGCCGGCGCATCGCGGCGAGGAAGTGACCGACGAGGTGATCGACGGCCCGCAATCGGTGGTGTTCGACGAGGCGGAGAACCGCCTTCACGCGCAAAAGGGCGTGCTCGCCTGGGTTTTCGGAGCGAACGGACCATGACGCAGCGGAAACGCAAATGACGCGACGGGCGGATGAGGCCATCGCCCGGCCGGCGTCGCCCTTCGCCGAGGACGACAGCCTGCTGCCCTTCGCGGTCGAGCCGCTCGATCTGCGCGGACGTCTGACGCGGCTCGGGCCGGCGGCGCATTCCATCCTCACCCATTACGATTATCCGCCTGCCGTCGCGCGCCTGCTCGGCGAGGCGGCCGCGCTGACGACGCTGCTCGGCTCGCTGATCGAGTCGCATGGACGCTTTCAATTGCAGACGCGCAGCGACGGGCCGGTCGATATGATCGTCGTCGATTTCGACGCGCCCGGAAAGCTGCGCGGCTTCGCGCGCTATGACGAGAGCCGCGTCAAAGCCGGCATGGCTCCGGGCGATCTGCTCGGCCGCGGCCATCTGGCGCTGACCATGGAGCACGACCACGACGCCGCGCGCTATCAGGGCGTGGTGCCGCTGGAGGGCGAGGGCTTCGCCGAGGCGGCGCATCGCTATTTCCGCCAGTCCGAGCAGATTCCGAGCTATGTGCGCCTCGCCGTGGCCGAGAGCGTGACGCCCGCCGGGCGCAGCTGGCGCGTCGGCGGCCTGCTGCTGCAATATCTGCCGGGAACGCCCTTGCGGCCGCGCGATCTCGATCCCGGCGACGCGCCCGCGAGCGCCGCTCTTTCGGACGACGGCGAAGAAGACGCCTGGGTCGAAGGCCTGTCGCTGGCGGCGACGACGCAGGATCACGAGCTGGTCGATCCGGGGCTCTCAGGCGAGCGACTGCTCTATTCGCTGTTCCACGAGCGCGGCGTCACTGTCTATCCGACGCGCAGAATCGTCGAATCCTGCCGCTGCTCGACGGAGCGCATCGCCAATCTCTTGCGCAGCTTCGCGCCGCAGGACCGCCGCGATATGATCGGCGACAATGGCCGCATCGGCGTGACCTGCGAATTCTGTCGCACGCTGCGGGAGTTCGACCCGGCGGATTTCGAGTAGCGCGCGCCCCACCTCCCCCTAGAGGGGGGAGTTCGAGCGCCAAAGGCGCTCGGGAGGGGGTGAGCCCCGAGTCTCGGGGAGTGTCACCCCACCCCGTCCTGCTTCGCAGGCCGACCCTCCCCCTGAAGGGGAGGGTGAGGGCCGCTGTTTCATTCATCGAATTTTCGCATTGAATTTTCGATAGCCGGCGGAGAGACGTCATGACGAAGACCATGGAGAAAATCCCGAGCGTCCCGCACGACGCCGCGCTCACCGCCGGCACGCGGCTCCTCTCCATCGATCGGCTGCGCGGGCTCGTCATCATCGTCATGGCGCTCGATCATGTGCGCGATTTCTTCGACGCCGATGCGCTGCGCTTCGATCCGACCGATCTCGAGCGCACCTATCCCGCTTTGTTCCTCACGCGCTTCGTCACCCATTTCTGCGCGCCGACCTTCACCTTTCTCGCCGGCGTCTCGGCCTATCTGCACGGGCTCTCGCTCGAGGACCGCGGCGCGCTGTCGCGCTTCTTGTGGACGCGCGGGCTGTGGCTGATCCTGCTCGACATCGTCGTCATCAGCCCTGTGTGGACGGTGGGCTCGGGCGCGATCGAGCTGGGGACGCTCTGGGCGATCGGCTGCGGCATGATCACGCTCGCCGCCCTCGTCCATCTGCCGACGCGCGCCGTGCTGGCGATCGGCGCGGCGATCCTGCTTTCGCACAATCTCTTCGACGGCGTTCACGCGGCGCAATTGGGCGGCTTCGCGCCCTTGTGGAATGTGCTGCACGAGAAAGGGCCGCTGCCCTTCGGCCTGCGCGGCCAAGTCTATTATCCCGTGCTGCCCTGGATCGGCGTCATCGCGCTCGGCTATGGGCTCGCGCCGATCTTCCTATGGCCGCATGAGCGTCGGATGCGGGCGCTCGTCACGCTCGGCCTCGCCTTTCTCGCGGGATTTGTCGCGTTGCGCTTCGCTGGCGTCTATGGCGACGCGCGGCTCTGGCTGACCTATCCAGAAGGCGTCAGAACGGCGCTGTCCTTCCTCAATGTCACCAAATATCCGCCCTCGCTGCATTATGCGCTGGCGACGCTCGGCGTCGGGCTTCTGCTGCTGCCGGCGCTGGAGCGGGCGGGCGGCGCCTTCGGGCGCGTGCTCGCCACATTCGGCCGGGTTCCGCTCTTCGCCTATGTGCTGCATCTCTACGTCATTCTGGCGGCGGCCTTGCTCGTCGCCGTCGCGAAGGGCGTCGATATCAAAGGCCTCGAGAGCGGCGGGCCGCCGCCAGAGAATTACGGGCTCGGCCTCGCCGGCGCCTATGTCATGTGGGCGCTGATCATGGCGGCGATCTATCCCGCCTGCGCCTGGTTCGCGCGCGTCAAGCGGCGTCGGCGCGATTGGTGGCTGAGCTATTTGTAAAGGGACGGCGGCGTCATCCGCCGCCGTCCGTCATGCATCTCAATTGGCGTTGAGCCAGCGCAATCCACGGCAAGCCTGGTCATGGCCAGAGAGGCCTTTGACCAGGCATTTCGCTGCATCGGGGTCGGTCTTCAGCGCCCATAGCGAGCGCGCCGTCACCGCCGTATCGGCGAAATCGCTGAACAATCCATCGACGCCGAGCTTGTAGAAGGTCAGATATTCATTGACCGGAACGCCTTTGTAATCGCTGGCGAGACGGCGCTGCTCATTGCGGAACGTGTAGGGATGCACGAGCAGGCCGGCCGCATGGGCGTCGGCGACGACAGAGGTCGGCGGCAGCAGCTTGCGATCCGCCTCATTGACGGAGCCATCGCCATTGGCGTCGGCGCAGGCGTTGTTGACGATCTGTATGCAGACGGAGCTGATGAGATAGGTCTTCCACGGCCCGACGCCATCGGCATAGGTGCGGACCTCGGCGAGGCCGGCGGGCTTCAGGAGATCGGCGAATTTGCCTTGGCGGCCGGCGACGGCCCAATCATAAGGCCGGTCATAGGGCGGCGTGAAATCCAGCGAGCCGTCGGGGTTGACGTCATTGGCGTCGATGAGCTGGATCAGCCGAACCGTTGTCTTCTTACGCAGATATTTCAGATTGGCCTGCTCGAAGCTCTGGATGAAGACCGGAGCGCTATGATGATTCCAGCCGTGGCGCGTCAGCACGGCGAGCAGGCGATCCTCGAGCGGGAGGTTGATCATTTGATGATAGGTTGGATGCTTGGTCTCGGGATAGACGCCGATGACGCGGCCTTCATCGCGGCTCTTGCGCTTGGCGAGCTCTATGATCTCGTCGAAGCTCGGAATGTGGAAGCGGCCGTTGAAATCGGGATCGCGCTCGGAGAAGGCCTGCACGGCGCCGATCTGCTTGATCTCGCTCCAAGTGAAGTCGCTGACGAAATAGCCTTCCTGCTCGACGCCGTCGACGACGGCCTTGCGCTTGCGGCCCGCGAATTGCGGCAAGCTCTTCACATTGGTGGTGGCGATGATGTTCGGCTCGTGCCGGGCGATCAGCACGCCATCCTTGGTGGAGACGAGATCTGGCTCGATGAAATCGGCGCCGAGCTCGATCGCGAGAGCGTAGGATTCGAGCGTATGCTCGGGAACATAGCCGCCGGCGCCGCGATGGCCGATGACGATGGGACGTTGCGGGCCTTCCTCGGAGGCGACGGCGGACAGCGGCGCGAGCAGCGCGGCGCAAATCAGCGCGCGTGATGCGCGGAACAGAAGCTCGATCATGAAATAACCTCGAAACATGTGCTTTTGACATCGCTCCGATAGATCGTCAGTCTCTCAGAGGTATGACGGCGCCGCGACATTCTCGCCGCCGCCCTTGTTCCGCGCAGAAACGAGAGGTTTCGCAGTGAGCGCATTTTTGTTTCCGCCGCCGGCGCAGGCCGCCCTCGCCATCGCTGGCGACACCCGGCGCTTTCCCGTGCGGCGCATCTTCTGCGTCGGACAGAATTACGCCGCCCATGCGCGGGAGATGGGCAAGGACCCCTCGCGCGAGCAGCCCTGCTTCTTCTCCAAGCCCGCCGACGCCGTGGTCGCCAGCGGCGCGACCATCCCCTACCCGCCGCAAACCGCCGAGCTGCATCATGAGATCGAGCTGGCAGCGGCGATCGGGAGCGGCGGAGCGTTTATTGCGCGCGAGGACGCGCTCGCCCATGTGTTCGGCTATGGCGCCGGCATCGACCTCACCCGCCGCGACCTGCAGAGCGAGGCGCGAAAGGCAGGGCGGCCCTGGGACCTCTCCAAGGGCTTCGACAATTCCGCGCCGCTGGGGGCGCTGGCGCCGGCGACGCGCATCGGCCATCCGGGAAAGGGCCGCATCAGCCTCGCCGTCAATGGCGCGATGCGGCAGGACGCCGATCTCTCCGACATGATCTGGAGCGTCGCGGAGATCGTGGCGATCCTGTCGCAATTCGTGCGGCTGGAGGCGGGCGATCTCATCTTCACCGGAACGCCGGCCGGCGTCGGGCCGATCGTTTCCGGGGACCATGTGACGGGCGAGATCGAAGGCGTGGGCGGCGTCGCGCTGACGGTGAGGTAGCAATTTGCGCGACGGTGGAGAGACCGCTCTCTCCGCCGATTCCCCGCGGCCCGAAAATGCTCTATGCTCCGCTGGTTCCGCGACCCTATGGAGCGTCCATGCCCAGCTTCGACCTTCGATTTTCCCGTCGCGCCGCGCTCGCCGCGGCGGCTCTCGCCGTCTTCGGCCTCACTGCGCCCGCCTTCGCCGAGAAGGCGCCGAGCGGCAAGATCCCGGTCGAGGAGCTGATGGGGCCGAACGCCCTGCCGGATATCGTCGAGGGCAAGGCCGACGCGCCGATCACCATCGTCGAATACGCCTCCATGACCTGCAGCCATTGCGCGGCCTTCCACAAGGACGTCTATCCGACGCTGAAGAAGAATTTCATCGACACCGGCAAGGTGAAGTTCATCCTGCGCGAGTTCCCGCTCGATCCGCTGGCCACGGCGGCCTTCATGCTGGCGCGCAACGCCGGCGACAAGCGCGATGCGGTGGTCGATCTGCTCTTCGCCCAGCAGAAGAACTGGGCCTTCGTCGACAAGCCGCTCGACGGCCTCGCCGGCGTGCTGAAGCAGACCGGGCTCGGCCAGGAGAAATTCGAGGCGACGCTGAAGGATCAGCAGCTCTACGAGAATGTGAGCAAGGTGCGCGACCGCGCCGCGGAGAAATTCGGCATTAATTCGACGCCGACCTTCTTCATCAATGGCGACAAATACAGCGGCGAGATTTCCGAGGCCGACCTCGAGAGGATTCTGACCGAGAAGACGAAGTCGTAAAGCGCATCGGCGCGAGGCCGGCGGGTCGGACTTATTCGAGCCCGAAGGCCCCCTCCCCAGCCCTCCCCCGCTTCGCGGGAGAGGGAGCAGATTGCACGCTTCATCGACGTTTCGCGTCACGTCGCCGCCTTCCCTCTCCCGCGAAGCGGGGGAGGGTGAGGGAGGGGGCGCGTCGTCTCACATCGCCCCCTCGCCGCCGACCAGGCCGGCGCCGATGGCGAGCCAGACGAGATGCGCGTCCGTGCGGGCGCCCATCTTGGATTTGATCTGATAGTGATAATTCTGCACCGTCTTGGCGCTGAGATTGAGCGCCCCGGCGATCTCGTCCGTCGTGCGGCCGGAGGCGACGAGGCGCAGAATCTCCGTCTCGCGCGGCCCGAGATCATCAATGGGCGAGCGCCCCTCGGCGAGGCGCTCCGCCGCGATCTCCCGCGCTATGTCGTCGCCGAGCGCGCGGCCGCCATGGGCGACCGTCTCCACCGCGCGGACCAGCTCCGCCGCCTCGCCGCCCTTGGTGACGAAGCCGCTGGCGCCGGCCTCGAAAGCCTTCAGCGCATAGGCGGCGGCGTCATGCATGGTGACGACGAGAATGCGCGCCTTCTTGTCCCATTGCCTTATATGGCGCACCGCCTCCAGCCCGCCGGCGCCGCCGGTGAGCTGCAGATCCATCACCACCACATCGGGCGAGAATTTGCGATAGGCCTGATAGGCCGCGGCGGCGCTATCCGCCTCGCCGACGACGCGAAAGCCCGGCTGGCGCTCGAGCAGGCGTCGATAGCCCTCCCGCACGATCGGATGATCGTCGACGAGGAGGACCGAAAGGCCGCTCACGCCGCGCGCCCGAATGCGCCGGCGGCGTTGGAATTGGCCGGCGCCAGCGGAATGCGCGCCGCGACGCAAACGCCGCGCGCGGCGCGGTCGATGGAGAGGCTGCCGCCGAAGGCCGAGACGCGCTCGCGCATTCCCAGCAACCCATGGCCGGCGGAAAAATCGATGCGCGTCGGATCGCCCTCGCCGTCGTCCTCCACAGTGAGCGCGACGAAACCATCATTGGAGGCGAGCCGCTCCACGCGCAGAAAAACCTCGCTCGGCCGGCCGTGGCGCATGGCGTTGGTGAGGCATTCCTGCGCGATGCGGAAGACGCTGGTGGAGACCGCGGGCGGCACGCCGGCGAGATCGCCCATCAGATCGAGATGCACGACCGCACGAGGCGCCGTCTGCGCGTTCCAGCCGGCGACGAGCTGAACGAGGCAGGCCTCGAGGCCCAATTCGTCGAGATCCTGCGAGCGCAGCCGCGCCAGCGCCTCCCGCAGGGTCATCGTCATGCGCCGCGCCACCTTGCCGATGGAGCGCGCGTCGGCGGCGAGATCGGGCCGGTCGGACGCCCCCGCCTCGATCGCCGCGGCGAAGGCGCTGGTCGCCGTCAGGCATTGGCCGAACTCGTCATGGAGATCGCGCGCCAGAGCGCGGCGCTCTTCCTCCTGCACCTCGAACAGCCGCTTGGTCAGCGCGACGCGCTCCGCCGTCGTCTGCGCCAATCGCTCGGCGAGGTCGTTGACGGCGCGGGCGATGAGGCCGAACTCGCCGCTGGTGAAGGATTTGACGCGGTGGCGGTAATTGCCCGTCTCGAGCCGGCGCAGCCCGTCGACGATGATCTGCGTCGGCGCCAGCGCATGGAAGATGGCGAGCGCCGCCAGCAGGCAGACGCCGACCGCCATGGAGGCGGCGACACCGGCGACGATGGAGATTTCGCGCCAGGCCTGTCGCACCGCGGCGCCCTGATCGGCCCGCGCCACCACGGCGCCCGTCTCCGGCTGGCGCACGGTGAGCGGCCGCGACACCGGCGCCGGCGCGCCGAACAGAAGATCGAAAGCGCGGGTGAACCAGTGCGGCGCCTCGACGCCGACGCCATCCATCTGGCTGCACAGCACGCGCGGCTCCTCCGTCCCGGGCGCGAAAGTAATGCAGACGCCGGGCGAGACGAGCTTCAAAGTGGCGAGCGACTCCCAATTGGGAATGGGCAGAATATTGTCGCGCCGAAGACTGCCGCGCCAGAGAATCTCACGCCAGAAGAGATGCTCGAGCTCATGGGCGACGCGCTCGGCCGAGGCCTGCGTCTCGGCGCGAATGGAGCGATTGGCGTCGTCCATCACCCAGCCGATGGCGAGCGCGAGGCAAAAGCCCACAATGGCGACGAGGCGCATGATGAGGCGAATGATCAATTGCATCGGGCATCGCTCCGGCTCTTTCCCAGCATCGCCGAGTAAAGCAGGAATCGCCAGGGCCGCCAATGCGATCCGCAGGAAGCGCCGCGCCCGCCCGGAAAGATCGGGCAAAATGCCCGGCGCACAACGGTCCCTGCGCTCTTCTTCCGCGCGCGCGCCCCGCGCGACGATCGCGCCCTCCCCGACCAGGGGCCTTGGAGAGTCGATGATGAAACCGCATTCTATCCTGGCGCGCCTGCCGTCGCGCAATGCTTTTGTGCTCGCCTTTGCGACCTTGCTGCTGGGCATGGCGCTCGCCATCGCCTGGATCCTGGGCGTCACTCTGTTCTACCCGGACAGCGCGCTCGCCCAGGCCATTCCCCGGCGCGACGATCTCATCCGCGCCCATATCGATTATCTGATGATGGCGCAGTTCGTCTTCGTCTTCGGGCTGCTGTTCCGCCAATACGCCATACGGCCGCCGATCTGGATGATCGTCGCCATCTGCTTCGGAACATTCAACAATCCGCTGTCCTTCGCGCTGCGCGCGCTGACGCCGAAGATCGATCCCGCGACGCTGCCGCCGGTCGAGCCGCATTTTCCCCTGATTGCGGGCGTGAGCTTCACTCTGACGACGGTGGGGTTTCTGACGGCGGCCTTCCTCGCCGTCCGCGCGGCGTGGCGGGCCGGCGACGCGGCGGCGGCGCCGACGCTCGCTCGGAGCCTCGAGCGAGCCGAGTAGCTCCGAGCGCAAAGCGAGCCCTCAGAGACTCGCTCTCGCTTATGGCGTCACACCAGCCGGCTCTGCGCCTTGGCCGCCTCGATGAAGCTGGCGAAGAGCGGATGCGGCTCGAAGGGGCGGGACTTCAGCTCCGGGTGATATTGCACCCCGATGAACCAGGGATGGTCGGGTATCTCGACCGTCTCCGGCAGCACGCCATCCGGCGAGGCGCCGGCGAAGGAGAGGCCATGCGCCTCCAACCGCTCGCGATAGGCGTCGTTCACCTCATAGCGGTGGCGGTGGCGCTCCGATATGTCGCAGCGGCCGTAGATGGCGGCGATGCGCGAGCCCGGCTTCAAATGGGCGGGATAGGCGCCGAGGCGCATGGTGCCGCCGAGATCGCCGCTCGCGGAGCGCTGCTCCAGCGCATTGCCGCGCAGCCACTCGGTCATCAGGCCGACGACGGGCTCCTCGCAGGGGCCGAATTCGGTGGAATTGGCCTTGTCTATGCCGGCGAGGGCGCGCGCCGCTTCTATGACCGCCATCTGCATGCCGAAGCAGATGCCGAAATAGGGAACGCCGCGCTCGCGGGCGAAGCGGGCCGCGAGAATCTTGCCCTCGGCGCCGCGCTGGCCGAAGCCGCCGGGCACGAGAATGCCGTTCACATGCTCGAGATGGGCGGCCGGATCGGAGCTTTCGAACACTTCCGATTCGATCCAGTCGAGATTGACCTTCACGCGATTGGCGATGCCGCCATGCGCCAGAGCCTCGATGAGGCTCTTATAGGCGTCCTTCATGCCGGTATATTTGCCGACGACGGCGATCGTGACCTCGCCTTCGGGATTGTTGACGCGCTGCGTCACCGCATTCCAGCGGCTCATATCGGGCTTGGGCGCTGGGTCTATGCCGAAGGCGGCGAGAACCTGCGCGTCGAGCCCGGCCGCGTGATAGGCGCGCGGAACGTCGTAGATATGGGCGGCGTCACGCGCCTCGATGACGGCGTTCTCGCGGACATTGCAGAAGAGGCCGAGCTTGCGGCGCTCCTCGCGCGGAATCTCGCGATCGGTGCGGCAGAGCAGAATATCCGGCTGAATGCCGATGGAGCGCAGCTCCTTCACCGAATGCTGCGTCGGCTTGGTCTTAAGCTCGCCGGCGCTGGGGATGAAGGGCAGCAGCGTCAGATGGATATAGATGCAATGCTTCTCCGGCAGCTCATTGCCGAGCTGGCGGATCGCCTCGAAGAAGGGCTGGCCCTCTATGTCGCCCACCGTGCCGCCGATCTCGATCAGGACGAAATCGACATGGTCATTGCCCTCGAGGGCGAATTCCTTGATGGCGTTGGTGACGTGAGGAATCACCTGGATCGTCGCGCCGAGATAGTCGCCGCGCCGCTCCTTGGCGATGATGTCCTGATAGATGCGCCCGGTCGTCACATTGTCTTGGCGACAAGCGGGACGTCCGGTGAAACGCTCATAATGGCCGAGATCGAGATCGGTCTCGGCGCCGTCGTCGGTCACGAAGACCTCGCCGTGCTGGTACGGACTCATCGTGCCAGGATCGACGTTGAGATAGGGATCGAGCTTGCGCAGCCTCACCGTGTAGCCACGCGCCTGAAGCAATGCTCCGAGCACCGCTGACGCCAAGCCCTTGCCGAGTGAGGAGACCACGCCGCCGGTGATGAAGATGTACCGCGCCATGGGAGCTTACGCTTATCGCCTCTGGATCGATTCGGAAAAGACTTTTTTCGTCGGCCGGCGGAATTCCACCGGCCGTCCGCTGACCGAAGCTGCGAAGGGCGGCCCTCGCGAGCCGCCCGCGCCTCATTTCTGCTCGGCCGGAGCCTTGTCTGCGCCCTCCGGGGCTTTCGCCTCGGGCTCCTTCGCGCCTTCCGGCGCCGGAGCGGCGGCCGCAGGCGGCTCGGCGGCCGGCGGCGTCGCGCCCTGGCGCTGCTGCTGGACGCGCTGCAGCTGGTCGAAGATGCTTTCTTTCTTCTCCGCCGGAGCCGGCGTCGAGGCGCCCGTCGCCGGCGCGCCGGCCGGCGGGATCTCCTTGAGCTCCAGCCTGCCCGGATCGACCCCCTCGCTGCCGCGCTCCCAGGCCGGGAGAACAGTGAGCGCGATGCTCGTCAGAAAGAAAATGGCGCCGAGAATGCCGGTGGCGCGGGTGACGGCGTTGGCCTGGCCGCGGCCGGTGAACAGGCCGCCGCCGCCGCCGATGCCGAGCGCGCCGCCCTCCGACTTCTGATAGAGAATCAGAACGACGAGAGCGACCACCACCATCAGGTGGATGACGATGATAACCTGCTGCATGAACCGCTGTCTCCCGACGCCCGGTTTCCGCCCGCCCCGCGGCCCGCGCATGTTCTTGTCGCGGGCCTTCTACACCAATTGCGCGGGCCTAGGGAAGGGGCGGCGCCGATCGCCCGATCAATAGGCCTTGCCGTCCTGGCCCTTCCAGCCGCTCGGGGCTTGATCGAAGCGCGTCTCGTCCTTGAATTCGATCGTGGCGCCCGGCTCGATATATTGCCGGCCCTTGATCTCCTGATTGGAGACGGTCGTCGAATAATATTTGCTGGCCGAGCAGCCCTCTTTCACGGCCCCGGCCTCGTCCGGCTTGCAATCGAGATTGGCGCCCTTGGGGAACTCCGCCGTGCCGGTGAAGTAGAATTCGACGGCCTTATGGCCGGCGCCCTCGACATCCAGCTGCCAGAAACGCGACACCTCGAATTTGACCACCTTGACGTCTGGATCGAACTTCTGCTTCAGCCGATTCTCGAAAACCGAGCGGGCGTTGTCTGCGGTCGGATCGCAGGAGAACAGGCAGAAGGCCTCGGCGCGGCCGGCGGTGAGCGCGGTCGCGAGCAGAGCGGCCGCCACGATCTTCGATTTCGACATGAAACGCGTCTCCTCTTTTCGTTTTTATCCTTCACGCCGGCCAAATGGACGGGCGCGAAGCGGGGCTCCTTATGGGGCTCGAAACGCAGGCTGCACGGCCGTCGCGATCCCGGCAAGCCGGCCGCTGCGGACAGATTGTCGCATCACGATGGATTTCTCCGCGATGTTGCCTTGCGCCGGCGCGCGCCTTATTGACGGCGCAACCCCGAGAACCAGAGATAGAGAGGATTTCATGGCCGCCTACAAGCTCCTTCTCCTGCCGGGCGACGGCATCGGCCCGGAAATCATGGCCGAGGCCGAAAAGCTCATCGCCTTTCTGAGCGCCGCCGGCGTCGCCTCTTTCGAGACGGAGAAGGGCCTCGTCGGCGGCTCCGCCTATGACGCCCATGGTCAGGCGATCAGCGAATCCGACATGGCTCTCGCTCAGAGCGCAGACGCCGTGCTGCTGGCCGCCGTCGGCGGGCCGAAATGGGACGGCGTTCCCTATGACGTGCGCCCCGAGGCCGGCCTCTTGCGCCTGCGCAAGGATCTCGGCCTCTTTGCCAATCTGCGCCCCGCCATCTGCTATCCGGCGCTGGTCGACGCCTCCTCGCTGAAGCCCGATCTCGTCGACGGCCTCGACATTATGATCGTGCGTGAGCTGACCGGCGGCGTCTATTTCGGCGAGCCCAAGGAGATCACCGATCTCGGCAATGGCCAGAAGCGCGGCGTCGACACGCAGGTCTATGAGACCTATGAGATCGAGCGCATCGCCCGCATCGCCTTCGAGCTCGCCCGCAAGCGCTCCAACAAGGTCACATCCTCCGAGAAGGCCAATGTGATGAAGTCCGGCCTGCTGTGGCGCGAGGTGGTGACCGCCCTGCACGCCCGCGAATACGCCGACGTGCAGCTCGAGCATATGCTCGCCGACGCGCTGGGCATGCAGCTGGTGCGCCGGCCCAAGCAGTTCGACGTGATCGTCACCGACAATCTCTTCGGCGATCTTCTGTCGGACGTCGCCTCCATGCTGACCGGCTCGCTCGGAATGCTGCCCTCCGCCTCGCTCGGCGGCGAGGATGCCGCGACCGGCAAGCGCAAGGCGCTCTATGAGCCCTGCCACGGCTCCGCGCCAGACATCGCCGGCAAGGCGCTCGCCAATCCGATCGCCATGATCGGCTCTTTGGTGATGGCGCTGCGCTATTCTTTCGGCCTGACCCCGGTCGCCGATGCGATCGACAAGGCGATCGCCGATGTGCTGGCCGCCGGCCTGCGCACCGCCGACATCGCCGGGCCGAACGACAAGCCGGTCTCCACGAGCCAGATGGGCGATGCGATTCTGGCGGAGTTGAAGAAGACCTTGGGGTGACAGGAATCGCGAGAAGGAACGCGCCTCGGCGCGTTCCATTGCGGTCCGACTTTTTGCGCCCTGTCGCGCGCAGTAATCAACGACAATTGCTCGCTCGAAGTAATTTGACTTGCGAAATCGAAAGAGGGCGCCGAATGCGAGGGCATAGCGTACATCTCGACATCGCCTGCTCTTCCGTTACCGTTGCAGCGATTCTATCGATTGCGTTCGGCGCGGCCTCTCACGCCGAAACCGCAGCCAATTCTACGCCGCGGCGCTCCGGTTCGTGCTGGGACGGGGCCATATCACAACGCAATATGACCGACTGCGCGATGAATGACTTTCGCGCCGCCGACGAGAAGCTGAACAAATCGTATCGAGCTGTGGCGTGTCATCTCGATCCGCAGGAAAAGGCCAAGCTCAGAGCAGCGCAACGAGCGTGGATCGTGTTTCGCGACTCGGATTGCGCCTTCTGGGGCGGTGGCGGCGGCTCTATTGCTCCAATGAACGAGCTGGCGTGTCGGGCTCAGCTTTCCAACGAGCGAGCAAGAGAACTCGACAGCTGGCCTCCGAATGCGCCACGCGACGCGCTCGTTCCGTGCGAATGAGCGCGGTTGCCGGCTTTTCAGAGCGTGGGTTGCCTGGTAGTTTGCGAAGGCCTAGAAGGTTACGACCGCGGGCGTCCGAGAGTTCACTTTCGGAGCCGTCAGGCTCATAGCAAAACGAGCGAAATGCGCTATCCTTCCTCGACGAGGACAATGGGCGTCGCATGAAACCCTATATCGCCATCATTCACCAGGAAGGCGAGAGCGCCTATGGCGTGAGCTTTCCCGACGCGCCCGGCTGCTTCTCGGCCGCCGACGAGCTCGACGATCTGTTCGCCATGGCGACGGAGGCGCTGGAGCTATGGGCGGAGGGAATGCGCGAGGACGGGCTGCCGTTTCCTCCGACACGCGATCTTTCGGAGATCAAAGCCGACCCGAATTGGGCGGAGAGCTTCGATGGCGCCACTATGATCATCGCGATCGAAGCTCCATGGGACAAGCTCTCGCGCGCCGCGGAATAGTCAGTCCTTTGGCCAGCCGGCTTGGCGATAGATGTCGGCCACGGTCTTCGGCGGAATATTTTTATTCGGATGGGAGACGGTGACTCGTCCGATCTTCATCGGATGCTTGTATTGCCGATGCGAGCCTTTCGAGCGAACATGCTTCCAGCCTTCGCGTTCGAGGCGGCGTATGATCTCGCGGCTGTCGGTGAGCATGAGGCGCCTTTATTCGATTCGATACGCCTTCTATTTACGCTCGCAAGGAGGAGGCGACTGCAACTCCGATGGAGTTATGCCCGTAACCCACAATAGCGGGAAGGAAATACGGGGATATTGGGGATAGTAGCCCTCCAGTCCTTGACAGACGCGCCCATTGCCTCCGAGCTTACGCTTCACGCCAGCCGATTGACGCCGACGCGTCGGAGCCCATTCGCGCTTCCACCTCCGCCCTTATCGGCTCCAACTCCTCCTCCGTGAACGTCTCCTCATCGAGCAGGCGCTTCGCCGTCTCCTCATGCACGCTCGCGCATTCCTTCAAAATCCGCGTCGCGCGCAAAAAAGCCTCCTGAACCAGCTCCCGCACGGCGCGGTCGATGCGCGCGCTGGTCTCCTCGCTCGCGTCGGAGCGCTGGCCGAGATCGGCGATGTCGAGATAGCGCGGCCGCTCGGCGATATAGGAGGCTTGGCCGACCGCGGGCTCCATGCCATAGCGCGTCGCCATGGAGCGGGCCATTTCGGTGGCGCGTTGCAGATCGTCCGCGGCGCCGGTCGTCGCCTCGTGGAACACATTCATCTCCGCAGCGCGGCCGCCGAGCAGAACCGTCATGCGATTCATCAGCTCCGAGCGCGTCATCAGATAGCGATCCTCGGTCGGCATTTGCATCGTGTAGCCGAGCGCGCCCATGCCACGCGGAATGATCGAGACCTTCTTGATCGGATCCATATCCGGCAGCGCCATGGCGACGATCGCATGGCCCATCTCGTGATAGGCGACGATGCGCCGCTCGCGCGGATGCAGCAGGCGATTGCGCTTCTCCGGCCCGGCGAGCACGCGCTCGATCGCAGAGGTGAAGTCGTCCAATGTCACCGAGACCGCGCGCCGGCGCGTCGCCAAAGTCGCCGCCTCATTGACGAGATTGGCCAGATCGGCGCCGGTGAAGCCCGGCGTCATCGCCGCGATCTGCGCGGGATCGATATCGGCGCCGAGCTTTATCTTGCGCAAATGCACTTTCAATATCGCGGCGCGGCCGATCTTGTCCGGCCGATCGACCGAAATCTGCCGATCGAAGCGCCCGGCCCGCAGCAACGCCGGATCGAGCACCTCGGGCCGATTGGTGGCGGCGAGCAGCACGACGCCGGAAGAAGGATCGAATCCGTCCAATTCGGCGAGCAATTGATTGAGCGTCTGCTCCTTCTCGTCATGGCCGCCGGAGAGGCCGGAGATTCCACGCGCGCGGCCCAGCGCATCCAATTCGTCGATGAAGATGATGCAGGGCGCGGAGGCGCGCGCCTGCGTGAAGAGATCGCGCACGCGTGCGGCGCCGACGCCGACGAACATCTCCACGAATTCCGAGCCGGTGATGGAGAAGAAGGGCACGCCCGCCTCGCCCGCCACCGCGCGGGCGAGCAGAGTCTTGCCGGTGCCGGGCGGGCCGACGAGAAGAATGCCTTTGGGGACGCGCGCGCCGAGACGCCCATAAGTCTTGGGGTCTTTGAGAAAAGCGACGATCTCCTGCAATTCCTCCTTCGCCTCGTCGACGCCGGCGACATCGGCGAAGCCGACCTTCACATCGGTCTCGACGAAAATCTTGGCTCGGCTCTGGCCGATCTGCATGACCGAGCCCAAGCCTTGCGTCATGCGGCGCGACAAATAGCTCCAGACGAGAAAAAACAGAGCGATCGGCACGATCCAGGAGAGCAGGGTCGAGACCCAGGTGTTTTCGACAATTCCCGAATATTTGACATTGGCGGCCTCCAGCTCCGCGGCGACGTCGGTCGGCACGCGCACGGCGACGATCTGCTTGCGGCCATCCTTCATCGGCTCCTTCAGAGTCGCGCGCATTATGTCGGAGCCGACCTCGACCGAGGCGATCTTGCTGTCGCGCAGCAGAGTTTGGAACTCGCTGTAGGGAACGACCTCGGTCTGCCGATAGACCGTCCACATCTGCTGCAATATGAGCACGCCGATCAGCGCCAGCAGAAAATAGGCGAGATGAAAAGACCAGGCCTTGTCCTTCGGGGGCTGCTCCATTGGTCTCGCCTCCACGTCGCTGAAGCTGGGCCGAGCGTCCGCGCGCATACGCAAAGATGGAATATAGGCGGCGCCGCGAGCTTATCCATCGGCGCGCATGTCGCAGGGACTCTCCGCTACTTGCGCGCAGCGGAGCGTTTGGGCGCCGCTCGCGCCGCCTTCTTTTTTTTGGGGCGAGCTTCGGCGCGGCTCGGCTCGAGCGCCGGCGGGACGCTCGCTTTCTCCGCTGCGACTTCCTCGGCCACGCCTTGTGGCGCGAGGCAGGCGGCGAGCACACGCTCGATCAGAGGACGCATCGTCGCTTCATTGGCGTCCTGGAGCGCTTCCTCGCCGAGGACTTGGCGCAATATCGAGATTCCGAAGAGGCAGGCGTTGAAAAGAATGGCGCGCTCCTGCGCCGCCGGCCCTTCGAGCGTCGCGGCGATAGGGCCGATGAACTCCGGGCCGCTGCGCATACGCAATACGTCGCGCGCTTGCGGATTGGTCATGGAGCGCACGACGATCTGCAGCGTCTCATTCTCACGCTCGTCGTACAGGCCCTCGGCATATTGCGCGATGAGGCTGCGCCCTTCCGAGACGACCGGCCGCTCCTTCGCCCGCGAGGCCGTCAGCGCCGCCGCAAAGAGCTGCTCCTTGGAGCCGAAGGCGCGGTGGACGAGCGCGACATCCACGCCGACATCGGCCGCTATGTCGCGAAGCTTGACGTCCTCATAAGAGGCGGAGCCGAAACGTGCGAGCGCCGCCCGGAGAATGCGCTCGCGCGTCTTCTCTCCGCCGCGGCTTTCTTTCCGCTTCGCCTGCATCTCGAAATCCTTCCCGCCCCTACGCGCGCAAAATATGCGCGCATCGCCGGTGGTCAATCGAATATGCGGCTCGCCAACTCAACATTGTTGACTTTTTTTCGAGTCTCACGTATTTTCTACGTCATTCTGCGCTGCGGGAGCGAGCGCGAAGATATTTCGGTCGGCGATGACTTTTCGAAGCCGTCATTGCAGCACGCCAAATGAGAGCGCGGCCGATTCCGCCAGGCTTCGGCGCCGTCGCTATCGTCTGGAGCATCGATCATTCCGTCGAGCGTCGCTACAATGAAGTAAGGATGAGATGAAAGGACGCATTCACCTTCACGACCCCGATCGACCGGACGAGGCGCTCGAGGTCGACGTCATCGCCCATGACGAGGCTGTGCTTTCGGTCGGCGTGCCGAACACGTATGTCAGCTTCGATCTCACGCGCTACGACGCGAGCGCGCCCTATCGCGGCGTGCTCGGCGGGCGCAGCTTCGTTTTCACGCCCCCTGCCCCGCGGCGCCGCTCGCCGGCGCAGCCGCGCGAAGCGCCGACAGGCGCCGTCGCCAAAAAGCGGACGCTTCAGAAGATCTGAGCCGGCGAGATCGGCTGTAGCCGGCGCGGCCTTTCAACCGCCGCGCACGGCCGTCTCGAGAAAATCCTCGAGCGCGCGAATATAATCCATATCCTCGAAAGCTCTGTGCTTCTCGGCGGCGACGCAAGCGGCGAGCCCGGCGCGATGAGCGCGGTCGCGCCCCAGCCGCACCGCGATCTCGACATAATGATCGAGCGAGGCGGCGATCGTCTCCTCGCAGCCGATGCGGCGCAGAATCGCGGCCGTATGGCGCCCGCGCATGAACGCACCCGGCAGGCTCACGATCGGGCGATCGGCGCCGAGCAGATCGAGCGTCGAGCGGCCGCCGGACCAGCCGGGCGTGTCGAGAATGACATCCGAAGCGGCCGCTGTGGCGACGAACAGCTCTTGCGGCATTTGCGGCAAGATCACGCAATGATCTTCCGCGGAGAGTCCCGCGGCGGCGAAGGCGCGCTGCATCCGCGCGCGGAAGACCGCAGTCACCTCTGCGCTCTTGGCGAAGGCGATGAAGAGGAATTTGCACGGCCCGATCGCCGCGGCGATGCGCGGATAAACGGAATCGTAGCAGGGCAGATATTTGTAGAGCGCTTGTCCCGAGAAGAAGATCGGCGCGTGCGGCTCGGCGTCGAAGAGCGAGCGATCGAGCTTTTGCAGCGCGAGCGTTTCCGCCGTGTAATGCAGGCCGAGATTGGGCAGAAGCACGAGACGCTCGGTATAGAAGCGCTCGGCGCCTTCGGGCTCCATCAGCTCGCTCGACAGAAAATGGTCGATCGTCGGCATGCCGCTCGTCTCCGGCTGGCCCCAGGCCATGCATTGCACGGGCGCGAGACGCTGCGCCGCGAGCCAGCCCGACACGGGATCCATGCCGATCTCGGGATAGAGCAGAACATGCGGCGCCGCGGCGACAATGGTCTCGCGCCAACCTTCCGGCGTCGAAGGCTCGCGCGGAAATTGGTCGCAGGCCTGCGCGGCGCGAATCGTCTCGGCGTCCTCGGTCTTGCCCGTATGGAAGCCGATGATCTCGAAACGCGCGCGATCGAGCTTCTCGATCCAGCTCTCGAGAAAAAGACGGAACACGGTATGGCGGCAGAAGAAGCCGCTGACGATTCCAACGCGTATGCGCTCGCCCTCCGCCGGCGGCGGCGCGAGCGGCGCGGCGGGATGCGCCTGCGCGAGAACACGGGAGGCGAATTCGCCATAGAGCGTTTGCAATTGCCGATCGTCCTCGCCCTGATAGGGAAGGAAGAAGGGCTGCGTCGCGGCGATCGCCGGCGCGAGCGCGGCGGCGATCGCCGCGTCCTGCGCGGAAGCGGAGAGCGCTGCGAGCGCCTGCGCATAGCGCACGCGACGAATGGCGACCTCCTCCTGCGTCTCATAGAGGATCGGCAGTTCCGCCATGCAGAGCGCGATGCGCGCGCCGCCATGGCCGGGATCGGCCGCAATGGCGGCGCGGTGGCGCGCCACCGCGTCATCGGTGCGTCCCTCGAGATGCAGCAGGCAGCCGAGATTGTAATGCGCGTCGGAGAGATCGGGCTTCAGCGCCAGCGCGCTCTCATAGCAGACGATCGCCTCGGCGTGGCGGCCGAGCTCCTGCAGCACGACGGCGAGATTGTTCCAATAATTGGCGTCGCCGGGCGCGAGACGCACGGCGATGGTGAGACGCGCGGCGGCCTCGCTCCAGCGGCCGCGCCGCATCAGCCAGCGGCCGAAATTGCCCTGCGCCTCGACGAGCCGCGGCTCGAGCTCTATGGCGCGCAGAAAGGCCGCCTCCGCCTGCGCGGCGGGGCCGATCTCGGCCAGCGCATTGGCGAGATTGTACCAGATCGCCGGCTGATCCGGCGCGCATTGCGCGGCCTCGGCGTAATGCGCGGCGGCGGCGGCGCCATGGCCGAGATCCATCAGCGCGCTGGCGAGGTTGCAATGCAATGCGCCGGAGCCGGGCCGCAGCGCGACCGCGGCGCGATAATCCACGACCGCCTCCTCGAGCCGCCCCAGCGCGCGCAGAGCGAGCGCGCGGCTGTTGTGATGGATCGCCTGTCCGGGCGCTATCGCCATCGCCTCGGCGATCAGCGCGAGGCCCGTCTCCGGCGCGCCGCGCTCCGCCTCGAGCAGGCCGAGAAGATGCAGGCTGTCGGCATGTCGCGGCCAGCGATCGAGAACGCCGCGATAGAGCGCCGCAGCCTCGTCGATCTGTCCCGCCTCATGGCGCGCGCGCGCCTGTCGAAAAGCCGAATCCGGCGTGATGTCGTTCATGCGTCGCGAGTGATCCACGAATCGGGCCGAGGCCACATCTGTGCTCTATCTCGGACGCCGATGTTGCGCCATCTTATTCGCCGTGTTTCTGAACAGCGAACGATGGCGCCATCCTCTCCGGCCGCCGCCGCGCTAAATGTCGTTTCGATGCGTCATTCGTCACGACGCAGATTGCAAGCCTCGGTAGGCTGCGCGCCAGCGGCGCTCGCCGTAAGAGTGAGAGGTCCCATGGACGCGCTCCAGCCGAATGCGACGCCACGTTGGGAATGGCGCATCTTCGGCGCCGATCTCGCGGCGCTGGAGGCCGAGCTCGGCTCGCCGACGAGCCTGCCGCGCCGCAGCGACGAGACCTATCTGCTGAACGCGCTGACGCCGCACTCCGCGAAGATTCGCGACGACGCGCTCGAGGTGAAACGTCTGCTGCGCGTCGACGATGGGCTGGAATTATGGGAGCCCGCCTTCCGGGCGCCCTTTCCGGTGACGGCCGAGCGTCTCGCCGCCGCCGCCGCGGCCCTGGCGCTGCCGCTGAGCCGGCTCGATCGCGCCGCCTATGACGAAGCGCATTTTCTCGCGGAGATCGTCGCGCCCTGCCCCGCGCTGCGCGCCGTCGCGGTGCGCAAGTCGCGGCTGCGCTTTTCCTTTCGCGGCTGCGCGGCGGAATTCGTGCGGATGCAGATCGGCCCCGCGCCGATGGAGAGCGTCGCTCTGGAGAGCGAGGACGAGCGCCGCCTCGCCGAGGCGCTCGCCGCGCTCGACGCCGATCCGCGGCTCAATGTGAATTTTCCCAAAGGCGTCGAGCGCGCCGCCGCTCTGGCGATCTGAGCAGGAGGAGGAAGGCATGGGCGTGGAGATCGAGCGGAAGTTTCTGGTCACGCGTGAGCTGTGGCGACCGCGCAACGACGGCGTGGCCTTTCGCCAGGGCTATCTCTCGCGCGCCGAGGATCGCGTTGTGCGCGTGCGCATCGCCGGCGGCGCCGCCTTTCTGACGATCAAGGGACGCATGTCCAACGTCACCCGCTCGGAGTTCGAATATCCCATTCCCGTCGAGGATGCGCAGATCATTCTCGATCGCCTGTGCGAGCGGCCGCTGATCGAGAAGACGCGCTATGAGGAAGTGTTCGGCGGCCATATCTGGACCGTCGACGTGTTCCTGGGCGAGAATGACGGGCTCATCATCGCCGAGATCGAGCTCGGCTCCGAGGGGGAGAGCTTCGAGCGCCCGGGCTGGCTCGGCCGCGAGGTCTCGGGTGACCCACGCTATTTCAACTCTGAATTGTCGAAGCGGCCCTTCGGCTATTGGGATGCGCCATAGCGGTTTCCGAGCCTCCGCTTCGACAAAGCCCCCGGAAATCGGCTAAAGATCGCTCTCCCTCGAGAAAGCGAATCAAAAGCCCATGACCATCCGCCTGCATACGGGCGACCTGCCGGACGGCGCCGATCTCGGCCCCGTCGTCGCCATAGACACGGAAACGCTCGGCCTCAATCCGCATCGCGACCGGCTCTGCCTCGTCCAGCTCTCCGGCGGCAATGGCGACGCCGATCTCGTGCGCATCGCGCCGGGCCAGACCGCGGCGCCCAATCTGACGCGCATGCTCGCCGATCCGAAGGTGCTGAAGCTCTTCCATTTCGCGCGTTTCGACATCGCCATTCTGGCCAAGACCTTCGGCGTGATGGCGGAGCCGGTCTATTGCACCAAGATCGCCTCCAAGCTCATCCGCACCTACACGGATCGCCATGGGCTGAAGGATCTCGTGCGCGAATTGCTCGGCGTGGAAATCTCCAAGCAGCAGCAATCCTCCGACTGGGGCGCGGCGACGCTCTCGGACGCGCAGCTCGCCTATGCGGCCTCGGACGTGCTCTATCTCCATGCGCTGCGCGAGAAGCTCGACTCCATGCTGGCGCGCGAGAGCCGCGCCGATCTCGCCGCCCGCTGCTTCGAGTTTCTGCCGACGCGCGCGCGGCTCGATCTCGCGGGCTGGCCGGAGACCGATATTTTCTCGCATGAATGACGCCTCGAATTCGCCATGCGGCCGGCGTTATCTCGCGGCGGCGCCGGAGCGTTTTCGAGCGTGGCCGGAACCCAGATCGAGGATGACGAGCAGAATTTGCGGGCAGCATTAGAATGAACGACGCCTCGTCGCCGACGGACAGACGCGATCGGCTCGCCTCCATCGTCGCGCCGCGCCGCGACGCCATTCCGCAGGCGCGGCGCCATTCCCAGCGCGTGGCCCGGCTGCGGCGCTGGCTGCTGTGGGGCAGCGGCGCGATCGTCGCCGCCGTGGCCGTAGGCGTGGCGCTTCATTCTCTGCGCTTTCTGCCGGCCGATCTGCGCTTCTCGCGCATCGCCATGCAGGGCACGCGCATCACCATAGAGAGCCCCAAGCTCGTCGGCTATCGCAAGGACGGCCGCCCCTATGAGCTGCACGCCCGCACCGGCATACAGGATATCGCCAAGCCCGATGTGTTCGAGCTGGAGCAGCTCGAGGTGCATATTCAGAGCGACAATGAATCCAATGTCGTGCTGACGGCGGAACATGGCCTCTACGACGCCAAGAGCGACCGCGCCGATCTCTCCGGCGGCGCCCGCGTCTTCGACGGCAAGCATTATGATTTGCGCACCGAAGCGGCCGTCATCGATTTTCGCGGCAATATCGTCACCTCCGACCATCCGACCAGGCTGACGCTGGACAGATCGGTGGTGACGTCGCAATCGGTCGAATTCTCGCAGAACGAGCGGCGCGCGACATTCTCCGGCGCAGTGCATACGACGATGCCCGGCGACGACGACGACGCCGGCGCGGCGGAAGGATCGTCTCCATGAAAATGTTCGCCAAGAAAATGATCTCGACGAAAATGATCTCGACGAAAATCATTGGTTTCCTCGCCATTCCAGTCTTCACGGCCGCGCTTCTGGCGGCCGCGCCGCTCGCCGCCAAAGGCCGCTCCGGCGGCATCCTGCCGGGCGCCGGGGCCAAGGACCCGGTCGACATAGACGCGGGCAAGCTCGACTATTTCGACAAGGAGCAGAAGCTCGTCTACTCGGGCGGCGTCGTCGTCGTTAACGGCCCTTCCACGCTGAAGGCCTCGCGCCTCATCCTGCTGCTGGACAAGCCGCAGCAGGGCCAGGAGAGCAATGGCGGCAGCGACCGCGTTCGCCACATAGACGCCGAAGGGCCGGTGACTCTGGTCTCCAAGGATCAGATCGGCACGGGCGATCGCGGCAGCTATGACCGCAGCGAGAACAAGGTCTATCTCTTCGGCAATGTGACGCTGACGCAGGGCGACAGCGTCGTGAAGGGCGACAAGCTCATCTATGACACGTCGACCGGCCAGGCGACTGTCGTGGAGAAGCCGGGCCAGCGCGTGCGCAGCATCTTCACGCCCAGCGAAGCCAAAAACGAGAAGAAAGAAAAGAAAGAAGCCGCTCCCGCCGCGGAACGCCGCGCCGACTGAGCGCGCTCAGCGCTGATAGAGGCCGACCAGCGCCGTCTCCTCGAGCAGGACCTCATTGGCGGCGCGCTCCACCTCGAGACAGCTCGGCTCCTTGCGCGCCACGGCGAGCGAGGCTGCGGAAAGCGCCATCAGCCGGAAACGATAGCGATGCACGCCATGGCGCGGCGGCGGACACGGCCCGCCATAGCCGGAGCCCTCGAAATCATTGATCCCCTGCGAGAAGCCGCGCTGCGGCCCCGGACGCCCCGCGCCTTCCGGTAATCCTGTGGCGTCGCGGGAGAGATCATAGACCGCCCAATGGCGCCAGACGCCGGCCGGCGCGTCTGGATCGTCGCAGAGCAGCACGAAGCTCTTGGTCTGCGCAGGCGCGTCGCTCCAGCGCAGCGGCGGCGAGACATTGGCGCCGTCGCATGTGTATTTGCGCGGTATCTCCTCCCCATGGGCGAAGGCGGGCGATAGCAGCCGCATATCATACTCCTGTCGTGAATTTCTCCGCCGGCGCGACAGCGAGGCCGAGCGCCGCCGCCACGGCTGCGTTGACGATCTCGCCGCGCGCCACTGTGAGGCCCGCGGCGAGATGCGGATCCTCGCGCAAGGCGCCGAGCCCTTTGTCCGCGAGCGCGAGCACGAAAGGCAAGGTCGCGCTGGCCAGCGCGAATGTGGAGGTGCGCGGCACGGCGCCCGGCATGTTGGTCACGCAATAATGCACGACGCCATCGACGACATAGGTGGGATCGGAATGAGTCGTCGGCCGCGAGGTCTCGCAGCAGCCGCCTTGATCGATCGCCACATCGACGATGACGGCGCCGGCCTTCATGCCCGCGACCATGCCGCGGCTGACGAGCTTGGGCGCCGCCGCGCCCGGAACCAGCGCCGCGCCGATGACGAGATCGGCGCGCCGCACCAGCTCGGCGATCGCCGTCGGCGTCGAGAAAACGGTGCGCGGCGCATTGCCGAAGCGCGCGGAGAGGCGCCGCAGCGGCTCTGCGCCGCGATCGGCGACAATGACGCTCGCGCCCATGCCGAGCGCGATCATCGTCGCCTGCGTTCCGACTGTCCCGGCGCCGAGAATCATCACCTCGGCCGGCGGCGCGCCCGGCGCGCCGGCGAGCAGAACGCCGCGTCCGCCCATGGATTTCTCGAGACAGCGCGCCCCCGCCTGCGGCGCCAGCCGACCGGCGATCTCCGACATGGGCGTCAGCAGCGGCAGACCGCCGAAGGGAGAGGTCACGGTCTCATAAGCGATGCAGATCGCGCCGGAGCGCATGAGATCGAGCGCCTGCGCGCGATCGGCGGCGAGATGCAGATAGGCGAACAACAGCTGCCCCGGCCGCAATCGCGCACGCTCCTGCGCCAACGGCTCCTTCACCTTCACGATGAGATCGGCGGATGCGAAAATCGCTTCCGGCCCTTCCACCAGCGCGGCGCCCGCCGTCTGAAAATCGCCGTCCGAGATACCGGCGCCGACGCCGGCGCCGCTCTCCACCATGACGAAATGCCCGCGCTGCACGAGCTCGTAGACTCCGGCCGGCGTCAGCGCGACGCGAAATTCATTGTCCTTGATTTCCTTGGGCGCGCCGACGCGCATCATGCTCTCCAATCATGCGAGCGGCGAGAAGCGATCGAGAATCTCGATCACCTCCGCATCCTCGATCTGCCGAAAATTCTCATAGAAGAAGCCGATCGCGCCGAAGCTCCGATAATCCTCGAGGCAGACGATCTCATCGGCCTCGTGTCGCAATAGATCGAGCGCATCGGTGGGCGCGACGGGAATGGCGAGAATGAGCTTGCGCGGCTCCAGAGCGCGAACCGCGCGCAGCGCCGCGCGCGTCGTCGCGCCGGTCGCCACGCCGTCATCGACGACGACAGCGAGCTTGCCGGCGACATCCGGCCGCGTCCTGCCGCGCAGATAGGCTCCGCGCCGTCTCTCTAATTCCGCCCGCTCGCGCGCGCAGACGGAATCGAAGACGGACTCCGTCACTTCCGCCGCATCGATCACATCCTCATTGCGCACGATGATCGGCGCGCCGCCATTGGCGATCGCCCCCATGGCCAGCTCCGGCTGATAGGGAACGCCGATCTTGCGCACCAGCACGAGATCGAGCGGCGCCTTCAGCCTTTCGGCGATATGCGCGGCGACAGGAATGCCGCCGCGCGGCAATGCATAGACGACGCAAGCTTCGCCGGCATGCGCGGCGAGCGCATCGGCGAGGCGGCGACCTGCGTCGTCACGGTCTCGAAACGGCATGGCGAGCCTGCTCTGGCGCGGATGCGCGACGCCATCGATATAGTCTGGAGCCGCCGCGTTGCGAGAGGCCGCTCACGATGGCGCTCGCTCGCCGAGCGGCCGCACAGCGCTCGCTTGCGGGCCATCCTCGGCGTCTTCAGGCACATAGCGCACACGATCGCCGCGCTCGAGCGCATCGAAGCCCGCGCCTTCGACGCTATTACGGTGAAAATAGAGTTCGCGACCATTCTCGCCTTCTAGGAATCCATAGCCGTCCTCGCGCATCAGCCGGCGCACGACGCCGAGCGCGGGCTCGGCATGCTGCTTCACATGCCCCTCGAGGCGACGCACCTGATCCTGCAGCCGGCGACGCGCGCGCTTGAAGGCGTCGTTCAGCGCGAAATCGAAATCCTGATAGCGCTCGTCCTGCGGCGGCGTGCGCTCGACGATCGCCTCGCGCCCGTCCGGCAGAGCGAGGCGTATGTTGATCTCATATTGCCCGCCCGTATGATGACGCGCGCTCGGCGCCTTGACCACGATGCGGCAAGCGGTGACGCGGCCGAAGCGAGTCTCCAGCTCGTCGATCTGACGCGCGATGCGCGACTGCGCCTGCGGAGAAGCCTCCATGCCATGAAAATCGATTTCCGGCGTCGTCTGCATGGCCGAGCCTCCGTTTTCGTGACACGAATTTCGCCCCCGCTCGCGCGACCGGCGCGATAGGTAGATAGGGCGTGCGGAGGAAGTCGCTCCGCTGGCGGAAGGATGCGCGTCATGACCACGCCGATCGCCGAGTACGAGGTCGCCGTCGGGCCGCGCCGGCTCGGCGGCTCGCTCGCAATTCCAGAAGATGCGCAGGGCCAGATAATCTTCGCGCATGGCTCGGGCTCGTCGCGCTTCAGCCCACGCAATCGCTTCGTCGCGGCCGCGCTGCGCGAGAGGCGCCTCGCGACATTGCTGATGGATCTGCTGAGTGAGGAAGAAGCCGAGGACCGCCGCAACGTCTTCGACATTCCCTTGCTGGCCAGCCGCGTCGTCGAGGCGATCGACTGGACCGCGACCGAGCCACTGCTCCGCAATATGCCGATCGGCCTCTTCGGCGCCAGCACGGGCGCGGCCGCAGCTCTCGTCGCGGCGGTGGAGCGGCCGCAAAAGGTGAAAGCGATCGTCTCGCGCGGCGGACGCCCCGATCTCGCGGGGCTTGCGCTAGAACATGTGCGCGCGCCGACTTTGCTCATCGTCGGCGGACTGGATTTCGAAGTTCTTAATCTCAATCGCATCGCGGCGAGACGCTTGCCCGACGCACGGCTCGACGTCGTGCTAGGCGCGACACATTTGTTCGAGGAGACTGGAACTCTGGAGCAGGCGGCCGCGCTCGCGGCGGAATGGCTGGCCGAGAAATTGGCGCAGCGCGATCGAGGCGAGAGGTTCGCATGACGACGCTGGCCGAGACGCAACCTCATCTGAAGCGTCTCTTCGAGCGCATCGATCTCGCGCCGCGGCCGATCGGCGTCGAGACGAGCCGCGCGCTCGAGCATTGGCGCGCCTCACGCCGCGGCGTCGCGCCGACTTTCGCCGATGTCGTCGCCGATCTGCGTCATGGCGGCTTCGCCTTTCGCGCCGTGCCGGAGGCGCGCGATTATGAGATCGTCATCGGCGCCAAAGCGGCAGCGCCGCTGCTCGGCGCCGTCGCGGAAGGCGCGCGCTTGAGCGAGGCGCCCAACCGCCGCGGCGCCGTGCGCCTGCGCCGCCTCTTCGACGAAGCCTTGCGCGCCGGCGAGCCTGCGCTCGTCGAATTCACCCTCGTCGAGAAGGGCCGCGACCGCGCCGGCGTCGAGCTGCTCGCCGCCCCGCTCGCGCTCGCCGACGGCGCGCTCGGCGCCGTGCTCGGCGCGTTGAACATTCAGCGTTACGAGGCGCCGGCGCCGACGCATGAGCCGCAGCCTCCGGCGAAAGAAGAAGCAGTCACGTTGTTCGCGCTCGGCTCCAGCCGCGCTCTCGGCGAGCGCGTCGCGCGCGAGCTCGCGATCACGCTTTCGCCGCACGAAGAGCGCCGCTTCGAGGACGAAGAGCGCAAGACGCGGCCGCTCGTCGGCGTGCGCGACAAGGATGTCTATGTCCTCGCGAGCCTCGAGGGCGAGACGGGCGACAGCGGCGCCGACAAGCTGTTGCGCCTTCTCTTCTTCATCGGCGCGCTGCGCGACGCCGGCGCCGCGCGCGTCACCGCCGTCACGCCCTATCTCTGCTATGCGCGCAAGGATCGCCGCACCAAGCCGCTCGATCCCGTGGCGACGCGCTATGTCGCGCAATTGCTCGAGGCGATCGGCGCCGATCGCATCGTCACGATCGACGCGCATAATGTCGCGGCCTTCGAGAACGCCTTTCGCATAGAGGCCGTCGCGCTCGACGCGCAGGCTCTGCTCGCGCGCTATTTCGCGCAGCGGCTCGGCGCCGAGCCTGCGGCGATCGTCTCTCCCGATCTCGGCGGTGAGAAGCGCGCCGAGCTGTTCCGCCAGCGCCTCGAGACAATTCTCGCGCATCCTGTGGCGAAGGGCTTCATGGACAAGCATCGCAGCATGGGCGAGATCGCCGGCGAGATTTTCGCCGGCGATGTGGCCGGCCGCGCGGTCGTCATTCTCGACGATCTCATCAGCAGCGGCGGCACGATGGCGCGCGCTGCGCGCGCCTGCAGGGCCAATGGCGCAACGCGCATCTTCCTCGCCGCGACGCACGGCCTCTTCGCGCGCGACGCCGAGATCACGCTGCGCGAGGCACCGATCGAGGAGATCGTCGTCACCGACACGGTCACGCCGAGCGAGGCGGTGGCGCTACGCTTGCGCGGGCGCATGGTGACGCTCGGCGTCGCGCCGCTGCTCGCCAAGGCGATCGCGCGCCTCCATGGCGGCGGCTCCATCGACGAATTGCTCGACACTGGTCCGAAAGGCGCCCCATGACCACAAATGCTCTCTTCGTCGATCTCTATGAGATCGCCATGCTCCGCGCCTATTTCGAGCTCGGCATGGCGGAGCGCCGCGCCACGTTCGGCCTCTTCGTGCGGCGCCTGCCGCCGGCGCGCAATTTCCTGCTGGCCTGCGGCCTCGCCGCCGTGCTGAGAGAGCTGCAAGAGCTGCGCTTCGAAGAAAATGATTTGCGCTATCTCTCATCGCTCGGCTTCGGGCGCGAGTTTCTCGACTGGCTGGCGCGATTTCGATTCACCGGCGACATTCGCGCGCTGCCGGAAGGCACGCCCTTCTTCGCCAATGAGCCCATTCTCGAAGTGACGGCGCCGATCGGAGAGGCGCAGATCGTCGAGACGCTGATCCTCAATCAGATCGGCCTGCAGACCATGCTCGCCTCCAAGGCGGCGCGCATGGTCTTCGCCGCGCGGGGACGCGCCATCGTCGATTTCGGCGCGCGCCGCGCGCAAGGCTTCGACGCAGCGCTGAAAGGCGCGCGCGCTTTTCATATCGCCGGCGTCGCCGCCACTTCCGATCTCGCCGCGGGCAGAGCGCATGACATCGCCGTCGCCGGAACCATGGCGCACAGCTTCGTCGAGGCCTGCCCTTCCGAGGCCGCCGCTTTCGAGGCCTATGCGCGCATGTTTCCCGGCGCGACGCTGCTCGTCGACACCTTTGATACGCTGGAAGGCGTGCGCAAGATCGTCGCGCTGGCGCAGGAGATGGCCGCCGATTTCGACGTGCATGCGATAAGGCTCGACTCCGGCGACCTCGATGCGCTGTCGCGGCAGGCGCGGCGCATATTGGACGAAGCCGGGCTCTCGCGCGTCGAGATCGTCGCGAGCGGCGGACTCGACGAAACGCTCATCGACAAGCTCGCCGCCGCGCATGCGCCGATCGACGCATTCGGCGTCGGCACGGAAATGGCGGCTTCCACCGATGCGCCGGCGCTCGACATCGCTTATAAGCTCGTGGAATTCGCCGGTGAGGGGCGCATGAAGCTCTCGCCCGGCAAGCGCAATCTGCCGGGCCGCAAGCAGATCTTCCGCCAATTCCACGATGGCGTCGCGCTGCGCGACGTCATCGCGCGCGAGGACGAGCGCTACTCCGGCGTTCCATTGCTCGAGCCGGCAATGCGCGACGGCGAGCCGGTGAAGCCGCGTCCGAGCCTCGCCGACATTCGCGAGCATGCGCGCGCGGCGATGGCGGCGCTGCCGGCCGACGTGCGCGGCCTCCGGCCTTGCGCCGGTCCCTATCCGGTGACGATCAGCATGCGCCTCGCCGAATATGAGCGCGAGGTGGAAGCCTCTCTCACGCGAACGGCTCCGCGCGCGCGGCCGCATCTCACACGATGCGCGTGAGGCGCTCACGCGCGAGCGCGAGATAGCGGCGCGCGAGCGGCTCCCATTTGTCCTTGTGACGCGGCGCGGGTTCGAGCAGATGAGCGAGCGAGAGACGAACGCGCAGTAGTGCGCGGGAAGCGCCATAGAGCGCGAACAGCGCGGGCGGTGGCGGCCCAGGCAAGCGCCGCGCCGTGGCCTCGACAATGGCCGCGCCGATTTGCGGCGCGCCGAGCAGAGCGCATTCGAGATCGAGAAAGGCGAGCTCGTCGAAAGGATCGACCTGCCGCAATTCATCGTTGAACTCGAGACAATCGAAAATCGCCAGCGGCTTGCAAAAGCAGATGTGCTCGGGCCGCAGATCGCCATGTCCGTCGACGATGCGCCCTTCGCGCACGCGCGCCTCCAGCGCCGGCGTCTGCGCTACCAGCAGGCGATCGACGCGATCGAGCAGCGAGATCGCGTCGCAATGATCGAGCGCGAAATCGCGCAGGGTGACAATGCGTCGATTTTCCGCCTGCTCGCGAAAGAAGCGCGCGACATAATCCGACGCGGAAATCGTCGAGCGTTCAGCGCCGGCGTAGAAGTTCGCGAGGCGCGTTGCGAGCGCCTCGATCCGACGCGTATCGACAGCGCCGCTCGCCAGCAGACGATCGAGCATGAGCTCGGCCGGCAGGCGCTTCATCTCGACGAGCCAATCGACGATCTCGCCGGCGCCGCCGATCGACAAGCGTCCATCGGCGAGTGTGACAGGAACCACATCGAGATAGACATTCGGCGCGAGACGACGATTGAGCCGAAGCTCTGCGCGACAATCTGTCTCTCTCGCGCGCTGCGTCGAAAAATCCAGGAAAGCGAAGCGCACGGGCTTCTTCAATTTATAGACGCGGTCTCCCGCGAGGAACAGGCGCGACATATGTGTTTCTAGAACATCGACGCCGAGGGGCGCGAGGCGACGCTTCAGCTCCTCGACGAGACGATCGGGCGGCGCTCGGTCTTGTGGCGAAGACATAGGCGGCTTCATTGGAGGGGGTCGCGATGATACGAAAGAAGATAGGGCTGCGCTCGACCGACGCTCTGCTGATCGTCGATCTTCAGCTCGACTTTTTTTCCGGCGGCAAGCTCGCCGTTCCGAAGGCCGAGGAGATTCTCCCGGTCGTCAATGAGGTCATCGACGAGGCGCGCCGCTCCGGGACTCAGATCATCGTGTCGCGCGACTGGCATCCGCCGGACCATGTGAGCTTTGCCGCACAGGGCGGCGAATGGCCGCAGCATTGCGTGCGCGGCACCAGAGGCGCGGAATTTCACCCTGAGCTGCGCCTGCCGCCGGGCGCTTTGTTCGTCTCCAAGGCCAAGCGCGCGGAGCGCGAGCAATATTCCGATTTCGACGGCACCAGCCTTGCCGAAGAGCTGCGCCGCCGGGCGATAGATCGCATTTTCATCGTTGGTCTCGCCGAGGATTTCTGCGTGAAATGCAGCGCGATCGACGCCGCGCGTCTCGGTTTCGAGACTTACGTTCTGCGCGCGGCCACGCGACCGGTGACGCGAGAGGGAGGCGAGAGAGCGCGGGCGGAAATGCGCGCCGCCGGCGTGACGGTGATCGAGCCGTCCCGCGCCCCATATGACGTCGATCACATCTCGAGGACGTGAGCCATGCCGGAGATCAATACCGACAAAGTTTGTTTCGTCATCGTCAAAGCGCGCGAGCTGGAGGCCGAAGACGAGGGAATGCGGCCCGACGCCTCAAATCCTTCGGACGACAAATTCGTGAGCGTGCTGACGGAAGAGGGATGGTCGCCCAATCGCCGCGAGCTCGTCGAGTTCATCGAGGCGATGGACGATGACGAGCAGGCGGAGCTGGTCGCGCTCGTCTGGGTCGGACGCGGCGATTTCACCGCCGATGATTGGGATTCCGCCGTCATTCAGGCGAAGGAACGACGCAAAGGGCCGACCTCGAAATATCTGCTCGGCATTCCGCTGCTGGCGAGCTATCTGGAGGCGGGGCTCGACGAATTCGACGAGAGCTGCGAAGGCTTCGAGGACGATCGGCAATAGTCTGGTCTAGAGACGAAAGCGCGCGGCGAGCGGCGCGTGGAGCGAGCCGAGAATCGGATCTTGCGCCGTCGCCTCGTCGGCGAGGCCATCATTCGATATCACGACCTCCTCACATCGCGACGCGAGCGCGGGCGACGCCAAAATCTGATCGATGAGCGTCTTGCGGCCGGCGTGAATCACTGTGAAGCGCTCGCGCTCCGCAATGCGCAGCGCGAGCGGGGCGAGGCTCCGCGGCCCCACCGCGGCCTCCTCCGCGCCCCAGAGAATGCGCGCGGGCGCATCATATGCGTCGCAGTTGAGATCGCCGCAGACGGCGATGAGCGGCGCGGTCTCGACATCGAAGATGCGATCGACGAAAAGCCGCGCCTCCAGCGCCTGCGCCTCGCGCTTTTGCGCGGCGAGCCATTGGCCTTCCGCGAAGGCGCGGCTCGATTTGCGATCCGCCTCGCCCGGCAGCGGCACGGCGCGCGGCGCGCGCAAATGCAAGTTCAGCACATGTAGCGACGCCCCATCGGGTAGCATGACGCGCGCATAGAGAATGGGCCGCTCGAACAGAATGTCGATCGGCTGCCGAGCGCTCGTCTCCGCCGGCGGAGTCCAGCGCCAGGGCGCGATGATATCGTGATAGAGCTGGCGGCGCTCGACGATCGGCCAGCGCGAGAGCAGCGCGAGATTGTGAATATCGGCGGGCGCATCGCCGCCCGGACGCGAGGTCGTCGCCCGGAAGAAATTCTCATAGGCGCCGCCTTCGACAAGGCGATCGAGCGCGATGAAACGGCGCGGCGCATGCGCGGTCTCGCGTTGCGCATCGACTTCCTGAAGGCAGAGAATATCTGCGTCGATCGCCGCGAGCTGCGGACGCAGCACGGCGAGGCGCCGATCGAATTCGTCCTGCGCCGACGGCGACCAGTCCAAATTCTCTATGTTGAAGGTCGCGAGGCGAAAATGGCCCGCCATTCGTCGAAAATCCGTCTCGCGCCCTCTCCCGCGCGCGGCGGGAGAGGGAGATTGCCGTCGCCGCTCACGCAGCCTTTATATCGATATTCTTCTCGGATTTCTGCGCCTGCGCCGATTTGGGCAGATGCACGGTCAGCACGCCTTTGGCGAAGGTCGCGTCGATCTTGTCGGACTCGACATTCTCCGGCACGCGAAAGGCGCGACGGAAGGAGCCATAGCGACGCTCGGAGAGGAAATAGCCCTTGTCCTTCTCCTCGCGCTGCTCCTTCTTCTCGCCGCTGATGATGAGCGAGCCATTGGAAAGCTTCACCTCGACATTCTTCTCGTCAATGCCGGGAAGCTCAGCGGTGATCTGATATTCCTTGTCCTTCTCGACGAGATCGACCGCGGGCGTCGCCGCCCAGCCGATGCCGAAGCGGCCGAAGGGCTCGAGATCGGGCGTCGCGCCTTTTTGGAAAGGCGCATCCTCGAACAAGCGATCGATCTGCCGCCGCAGCGTCTCCAGAGGATGCCAGTCGAACAATCCAGAGTTCGGCAGCGTCTCCTTCGATTCTTTCACCGGAACTCTCGTCTGCGCTTCCGCCATTTCCGCCTCCTCTATCCAAATGGACGATCGACGCGGCGCGCGCGTCGGCGCGCTCGCGCGACGCCTGTGACGTAGGAGCGCCGCGCGAAAAGGCAATCGGCGCATTGCGTCGGCGGACCGGGGATGCGACGCGAAGTGAACGAAAGCGCAGGCTTTCGCTGTGGCGCGACGCCATAGGCAAATTGTCGCGGCCATTTATATTGCTCCTAATGGAGCTGCGACATGTCCGACGAGCCGACGCCGACCGAGGACGACATAATGCGGGCGCTGGAGGCGCGGCTCGGACGGCTGCATGCGCGCCAGAGGCTCGGCATAGAGCGCGACCATGAAGCGCAAATCTTCGGCCAGGGCCTCAATTTCTTTCACCCTGAGAATCTCGCGGCCTCTCCGGTACTGATCCGCATCGCGCTCACCGCCGTCGGACTCTACCGCCGCGGTCTCGCCAATGCGGAAAAGCTCGCGCTGCGCGAGAATGAGATCGTCAGCGCGCGGCTGCCGCGCGCCTTCGACGGCTTCGCCATTCTGCATTTGAGCGATCTGCATGTCGATATGTGTCCGGGCGCGATGGCGCGGCTGCGCGCGATGGTCGCCGATCTCGCCTATGATCTCTGCGTGCTCACCGGCGATTATCGTGGTGCGACGCATGGGTCCCACACGGCGGCGTTGGACGGCATGGCGGAGCTGCGCGCGGCTTTGCGCGCGCCGATCCTCGCCGTGCTCGGCAATCACGACACGATATTGATGACGCCGGGCCTCGAGCAAATGGGAATGCGCGTTCTGCTCAATGAATGCGAGACATTCGTCCGCGACGGCGCGCGCCTTCATATCGCCGGAGTCGACGACGCGCATTATTTTCGCGTCGACAATATCGCCAAGGCCGGCGAGGCGATTCCGCAAGGCGAGTTCTCTCTGCTACTCTCGCATACGCCGGAGATTTTCCGTCAGGCGGCGCATGCGGGCTTCGATGTTCTGCTCGCCGGCCATACGCATGGCGGGCAGATCTGCCTGCCGGGCGGCGTCGCGCTCACGCTCGACTCCGTGCTGCCGCGCGCCTATGGCGCCGGCGCTTGGCGATATCACGACATGCAAGGCTATACGTCTGTCGGCGCCGGCTCCTCCGTGCTGCCGGTGCGGTTCAATTGTCCGCCGGAGATCACCTTGCATCGGCTGCGGGCCGCCTGAGACACATCTGGTCGCGCTTCGCATCCGCCGCTAGAATATGACAGAGGCGTGAAGGAGAGAGCGGATGATGCGAGGCGGAGGGCGAATTGCGGACGCAGGCCTTCGAGGCTTTCGGACGGCGATCGGCGCGGCCCTGCTGCTCGCGGCCAGCGCCGCCGCGGCCGTGGCGGCGCTCTATCCGCGAGAGGCGCGGCGCTTCATGGCGGAGGAGGATTTTCGCCGTTATCCGGGCGCCGGCGTGCTGACATGCCGGACGGAGGAAGGCGTGCCGGAACGCGCCGCCGCCGCTTGGCTGATCGGCGACCGCGGCCTCGTCGTGCTCAACGCGCATAATTTCGTCGATCGCAAGCTGCGGCCGACGCATCCCATAGACGATTGCGCTTTCTCCATCGGCGAGAAGGAATACGCCTTCGACATCGACAGCCTGCGCTTCGGCTTCGCGCGCGACGCCAAATCGCTGAACATCACCGATGATTGGGCGCTGGTGCGCCTGCGCGATCCCGTGGACGCCGATATAGCGCCGCAGCCGATCCCCGACGGGCCGGCGCTGCCGACCGGCGTCGAGACTCTGCGCGTGGTGATGGTGTCGCCGGCCGGCCACTCCAATTTCCGCCGCGCGACCAGCATAGAAGAATGCCAGATTCGCCAGATCGACGCGCCGACGGAGGCGGGAATTCGCCGCGCGCGGCATGATTGCAACGACGGCTATGGCGGCTCGGGCTCGGGAATTTTCGCCGACGATGGACGGCTCATCGCCATGCATAGCGCCTCGCTGGACATGAATTCGCGCCGCGATTTCGACATGGAGCGCCATTTCGGCATGGCGCTGCTGTTCGAGGGCGAATTGCTGGACGCTATTCGCGCCAACCTTCGGGCGGACGCGCGCTAGAGCGCCTCGCGAAACGGCTCACGGCCCCGCGCGTGGCGGAATCGTGCGCAGCCAGAGAATGAGCGCATCGAGATCGCGCGGCGTCATCTTCGAGAAATGCGCCTTGGAGAGATTGGCCATGGTCGGCTTCAGCGGCTTGCCGTCGCGGCCGACGCCGGCGACGATGGCGGCCTTGATCTCCGCGTCGCTCCAGGCGCCGATGCCCGCAGTCGGATGCTGGGTGATATTGGCGCCGACCGCCACCCCCGCCGGCGTGCGGAACAGCTTGCCGCCGGCGCCGAGCTTTTGCTTATGGTCGAGCGCGCCATTGGTCTCGCCGCTGTGGCATTCCATGCAGCGCGCCAGGGTCGCAACGTAAAAGCCGCGCCGCAGCGGATCGTCGAGCGCGCTCTCCTCGAAAGGCGCCTCGGCGCCGGGAAAGGTCTCGGTCTTCTGCTCGCCGTCGCGGCGCTGCGCCGGCCGCGCGGACTCCACCGGCGCAGCCGTGCGCAGAAAGGCGATGACCGCCTCGAGATCGCGCGCGGTCAATATGCGGTAATATTCCGACGGCATGGCCGGCGCGAGACGCCCCTCCGGCCCGACGCCGGCGATGATCGCCGCCGTCAGCCGCTCATCGCTCCAGGAGCCGATTCCGGTCGCGGCGTCCGACGAGATATTCGGGCCGCGCACGCTGTAAGTCTCGCCATTGAAAGTCTGCGAGCCGCCGGAAAAGCGCTTGTCGGGCCGATAGCCGTCGGGGCCGCGCGGCGTGTGGCAATTGTCGCAAGCGGTGAGCGCCTCGACGAGATAACGGCCGCGATCGATATCGGCGGCGGCTGCCGGGGCGGCGAGGCAGAGCGGCAGCAAGGCGCGACACGCCAGAGAACGCGCCCATGCGAGAGCAGAAGTGGAGTGCACAGCCTATCCGATAGCTCGAGAATGTCTCGCCAACATAGGCGGCGCCGAGGCGCGCTTCATTTCAAAAAAGTCTCGATTGCGCGGGCGATTTGTCCCGCTGTCAGAACGGTCGCTCGCGGACACGCAGATCGAACATGAGCCGTGAGAGCGCCTGCGAGCCGAAAAAGAACAGGCCGGTGACGATGACGATCTCCCCGGCTCCGAGGCGGGCCGGGGCGGCGATGGCGAGAAGCGGGAGCAGCGCCTCGGGAATTTGGTCGAGCCCCGGCGCGCGGCTGCTGGAGGGAAGGCCGAGCCGGCGCTTGACGAAGCTCGAGAAAAGATCGCCCGCCATGGCGAAAGCGCCGAGCAATGCGCCGAGATGAGCGGGAAAGCCGACCAGCGGCGCGCAGCCTGCGGCGGCGAGAACGGCGAGAAGAAGACCCCGCCAGGTCTTGGCGGGGCCGAGCAGCGGGCGTCCGTCGAAGAAGCGGGCGCCGCCGTCCAAGGGGCTGGCGAAGACGTCGCCGAGCAGCCTTTTTCCGAGCACCGGCGCGCCATTGGCGACGATCAGCAGAAGCAGCAAGCGGAGAATCAGGGCGCCATCCATCCCGTCCTCGCCATGTTCCATCCTCGCCATGTTCCATCGTCGCCATGTTCCATCGTCGCCATGTCCCTTCCTCGCAGAACACGCCAGGGCTCATGGCTCCCTCGGCATATAGTGGACGCGGCCGCGCCGTCATGCGGTCCGATATTCTACTAATATTGTTGACTTATGGAACGACGCTCTAGATTCTCTCGCTGGAGGCGGGCTTCCGATCGATCGGGGAGGCGCTTCCGGTTTTCAGCGAATTAGATTGGTTTCGAAGGCCTCGAGGGCGTCCATGCCGAGCAATGTCGATTTCGTCTTCGTCGATCAGATCGCCGTCGGACTTTTGGTGACCGAGGGCGAATGCAAGAGATTTTGCGGCGCCTCAGGGGCGCTGGCCGCGCTCGAGGGCGCCGTGTTCGCCGATCTCGAGGAGGCCGAGAGGATCGTCGCGCGGCATTTGCGCAGCCGCGGCGAGCACGGCTGCGCCGGATAGGTTTCGCGCGGCGCATCCTTGTCGGAGCAGACGCGCCTCTCTACATGAGCTGCGATATCCCGCCGCGCGGGAGCCTGCATTCCTCGAGGCCGGTCATGGGCGAAGGCGGCGCAGCAGCGGCCGATGGCCCCGATTTCTCGCTCGGCGTCAGCGTCGCCGATATGGCCGACGGCGCCATTCTCCCCGGTCGAGTCGGCGCCGAGCCGGCGCTGCTCATCCGGTGCGGCGATGAATTCTCCATCATCGGCTCCGCCTGCACCCATTATCAGGGTCCGCTCGGCGAGGGGCTGGTCGTCGCCGACACCATCCGCTGCCCCTGGCATCACGCCTGTTTCAGCCTCCGCGACGGACGCGCGCTGCGGGCGCCGGCTCTCGATCCCATTCCCTGCTGGCGCGCCGAAAAGCGTGGCGATCTCCTCTTCGCCATGGAGAAGATCGCCCTCCAGGCGCCAGAGCGCGCGGCGCCGCCGACGCTCGGACGCGTCGTCATCGTCGGCGGCGGAGCGGCCGGGCTCGCCGCCGCCCATGAGCTGCGCGAGGAAGGCTATTCCGGCTCGTTGGTCATGGTCAGCGCCGACGCCGCCGCCCCCTATGACCGCCCCAATCTGTCGAAAGATTATCTCGCCGGCTCGGCGCCGGAAGATTGGCTGCCGCTGCGCCCGCGCGCCTATTACGAGGAGCGCCGCATCGAGCTGCTGCTGGCGACGAAAGTGCGCGCGATCGACCCCCGCGCGCGGCTGGTGTCCCTCGAGCATGGCGAGCCGCTACGCTATGACGCGCTGCTGCTGGCGACCGGCGCCGAGCCGGTGCGCCTGACAATTCCCGGCGCAGAGCTCCCGCATGTGCATTATCTGCGCAGCCTCGCCGACAGCCGCGCGCTCATCGCCGCGGCGGCGCGGGCCACGCGCGTCGCGGTGATCGGCGCGAGCTTCATCGGCCTCGAGACCGCCGCGGCGCTGCGCGAGCGCGGGCTCGAGGTCCATGTCGTGGCGCCGGACGCGACGCCGATGCAGAAGACTCTCGGCGAGGACATAGGCCGGCTGGTGCGCGCGACGCATGAGGCGCATGGCGTCGTCTTTCATCTTTGCGAGAGCGTCGTCGCCATCGGCGAGGATCATGTCGCTCTGGCGAGCGGCGCGCGCGTTCCGGCGGATCTCGTCGTCGTCGGCGTCGGCGTGCGCCCGCTCACGACGCTCGCCGAGGAGGCCGGGCTCGCCGTCGATCGCGGCGTTCTCGTCGATGAATATCTCGAAACCAGCGCTCCGAACGTCTTCGCCGCCGGCGATATCGCGCGCTGGCCGGATCGCCGCAGCGGCGAGCGGATCAGGATCGAGCATTTCGTCACCGCCGAGCGCCAAGGGCAGACGGCGGCGCGCAATATTCTCGGCGCGAAAGAGCCCTTCGAGGCGCCGCCCTTCTTCTGGAGCCGTCATTACGACCTGACCATCGCCTATGTCGGGCACGCCGGCGCTTGGGATCGCGTCGAGATCGTCGGCGACCTCGAGAAGAGGGATTGCATCGTCACCTATTTCTGCCGCGATCACAGAATGGCGACAGCGACGATCGGCCGCGATCTGGACAATCTGCGCGTGGAAGCCCAGATGGAAGCGTCCACCGGTGGTTGAGCGAGCATAGTCGGCGCGCGGACGCGGCTTTCGACTTCGATTCGAGATATGCGCTCGGCCCATTCTTCTAGCGAGCCATGCCGGTTCTTTCGTGGACGCGCCCACAGCCTGGCCGAGCAAGTCAAACGGCGACGTCGACGACCGCTCGATTTTCGAGCGTAGTTCTACGTAGCAGTCGCGACAAATATTTATGCCCAGATTTAGTGACGCTTGGTTAGGAATTAGTTGCGAGGGGTAGAGCATTGATGTATACCCGCAAATGTCTTTGCGGTCGAAACGGCGCTGACTTGCCCGCCCCGAGCTTGCCGGGCTTCGCCCCGTCGACCGCGCCGTGTCAGGACTTCCGGCGCCGAAACGAGAAAGTGAAGAGTGAAGAGATGACATCGACGAACAACATCGAACTCGCGGCCGACATCGTTTCCGCCTATGTGAGCAATAATTCGGTTCCCGCCGGCGATCTTCCGGGCCTCATCAACGAAGTCTATGGCGCGCTCATGCGGGTCGGCTCCGGCGTCGTCGTCGAGCCGGCGGAAGCGCCCAAGCCCGCCATTTCGGTGCGCAAGTCGGTGACGAACGACTTCATCGTCTGCCTGGAGGACGGCAAGAAGTTCAAGTCTCTCAAGCGCCATCTGCGCACGCAATACGGTCTTTCGCCGGAAGAATATCGCGAGAAGTGGGGCCTCGCGGCCGATTATCCGATGGTCGCTCCGAATTACGCCAAGGCGCGCTCCACCCTCGCCAAGCAGATGGGCCTCGGCCAGCAGCGCCGCCGCCGCGGCGGCCGCTGATCCAAGACGACCGACGAAGGCGCGCCGCGAGCTCGGCGCGCCCCATAGGCCGCAGGCCACGCCGCAGCCGCTTCGTCCACACCGCATTTTTAAATTCTTTCCGCCCGCTTTCGCCTAGAGCGAGGGTGTGCGAGGAAACGACGCCGGACCCGCGTCCGGCTTCGCAACGCGGCCGCTTCGGCGGCCGTGGCCGCTCGATTGTTGTCACTTGAGGCGAATGGGGGAAGCTCATGCGGCGTATCGCAGTTGCTCTGTGCATTTCATTCATGGGTTGCTCGGCCGGGTCTGCGTACGAAACAGGGGGCTTGGCTGGATTGTTCGATTTGAGTCCGCGTGGACAGCAGCAGCCGGCCGACGGCCGGCCGCAGGCGACCGCCGTCGCCCGCGAGATCGTGTCCTATCCCGGCGGCTACTCGCCCGGCACCATCGTCGTCTCGACCAATGAGCGGCGGCTCTATTACGTTCTCGGCAATAATCAGGCGATCCGCTATGGCGTCGGCGTCGGCCGGCCGGGCTTCGAATGGACCGGGACCCGCGTCGTCTCCAGCAAGCGCGAATGGCCGGATTGGACGCCGCCCGCGCAAATGCTGCGCCGCCGCCCCGACCTGCCGCGCCATATGCAGGGCGGCCTCACCAATCCGCTCGGCGCGCGGGCCATGTATCTCGGCGGCTCGCTCTACCGCATCCACGGCTCCAACGAGCCCGAGACCATCGGCCAGGCCGTCTCCTCCGGCTGCATCCGCATGACCAATGAGGATGTCGTCGATCTCTACGAGCGCGTGCGCGTCGGCGCGCGGGTCATCGTCACCCGCTGATCGCCGATCGTCCTGCCCGCCACGAAAATGCGCGCCGCCCGAAAGGGTCCGGCGCGCTTTTTTCATCGTTCGCCCGGACGGTCCCGATCGAGGCCCTGTTCCGCGAGCTCCTGCTCATAAGCGGCGAAATCCGCCGCGCCGCCGGCGCCGAGCTCGTGGAGATAGCCCCAAGTGTAGATGCCGGTGTTGTGGAGATCGTCGAAATCCAGCCGCACGGCATAATGGCCGACCGGCGCGACGCCGATTATGGCGACATTGCGCTTGCCGCCCACGGTCTTGCGCTCCTCCGGCGAATGGCCCTGCACCTCGGCCGAGGGGCTGCGCACCCGCAAATGCTCGGCAGAAAGATCGAAGCTCGCGCCATTCTCGAAGCTCACTTTGAGCTTCCGCCCCTCTTCTAAAAGGCGTATCTCGCTGGGCCAAATATCCGCGTCGGCCATTCTCGTCTCCCGATCGTCTGGTCGGCCGTCCGCCCGGCGCATCCATTGCTTGGGGCTTCACGCGCAGCCATTCCGTCAATATATAGGAACCTCCTTTGGAGCCTATACGCAGGACGGGACGCCGCAAACGGTCGACTATATGAATCCGCATCCGAAAATCGCCTATGATCCCACGGCCCCCGCTCCGCTCGTCGACCCGTTCGGGCGGGCCGTCTCCTACCTGCGCGTCTCGGTGACGGATCGTTGCGATTTCCGCTGCGTCTACTGCATGTCCGAGCATATGCAATTTTTGCCCCGCCGCGATCTGCTGACGCTGGAGGAGCTGGACCGGCTCTGCACGGCCTTCATCGAGCGGGGGACGCGCAAGCTGCGCATCACCGGCGGCGAGCCTTTGATGCGCCGCGACATTCTCTCGCTGTTCGAGCGTCTCTCGCGCCATCTCCTCTCCGGCCGGCTGGAGGAGCTGACGCTCACCACCAACGGCTCGCAGCTCGAGCGCTTCGCGCAGGCGCTGGTCGATTGCGGCGTCAAGCGCGTCAATGTCTCGCTCGACACTCTGGATCGGGAGCGTTTCCGACAATTGACGCGCACCGGCGACCATGAGCGCGTTCTCGCCGGCGTCGACGCGGCGCTGCGCGCGGGCCTCGAGGTGAAGCTCAACGCCGTGGCGCTGAAGGGCGTCAATGAGGACGAGTTCGTCGCGCTGACGCGCTTCGCCCATGAGCGCGGCATGGACATGACCTTCATCGAGGTGATGCCGCTCGGCGAGATCGACGGCGGCGAGCGCGTCGATCAATATATCCCGCTGACCTTGGTCCGCGAGCGTCTCGCCGAGCGCTTCACGCTCACGGAGATCGACTATCGCAGCGGCGGCCCGGCCCGCTACATGCGCGTCGCCGAGACCGGCGGGCGCGTCGGCTTCATCACGCCGCTCTCGCATAATTTCTGCGAATCCTGCAATCGCGTGCGCGTCACCTGCACCGGCACTCTGTTCATGTGCCTCGGCCAGGAGGACGCCGCCGATCTGCGCGCGCCGCTGCGCGCCGATCCGACCGACGCCTCGCTCAACGCCGCCATAGACGAGGCGATCGCCCGCAAGCCCAAGGGCCATGATTTCATCATCGACCGCTCGACGCGCGCGCCGGCCGTCACGCGGCATATGAGCACGACCGGGGGATGATACGGCGCCTCGCCACCGCCGCGGCGGCCATCGCCCTTCTTCTCTGCCCGGCCGCCGCCGAGCCGCGCCATTTGCGCATCGCCAGCGAAGGCGCGCGGCCGCCCTTCAACTATCTCGACGCCAATAATCAGCTCGCCGGATTCGAGATCGATCTGACGCGCGAGATCTGCCGCCGCATCGAGGCCGATTGCGTCTTTGTCACCCAGGAATGGGAGAGCCTCGTCCTCGGGCTCGAGAACCGTCAATATGATCTCGTCGCCTCCGCCATGGAGATAAGCGAGGAGCGGCAGCGCAGAATCGACTTCTCCAAGCCCTATGCGCATACGCCCTCGGCGCTGATCGCGCAGCGGCAATCGGCTCTCGCGAGCGCCGACCCGAAAGCGCTGCAGGGCGCGCGCATCGGCGTCGTCGCGGATGGGCCGCAACAGGCCTATGCGGAGGACAAGCTCAAGGAGAGCGAGGTGCAACGATACGCCACGCTCGAAGCGGCCATGCTGGACCTCGCCGAGGGGCGCGTGGACGTCGTCGCGGAGGACAAGCTCGCGGCCATGGATTTTCTGCGCGAGCGCAAGGAAGGACGCTGCTGCCGCATCATCGCCGATCTGCCGCAAGACGCGGCCTATTTCGGCGGCGGCTTCGGCTATGGCCTGCGCAAAGGCGCCACGGAGCTGAAGAGCGCGATAGACGCCGCGCTCGACGCCATCGTCGCCGATGGAAGCTATCGCGCAATCCGCAGCAAATATTTCGATTTCGACATACGCTGAGCGGCGGCGGCGGGCCTCGGGCTTGCTCGAGCGCTCTCGCAACTCACCTGCAGAGGACCGATCAATGACCGAGCTGAGCGTCGCCTTCATCGGATTGGGCGTGATGGGCTATCCCATGGCCGGCCATCTCGTCACGCGCGGCGGACACAAGGTCGTCGTCTATAATCGCACGCCGGAGAAAGCCGAGCGCTTCGCCGCGCAATTTTCCGCGACGACGGCGCCGACGCCGCGCCTCGCCGCCGAGGGCGCGGATTTCGTCTTCTCCTGCGTCGGCAATGACGATGATCTGCGCCAGGTGACGATCGGCGAGGACGGCGCCTTTCGCGCGCTGAAGGCCGGCGCCGTTTTCGTCGATCACACCACCGCCTCGGCGGAGGTCGCGCGCGAGCTCTACGCCCATGCGAAAAAGGGCGGCTTCGGCTTTCTCGACGCGCCGATCTCCGGCGGCCAGTCCGGCGCCGAGAATGGCGCGCTCACGGTGATGTGCGGCGGCGACGCGGAGGATTTCGCCCGCGTCGAGCCAGTGCTCGCGGCCTATGCGCGCGCCAGCCGGCTGATGGGGCCGTCCGGCGCCGGGCAACTCACCAAAATGGTCAATCAGATCTGCATCGCCGGCCTCGTCCAGGGCCTCGCCGAGGCGCTGGATTTCGCCAGCCGCGCCGGGCTGGACGGCGCCGCGGTCGTCGATCTCATCAAGAATGGCGCGGCGCAATCCTGGCAGATGGAGAATCGCCACAAGACCATGCTCGCCGGCGAGTATGATTTCGGCTTCGCGGTCGAATGGATGCGCAAGGACCTCGGCATTTGCTTCGCCGAGGCCCGCCGCAATGGCGCGAGCCTGCCGGTCGCCGCGCTCGTCGATCAATTCTACGCCGAGGTGGAGAATATGGGAGGCCGACGCTGGGACACGTCGAGCCTCATGGCGCGGCTGCGCAGATAGGGCGCCGCCCGTTCGGGAGCCTGCTCTTCAGCGCAGCAACAGATAGCCCCGGCGCTCGAGGCAGGCGTTCACGACGAGAACATAATCCTGCATCGCCTGCTCGGCCGTCATGGCGCCATGCCCGGCCGCCGCCGAGCCGACGGCCTCCGCCGCGCTGCCGCCGGCCCAAAGGCCCTGCGCCGCGCCGAGGCCCGGAACGGGCATGAAACGGGCGATATTGCCGGCCGTCGCCAGCGCCGCGCCGCCCGCCGCTTGGCTCACGCCCTCGCGCGCCAAGCGCTCCTGCGGCGCCGCGCGATTGCGGCAGAAGGCGAGGTCCTTGGCGTATTTCCCCTCCTTGAAGCCGCGCGCGTCGCGGTCGACGAGCGGTTCGTAGAGCGGCTCCTCCTGCGCGCGGGGCAGAGAGGGCGCGGAGAGCAGCGCCGCGACGCCGCAGGCGAAGGCCGCGCCCATCAAAATCGTTTTTCCGCCATAAGACATCGCAAATCTCTCCATTCGACAGAATTTCAGGCCCGCCCCCGGGCGCAGGCGGCGAGAATGGAAAGCGCGAGCGCGGCTGTCAACCGGGGCGGAAGACGCGCGGCTCGGAGCGCGCTTTCAAATCCTTCGGCGAGTGTTATGGTCGCGCCGGGCCTGGGGAGGTCCAGGTCGCGCTCTCTCGTCCTCCGGGGCTCGAGAGCGAGGATGGGAGAAAAAAATGAAAGCCAAGATCGTTTCGGGCTCGACCATCGCCGCGGCGGCGATCGCTCTGGCGCTCGCGGGCGGCGTTTCGACGCAGGCCTCCGCCAAGCATTCCAAACATGTCTGCAATATGGAAAAAGGCCAGTGCGGCGGCAAGACGAAGTGCATGACCAAGAAGGGCGTCTGCAAGCATCACCATAAGGGGCATAAGGCCTCCTGCAGCGCCAAGGGTTCCTGCGCCGGCCGTTGAGCCGATCGAAGCCGTCGATCGCGCGCCATTGGGGCGCGATCGATTCTCGCGGCGGGGGCGACGCGAAAGAGCATTTGGAGCGCGAGAGATGAGCAGACCCGCCCCATTGGGACACGGCCTCGGACTGCGGCCGATCTATTACGATGAAATTCTCTCGACGCGCCCTGCTGTCGACTGGTTCGAGATCATCTCGGAAAATTACATGACCGGCGGCGGCCGGCCCACCGCCATGCTGGAGCGCGTGCGCGCCGATTATCCGATCGTGATGCATGGCGTCGCCATGTCGCTCGCCTCCACCGATCCGCTCGACTTCGATTATCTGCGCGAGCTGAAGACGCTGGCCGAGCGCGTCGAGCCGGCCTTCGTGTCCGACCATCTCGCCTGGACCGGCGTGCATGGCGTGACGCTGCACGATCTCTTGCCGATTCCCTATACGGAGGAAGCGCTCGCCCATGTCGCCGAGCGCGTGATGCGCGTGCAGGATTTTCTCGGCCGGCGCCTCGTCGTCGAGAATGCCTCCACCTATGTCGCCTTTCGCGAGTCCGAGATGAGCGAATGGGCCTTCGTCAATGAGCTGGCGCAGCGCGCCGACTGCCTGCTGCTGCTCGACGTCAACAATGTCTTCGTCTCGAGCTTCAATCACGGCTTCGACGCCAATGCGTTCATCGACGCCATAGACCCGGATCGCGTGGCGCAATTCCATATGGCCGGCCATACCGACAATGGAACGCATCGCATCGACACGCATGACCAGCCGGTCTGCGATGAGGTGTGGGCGCTCTATGAGCGCGCGCGGCGGCGCTTCGGCGCGGTCTCCACCATGATCGAGCGCGACGATAATTTCCCGCCCTTCGACGAATTGCTCGCCGAGCTCGGCCATATGCGAGAGATCGCCGCGCGCATAGACGCCGAGAGCACACGGAGCGCCGCATGAGGCTCGCAGAGCTGCAGGCCATGTTCCAGGCCGGCGTGCTCGCCGGCGCCGAGGATGGCGCGCAAATTCTCGATTCGGTGAAGAATTCGCGCCAGGCCGACCGCACCACGCTGTTCGGCGTCTATGTGAACGCCTATCACGCGAGGCTCGCCGAATTTCTCGCGGCGGACTTCCCCGCCCTGCGCGCGCTCATCGGCGAGGAAGCCTTCGACGCGCTCGCCGACGCCTATATCGGCGCGCAGCCATCGCGCGAGCGCAACGCCCGCTGGTACACGACGCGCCTGCCGGATTTTCTGCGCGAGAGCGAAGCGTGGCGCGACGATGCGCGCGCGATCGATCTCGCGCTGTTCGAGCGCGCGCTCACCGACGCTTTCGACGCGCCCGACGCCGAAACTCTGCCGATCGCGGAGCTGGCCGCCTTCGCGCCCGAGCAATGGCCGCGCCTCTCCTTCGCCTTTCACCCGAGCCTCATATTGCTGGAGCTCGAGACCGGCACGATCGCGACGCATGAGGCGGCGATGGAGCAACAGGAGCTCCCGCCGCGCGGCGAAGGCCGCGGCCATGTCGCTCTATGGCGCGCCGATCTCGACTCCGTGCATTGCGAATTGGAGGCGGACGAGTTCATGGCGCTGTCGCTGGCGATGGAGGGGCACGCTTTCGGAGACATCTGCCAAATGGCCGCCTTCCGCGATCACGCCGACGCCTCGCCCGAGCGCCTGGCGCAAATGCTCACCGGCTGGTTCCAGGAAGGGCTGGTGGTGGGCGCGAAGGTAGGCGAGGACTGAGCGGCTTTCTCCTCCGCCGCGCTTTCTCTTCTTCGCGCGGGAAAATCACCCGCCGCCCTTCAGCCGCAAGCCGCGCGGCACGATCCGAGGCTCGGCGAGATCGAACAGCCCTTGCGCGGCGAGCGCCATCAGCGCGGCCGGAATCGCCCCCTCGAGGATCAGCGCGAAATTGTCGAGGCGCACGCCGGTGAAGATCGGCTGGCCGTAGCCGCCGGCGCCGATCAGCGCGCCCAAAGTCGCCGTGCCGACATTGATGACCGCCGCCGTCTTCAGCCCCGCGAGTATCGCCGGCGACGCCATCGGCAATTCGACGAGCAGCAGACGCCGCCAGGGCGAAAGGCCGATGGCGATGGCCGAATTTTCGATCGCGCGCGGAATCGTCGTGAGGCCGGTCGCGACATTTCGCACGATCGGCAGCAGGCTGTAGAGGAACAGCGCCGCAATGGCGGGCGGCGCGCCTATGCCGAGCAGCGGGATCATGAAGACGAGCAGAGCGAGCGAAGGAATCGTCTGCAGCACGCTGGCGAGGCCGAGAATTGCATGGCCGAGACGCGGGCGCTTCGCCGCGGCGACGCCGAGCGGCACAGCGACGAGGATCGCCGCCGCGAGGGAGACGCCGACGAGAAAGAGATGCTCGCGCGTGCGTCGCCACAGCCGCTCGGCGAGACTCTGCGAAGGCGCCGGCGCCTCGACGCCGAATTGCGTCGCGACGAAATTCGCCGCCGCCTCGCGCTCCGTGCGAAGGCCTGTCTTCACCGCGACATTCATCGCGATCATCGCCGGCGCGTCTATGTGGCCCTCGAGCCTCAGCATGGACATGACCGCCTGCGGCGCGCGCTGCTCGAGATCGACGCGATAGAGCAGAACCGCGCGATTTTCCGCGAACAGCTTGCGGTCGTCGGCGAGCACGAGAATGCGCCGATCGGCGATCTGCGGATCGGTGGCGTAGAGATCGACGACATCGATGGCGCCGTCGAGAAGCCCCTTATAGGCGATGTCGTGATCGAGCCCGCGCACATCCTCCGCGGAGAATCCATAGGCGGCGCGCAGCGCCGGCCAGCCATCGGCGCGGCCGAGCAATTCCTCGCTCAAGCCGAAGACGAGCGAGGGATGCCGCGCGAGATCGGAGATGGTCCGCACGTCCAGCGCCTCCGCCTTGTCGCGGCGCATGCCGAGCGCATAGCCATTGCCGAAGCCGAGCGGCAGGCTCATGCGCAGCCCGAGCTCGCCGAGCGCGTCGGCGAGCTGGCGATCATTGGCGAGCCGCAGCTGCGCGAGAATCTCCTGCCGCAACGTGCCCGTATATTCGGGATAGGCGTCGACCTCGCCGGATAGCAGCGCGTTCCAGACGAGACGCGTGCCGCCGAGCGCCGGACGGCGGATCACGCGCGCGCCAGAGGCCGCTGCGAGATCGGCGACAATGTCCGAGAGAATGACAGATTCGGTGAAGCTCTTGGAGCCGATGCGCACAGCGTCGCCCTCATGTGCACAGGCGCCGAGCAGAAGGAGCGCGAGCAGCATTGCGAGAGCGCGCCTCATCGCGCGTCCTCCGGCGGAAGCGGCAGATCGGCGAGACGCCGCGTGCTGGCGCGCACGAAGCGCGTGACGAACTCCTCCGCCGGCCGCTCGACGAAATCGGCGAAACGTCCTTGCTGGACGATGCGGCCGTGATTCATCAGCACGATTCTCTCGGCGAAGAATCCGGCCTCGGCGAGATCATGCGTGACGATGACGACGGTCTTGCGCAGCCGCGCGAATATGGCGGCGAGATCGTCCTGCAGATCGGCGCGGATCAGCGGATCGAGCGCGCCGAGCGGCTCGTCCATCAGCAAGATTTCGGGATCGAGCATGAGCGCACGCATCAGCGCCACGCGCTGCCGCTGGCCGCCGGAAAGCTCGGCTGGAAAGCGCTCCAGCGCCTCGGCCGGAAAGCGCGTGAGCTGCAGCAGCTCCTCGAGCCGCGCCGCGCGGCGCTCCGCCGGCCAGCCCGTCTCGCGCGCCATCAGCTCTATGTTGCCGCGCGCGGTGAGATGCGGGAAGAGGCCGCCCTCCTGAATCACATAGCCCATGACGCGCCGGAGCTTCTCCGCCGAGCGCGGCGTCAGCAGATGGCGCGCCACCTCTATCTCGCCGTCGTCCGGCGTCACGAGCCCGACGATCATCGAGAGAAGCGTAGATTTGCCGGAGCCGGAGGGGCCGATCAGCGCCGTCGTGCGCGCGGGCTCTATCGTCAGCGTGACGTCGTCGACGACGCGCGCGCCGCCGAAACATTTACGGACATGCTCCAGTCGGATCATGACTGCGCCGCGGCGTCGGGTGACGTCGCTCAAATGGCGCGCGCGGGCGTCGTTCCAAGGGGTCGGCCGCGGCGAAGATGCGGGACGTCACGCGCGGCCTCGGCTTGAATCCGGCGGAGCGACGTGAGAGCTTCGCGCTTCCGCGGCGTCGCCGCTCGGCGTTTCCTCACCCGATGGCGTCGCAACGCAAGATCATCCATATCGACATGGACGCTTTCTATGCGTCGGTCGAGCAACGCGACGATCCGCGATTGCGCGGACGTCCCGTCGCCGTCGGATCGCCGCGCGACCGCGGAGTCGTGGCGGCGGCGAGCTATGAGGCGCGCGCTTTCGGCGTGCGCTCGGCCATGCCCTCCGTCACCGCGCTCAGGCGCTGTCCCGATCTTCTCTTCGTTCCGCCGCGCTTCGACGTCTATCGCGATGTGTCGCGGCGCATTCGCGCGATCTTCCTCGATTACACGCCGCTGGTCGAGCCGCTCTCGCTCGACGAGGCCTATCTGGACGTCACCGAAAATCGCAAGAAGATCGCCTCCGCCACCCATATCGCCGAGGAGATAAGAGCGCGCATTCGCGAGGAGACGCGGCTGACCGCCTCGGCGGGCGTCTCCTACAATAAATTTCTGGCCAAGCTCGCGTCCGACCAGAACAAGCCGAATGGTCTCTTCGTCATCCCGCCGGACAAAGGCGCGGAATTCGTCGCCGCGCTGCCGATCGGCAAGTTTCACGGAGTGGGGCCGGCGACGGCGAAGAAGATGAATGCGCTCGGCATAGAGACGGGGCTCGATCTGCGCGCCAAGCCCCTGCCCTTTCTGCAGCGGCATTTCGGCAAATCGGGAAGCTATTTCTACGGCATCGCCCGCGGCGTCGACGAGCGCCCGGTGCGGCCGGATCGCATTCGCAAATCGATCGGCGCGGAAGTGACCTTCGCGCATGATCTCTTCGCGCTAGAGGAAGCGATCGCCGCGCTCGCGCCCATCGTCGCGCGCGTCGCCGCCCATTGCGAGGGCGCGCGCATAGAGGGGCGCACGGTGACGCTCAAAGTCAAATATGCGGATTTTCAGCAGATCACGCGGCGCAGCACCGGCGCCGCGCCGATCGCCTCGCGCGCCGCGCTGGAGGCCTGCGCGCTGGCGCTGCTACGCCCGCTGTTTCCGTCAGAGAAAGGCGTGCGCCTGCTCGGCGTCACGCTCTCCTCGCTCGCGCCCGCGGGCGGAAACGACGATCCGCAGATGAGCCTCGCCGTCTGAGACGGGGAAGCCTCACGGCGCCGTCCAGGGATAGGTCCACGTCTCCGTCAACGTCAGCGGGCCGGCCTTGAGGAAGGCGCGAATATCCGCCGTCTGACCGGATTTCACCGCTACGTCGAACATCACGCGCATGCCGTCTATGTGCGGATTGGCGGCGACGCTCGAGCGTATGACCGTCCCATTTGTCGCCGAGGCGACCACCTCCACCTGCGAAGGATCATTGACGTAATAAGCGAGATCGCCGCCGGCGAAATCGACGATGAAGCGATGCGCGCCCGCAGTCGTCGCCTCGCCCGAGCCGAGCGCCCGCGCCGGCGCCTCGAACGTGTTCACCGCGCGGCCATTGGGCGAGAGCCGCGGCAGATCGAGCAGCGAGGTGATGCGATAGGCGTAGGAGAAGGGCTTGCCGATCTCCAGCGGCTGCGCGCCGACAAAGGCCGCGACGATATTGTCATTGGTCTCGTCGAGAGTCGGCAGCTCCAGCAGCTCGACGGCGCCCTCGCCCCATGAGCCTTGCGGCTCGATGAAATAGCTCGGCCGCCGCTCATAGGCGAGATCTATGTCCTGATAGGTCTCGAAATTGCGATCGCGCTGCATCAGCCCGAAGCCGCGAATATTCGGGTCCGAGAAAGTGGTGAGCCGCGCTATGGGCGCATTGGCCAGCGGGCGCCAGAGCCATTCCTTCGATTCGCCATGGACCAGCAGCCCGTCCGAATCATGCAGCTCGGTGCGGAAGCCGTCGCGCATGCGGCGGTCGTTCTCGCCGGTGAGATACATGGAAGTGAGCGGCGCGAGGCCGAATTTCGCCTTGCGACGCGGGAAGATGGTCGCCTGCACGTCGATCGTGCTGTCCTGGCCCGTCGTCAGATCGAAGCGATAGGCGCCGGTCGCCGCCTCGCCGTCGAGCAGCGCATAGAAGGTGATGCGATTGCCGCCCGGCTGCGGCGTCTCGATCCAGAACTCGCGGAAGAAGGGGAAGACTTCCGTATTGTCGCCGCAGTCGACGCAGAGCGCGCGCGCCGAGAGGCCGTAGCGCTGGCCGCGGCCGAGAAAGCGGAAATAGCTGGCGCCGAGGAAGGAGATCACCTCGTCGTGCACATGCGGGTCATTGAGCGGGAAATGCAGGCGGAAGCCGGCGAAGCCTATGTTGATCGGCAGCGTCCGCTCGAATTTGTTGCGGCCATAGTCGAACAGCGCCGCCGAATAGGGAATGGGCGTCGGTATGCCGTCCCTTATCGTGTTCACCGTCACCGGGCGCTTGTAGAGAAAGCCCAGATGGAAGGTGTGCAGGCGGAAAGAGCCCGGAATATTGGAGAAAAACGCTTTTTCCGGCCGGAAGCGCAGATCGCGGAAAGAGTCGAAGTCGAGCTTCGCCAATTCGTCCGGCAGCTGCGGCGGCGCCGCCTCGAAAGGCGCGCCGGCGAGGTCGCGAGCGCGACGCGCCACATCCTCGAGGCCGAAGCGCGGCTGCGTTCCGTTCTGCACGGATTGCGCCACGGCGCGCCCGAGCGGCGCGGCCTGAGCGCCCGCCGCGACCATCGCGCCGAGAAGCCGGCGGCGTGTGATGTCGATCATTTCAGTCGGTTTCCGAGAAAATTGAGCGACGGGCGGAAGCCCGTCTTCGGGTCGCAGACGAATCGGGGTCGCAGACGAATCGGGCGTTCTTGGGGACGCCGCCCCGTCTGCGAGCGCGGCGCGCGTCGCCCGGCCCCGTCCGAGCTTCTGCCTATCCGGCTTTGGGCCGGCCTGCAAGACGGTGGAGCTATCACCCCGCCCGGGGCGCAAAATGGGCGAAAGGGCGACAAATTTCGCCGGGGCGCGAAAAAGCCCTTGCAGAGCGGGCGAAAGCGCGTATTTACGTTCTCGCCCACTTTCGCACGTGCCTGTGGTCGTGTGTCGGTCGATGGGGATCCGGACAAGAGGCCGGTCAACCATCGGAATAAAACCGGCAGCCGGAGGCGAAACCGGCGAACCTCGCCTGAGCGAGGGATCGCGACTTAAAGCAACGACGGACCGGGCTTTTTCGTCTCTGTCGACCCTCCAAAGGTCGGCGTACCGAAGAGGCTTGTCTTTCTTGCCGGGCGTGCGGAAAGGGAAAAATCCCCTTCCAAGCGATGGCTATTCGAATCGGATTCGGTGTCCGTCTGGACATTCGCGTCCGTGCTTCGTCTAGCCGACGGCGCATCACCCGACCGTTTGGCGTCCCGCCTCGAGCGGAGCCGTTGGACGGTCATGGAACGCAGTCGTCTCGATGTTCAGCACGCCTCCACAGCGTGCTGCGCAAACGACGTCGTGCATCCGATCGAAGCCCTTGGCCACTCCGCGGCGCTACATGCCGCGACTTCGTTGGGGATGCCGCAAATGACGGATCGTATTCGCGAATTTTTGGAGGCACGTCGTCGCGCCGGACGCGATGTCGGCCCCTGCCTCGTCGTCGACCTCGAGGTCGTGCGCGACAATTACACGAGCTTCGCCAAGGCGCTGCCGGACACGCGCGTATTTTACGCGGTGAAGGCCAATCCGGCGCCGGAAGTGCTCTCGCTGCTCGCCTCGCTCGGCTCCTGCTTCGACACGGCCTCCGTTGTCGAGATCGAGCAGGCCATGGCCGCCGGCGCGGCTCCCGATCGCATCAGCTTCGGCAATACGATCAAGAAGGAGCGTGACATCGCCCGCGCCTATGCGCTGGGCGTGCGCCTCTTCGCGGTGGATTGCGAGGCGGAGGTCGAGAAGATCGCCCGCGCCGCGCCGGGCTCCAAGGTTTTCTGCCGCATTCTCTGCGATGGAACCGGCGCCGAATGGCCGCTGTCGCGCAAATTCGGCTGCACGCCGGATATGGCCCCGCGCGTCCTCGAGCACGCCCATCGTCTCGGCCTTTCCGCCTATGGCGTGTCCTTCCATGTCGGCTCGCAGCAGGGCAATCCGAACATGTGGGACGGCGCGCTGAAGTCGGCCTCGTCGATCTTCCGCGATCTCGCCGAGCGCGGCATTCAGCTGCAGATGGTCAATCTCGGCGGTGGATTTCCGACCCGCTATCTCAAGAATGTGCCGGCGGTGAAGGCCTATGGCCAGGCGATCTTCCGGGCGCTGTCGAAGCATTTCGGCAATCGCATTCCCGAGACGATCATCGAGCCGGGTCGCGGCATGGTCGGCAACGCCGGCGTGATCGAGGCCGAGGTCGTGCTCGTGTCGAAGAAGTCGCGCGAGGACGAGGTTCGCTGGGTCTATCTCGACATCGGCAAGTTCAACGGACTCGCCGAGACGACGGACGAGATGATCCGCTATCCGATCCGCACCGAGGCGGACGGCTCCGCGACCGCGCCTTGCGTCATCGCCGGGCCGAGCTGTGATTCGGTGGACGTGCTGTATGAGAAGGAGCCCTACCTCCTGCCCATCAGCCTGGAGATCGGCTCGAAAGTGCTGATCGAGGGAACCGGCGCCTATACGACGACCTATTCGTCGGTGGGCTTCAACGGCTTCCCGCCGCTCGAATCCTTCGTCATCTGACGCCTCGGCCGCGCGCCTTTCGGCTCGCGGCTTCCGCCCAAATCTCTGTCCCGTTCGGCGGGCGTGCAGCGATGCGCGCCAGGCGCGAGGGTCGTCCGTCCTCGAAGGGAGGAACCGATGGCCTTTGAACTCTCTCATCTCGAGACCGGATCGCTCGGCTTTCCGGGCGTCGGCATGGTCGCGGAAGCGAGCCGCTCCGCTCGCCGCCCGGTTTGCGTGATCTCGGAGGAAGCCCCTGAAGACATTGCCGCGCGCGAGGCTCTGCTCGACGCGGCCTTCGGCCCGGCGCGCTTTCTGAAGACTTGCGAGCGATTGCGCGAGGGCCGCATGCCGGCGCGCGGACTCGCGCTTGTCTGCAAGGACGAGGACCGGCTCGTCGCCACAATGCGCATGTGGGCGATCTTCGCCGGTCCGGGACGTCCGGCGCTGCTGCTCGGCCCGCTCGCGGTGGCGCGCGACTGTCGCTCGCTGGGGATCGGCGCCGCCATGATAGAGGCGGGCCTGGCGCGCGCGGCGGCCCGCAATCATCGCGCGGTCTTGCTGGTCGGCGATGCACCCTATTATGCGCGTTTCGGCTTCGACGCGCGCTACACCGAAGGGCTCGCAATGCCCGGCCCTGTCGAGCGCGAGCGCTTCCTCGGCCTCGAGCTGACGAAAGGCGCGCTGGTGGGCGCGTCGGGCCGGGTGTCCGCCGCCGGTCTGGCCGTCCAGACGACCGCCCCGGCCCGGTTCGGCGAGATGGCGCGCGCAGCCTGACGCGCCATCTACCGGGCCAAGTCGGGAAAGAGAGAGAACCCTTTCGAACCAACCGGACTGTGAACCGCCGGCGCTCCGCCCATTCGTGAAAAGCAAAACGCCCGAAGTCTCGCGACTTCGGGCGTTTTGAATTGGTCTTTCTCGGGAAGCGGAGCGGCCGCCGCCCGGAAGCGGGCGGCGATCAGTGCGCCAGCGACTTCACATCCGCAATGCCGGCGGAGACGAAATCGGTTCCGGCGACGCCCTTGCGCAGCACGGCCTCGGCGACCTTCACCGCAGCGTCGGCGGCGCTGGCGCGCACCTCGGCGGCGGCCTGAGCCTCGGCCTGGGCGATCTTGTCTTCCACCTGCTTGGTGCGGCGGGTGATATAGTCCTCGAGGCGCTGGCGCGCTTCCGTCGCCAGCAGCTCGGCCTCGCTCTTGGCCTGAGCGACGATCGCCTTGGCCTCTTCCTCGGCCTCCTCGCGCTTCTTCTCGAAGGAGGCGAACAGGCTCTCGGCCTCGCTGCGCAGGCGCTCGGCCTCGGCGAGCTCGCTCTTGATTCGGATCACGCGCGCGTCGAGCATGGCTCCGAGCTTCTTATGCGCGCCCACATAGAGCAGCACGCAGACGAAAATGCCGAAGCCGATGGCGACGAAAACTTCCGCGTCGAAATGCATGGCTCGACCTCTCAGCTCGCCTTGATGTTACGATATTCGCCTTGCAGCGTCTCGGCGGCGAAACGGGCGCCCGTCAGCTTCTCGAGGATCGCGCCGGCGGCGTCGGTGGCGATCGCCTCGACATTGGACAGCGCCTCGGATTTGGCGGCGAGAATCTGCGCTTCGGCGGCGGCGACCTTCTCGGCGAAGGCGGCTTCCTCGCTCGCGCGACGCGTGGCGGTCTCAGTGGCGGCCTGCTGCTGGGCGGCGCGGCCGATGTCCTGCGCCTGCGCCTTGGTGACGCGCAAGGTCTCGTCATGCGCGGCCGCGGCTTCCTGCGCCTTCGCCTGAAGCTCGCGCGAGGCGAAGAGATCGCTCTCGATGCGGCTCTCGCGGTCGTGCAGTATGGAGCCGATGCGCGGCAATGCGATGCGCGACATGAGAAGATAGAGAAGTCCGAAGGTCAGCGCCAGCCAGACGAGCTGCGGAACGAAATTCTCCGTCTGGAACGGCGGAAACTCGCCTCCACCGTGATGCTCGACGCTCGTTTGCGTCGCATTCGGCTCACGGGCTCCATGCGGCGCCGCCTCTTCGGCGGCGAGAACGATATTCGCCATGACGGCTTCCAGCCTCTTGTCTGCGTGGGAGACGACAAAGGCCCGGGACGCGTCCCGAGCCTTCGTTCATTAAGGCCTTTAGGCCTTGAGATAGAGCAGGATCGCGATCAGAAACGCGAAGATGCCGAGACCTTCGGCCAGCGCCGCGCCGATGATGGCGTTGGTGAACTGAGCCGCAGCGGCCGACGGATTGCGCAGAGCGCCGTTGAGATAGTTGCCGAAGATGATCGCGACGCCGATAGCGGCGGCGCCCGTTCCGATGGCGGCGAGACCAGCGCCGATCGGGCCGTAGACGGAAACATCAGCCATTGTTAACTCCTGCTCTTTTTTAGGCGGGCGACCATTTATTGTTCGAATATTTATCAGTGGCCCGGGTGGATCGCGTCGTTGAGATAGACGCAAGTGAGGACGGTGAAGACGAAAGCCTGGAGGCAGTTGACCAGCAGCTCCAAGGCGTAGAGCACGACGACGCCGAAGACCGGAACCGGCGCGAGCGCGGCCCAGGAGCCGGCCCCCAGCAGCATCACCGCGAGACCGCCGAACACGGCGAGCGTGATATGGCCCGCGAGAATATTGGCGAAGAGACGAACGGAGAGCGACACCGGCCGCGACAGGAAGGAGATGATCTCGATCGGGATCAGAATGACGAGCACCGGCGCGGGAACGCCATGCGGCACGAACAGCCGCAGAAAGCCGAAGCCGTGGCGATAGAGCCCGTAGAAGATCACCAGAAGGAGAACGAAGGCCGCGAAGGCGAAGGTGAGGACGATCTGGCTCGACAGCGAATAGGTGTAGGGGACGAGGCCGATCAGATTCGACATCAGAATGAAGGTGAACAGCGTGAAGACGAAGGGGAAGAAGCGCATCCCTTCCTTGCCCGCCGTGGAGCGCACCGTATTGGCGACGAATTCGTAGAGCGCCTCGGCGAGCGCCTGCCCGCGGCCCGGCACCAGCGCGCGCTTGGACGTCGCGAATATGGTGAGGATGATGGCCGCGGAAGCGGCGAGAAGCATATAGAGCGAGGCGTTGGTGAAGGAGACGTCGACGCCATTGATGAAGTAAGGCGCAATACGCTGGAGCTCGAACTGCTCGGTAGGATTCATCGCTCGATCCGGACGGCGCCCGGCCCTTCATCTCCGCGGCGCCGAGGGAGTCGGGCCGCCAGTTTCATCCGCCGCCTCGCGCGTCTTTCGGCGCGACGAAGCGAAACACATTGTAGAAGCCCGCAGCGACGCCGAGCCCCAGAAACAGGATCAGCAGCCACGGGCCAGTGCCGAACCAGCGATCCGCCTGCCATCCGATCAGCGTCGCGACGAGAATCGCCGCGACGAATTCGGACAGCACGGTGAAACCCGCGCTCAGCGCCTTTCCGAACGACCCGCCGACCGGCAATCCACCGCCAGTCTCGGCGCGTCGCTCCTCTTCCTTGCTGCCGAGCTCGGCCTGGAGCCTCTCCAGTCTCGCGCGCAGCTCGCGGTCGCTCGCATTCTTGTCCGTGGTCATCGGCTCTCCTCCTCGCGCAAAAGCTTCAGAGCACGCGCGAGCAGCATAGATGATCGCCGAAGAAACGCCCGGACAGGGGCGACGGAAGGGATTTCGACGCGACGCGAAATCGGCCGGGCGGCCAAGTCGTTCGAGCCGCGCGCAACATATGGGCAGCGCCATTTCGTGTCAAGCCGCAGCCGGCGCCGCGAATCGCCCGGAAAACCAGGGTTTTTCCGCGATTGTCCAATTCTTGCGCAGACTCCTTTTCGCGGTTGCGAGATGGTTCGTGGCCGCAATGCGAGACGGCCGCCGGACGATCTCTATGGGCCGGCGGACGGCCTTTCGAGAAAAGCGGACTGGCCGCGCGCTCTTCCGCGACGCGGCGCGCGGCGGTAAGGTTCGCCTCGTTCTCGCATGAATGCATTGATTTCATCGGACTATCGAAAATTTTCAGTGGCGTCGCAGGCGCCGTTCTGGCGTCATCTTCACGAACGATCCTCGCTTTTGCGCGATGATGCGGATGGCGGACAAATGACCGAGCTGCGGAACTTCGATCTCAATCTTCTCGTCGCCTTCAATTTTCTGATGGAGGAGCGCAATGTCTCGCGCGCGGCGCAGAAGATGTTCATCACCCAATCGGCGATGAGCCATGTGCTGCAGCGCTTGCGGCAGCAGCTCGACGATCCGGTGCTGGTGAAGACGCCGCAGGGCATGAAGCCGACGCAGCGCGCGCTCGCCCTCGTCGAGCCGGTCGCCTCCATATTGAACGAGGTCGAGCTGGTGATCCGCGGCTCGAAAGAATTCTCGCCGGCGGCGACGCAGCGGCGCTTCACCATCGCGACGAATGATTATGTCGAATTCTGCCTGCTGCCGCCGCTGATGAAATCGGTTAGCCGGCAGGCGCCCAATGTCGAGATCCATCTGGTGCAGACCTCCGGCTCGCTGCGCGAGGCGGCGGACGCCGGGGACGTCGATCTCGTCATCGGCTTCGACGTGATCTTGGATTCGACGCCCTATGTCCGTCGCGAGCGGCTCTACACGGATCGCATCGTCGCGCTGGTGCGGCGCGACCACCCCGGTTTTCCGACCGACGAGCCGACGCTCGAGCAATTCGTCGCCGCCAAGCATATGCTGATGTCGCGGCGCGAGGCGGGCACGGGAATCATCGACGATTGGCTGGAGCGCCGCGGCCTCGCGCGCAAGGTGTCGCTGGTGGTGCCGAATTTTCTGTCCGCGCCCTGGATCGTGGCGAGCAGCGATCTCGTTTTCTCATTGCCGCTGCGCATCGCCGAGCACTTCGTGCGGCTCGCGCCGCTGCGGATATTGGAGATACCGATCGAGTTTCCGACCTATGATCTCTTGATGGTCTGGCACTCGCTGCAAGATCGCGAGCCGGCGCACGCCTGGCTACGGCGCGAGATCGTCGAAATATGCCGCGGCGTCGTGGAGCCGCCGGCGGTGGAAGCGCCGCAGCCGGCGCGCACGAAAGGGCGGGAAGCCGTTTGAGGCCCTCCCCCGAGCGTGCGCGAGAAGGCGCGCTCCGCCCTATCACGCCAGCCGTTGCTCTATCGCTATGCGCACCAGATCCATCGGCGTGCGCGCGCCGAGCTTGCGCTTCAGCAGCGAGCATGTGTTGGCGATCGTCTTGTACGAGACATGCACCGCGTCGGCGATCTCGGTCATGCTCGAGCCCTTGCCGAGCAGGCGCAAAATCTCCAGCTCGCGCGAGCTCAGCTCCGCCAGAGGATTGGCGAGCGCCGCGGTCTTGTCGAAGGCCAGCCGATTGGCGAGCCGCGGCATCAGGAACACGCCGCCCGCCGCCACCTCGCGCACCGCGCGCAGCAGCAGAAACGGATCGTCGTTCTTGGTCACATAGCCGCGGGCGCCGGCCTCTATCGCGCGCGCGGCGAAGATCGGATCGTCGTTCATGGAAAAGATGACGATGCGCGCCTCTTCGTCGTGGCGCAGCATGCGGCGCGTCAGCTCGAAGCCGGAGGCGCCGGGGAGGTTGATGTCGACGACGGCGATATCCGGCCGCCATTCGACGAAGAGCGCCAGCGCCGTCTCCGCATCGCCGGCGTCGCGCGCTTCTATGTCGCCCTCGCCGGAGAGCATGGAAGCGCAGCCGGAGACGATGATCGGATGATCGTCGACGATCAGGACACGCATTCTTCGCTCGCGACGCCTCGTTTCGGGACGCTTCGCTTCGAAGCGCCGGCATGGATTGACCCGCGGCTACCCTTACGTAAAGTCGCCGCGCTTTGCAAAGGCGGGGCCCATGTTGAAAGGATTGTCCTTGCGCGCCAGGCTGCTGGCGCTGCTCGGCGCGACGCTCGCGACCGGGCTCGCCCTCGGCGTCGGCCTCTTGATGCTGCACGCCGCTTCGCGCGTGCGCGCCGAATCGGACAGCACGGCGCGCCTCGCGCGGGAGTTCGTGGCGACGGCGCTGGCCAGCGTCGAGGAGAGCGACGATCCGCTCGCGGCGCTGCGCGACCGGCTCGCCGAGGTGGAGCGGCTGCGGCACATTCATATCTATATGGCCGGCTCCGGCGCGGCGGGGGCGCGGATGGGGGACGGCCGGCGCGCGCCCGGCTGGTTCGCGGCGCTGGTCGCCGGGCCGCCCAGCGAGACGCGCATCGCGCTCGACGGCCGCGGGCGCCTGCGCGGGGAGCTCGCGCTCGCCGCCGATCCCGGGGACGAGATCGACGAGATTTGGGAGGAGGTGTGGGCGCTGGCGCTGGGCGCGGCGGCTCTGGCGCTCGCCGGCTTCGGCGTGGTGTCGGTGGTCCTCTCCCGCGCCCTCGCGCCGGTCTCCACTCTCGCCGAGGCGCTGCGGCGCATAGAGCAAGGCGATCGCGACGTGCGCATGGCCGCCGGCGACGCGCCGGAATTCGTCGCCATCGCCGGACGGGTCGATGCGCTGGCGGAGACGCTCGCGCGCTTCGACGCGGAAAACCGCGCCTTGGTGGAGCGCATCATCCATGTGCAGGACGAGGAGCGGCGCGACATCGCCCGCGATCTGCATGACGAGATCGGGCCCTTTCTGTTCAGCATTCGCGCCGGGCTCGGCGCGCTCGCCCGCAAGCTCGAGGGCGCGCGTCGGGAAGATTGCCTGAATATCGACGTGCAGCTCGGCGCGCTGCAGCAGGTCAATCGCCGCATTCTCGGCCGGCTGCGGCCGGCGGCGCTCGACGAGATGGGCCTCGAGGGCGCGCTGCAGGCGCTCGCCCAAGGCTGGCGCGATCTCGATCCCGATGTCGCGCTCGGCCTCCATATCGACGAGACCGGGGAGCCGCTCGACGAGTCGATCGCCCTCACCGCCTATCGCATCGTGCAGGAGGGGCTCACCAATGTGTTCCGCCATGCGAGCGCCACGCGCGTCGATGTGTCGGTGGAGCGCATAGAGGCCGGCGGCAAGACGGAATTGCGCGTCACCGTGCGCGACGACGGCGCCGGCGTGCCCGATGGCGCGCGCGAAGGCATTGGGCTGCGCGGCATGGGCGAGCGCGTCGCCGCCCTCGGCGGGCGGCTGACGCTGGAGACAGCCACGCCGCGCGGCGCGCTGCTGGTGGCGCGTCTCCCTCTCTAGAGATATCGTCCGCCGACCATTGTGCGACGCAAAATGAAATTGCGCGCCGCAGAGGGAAATTTTTTCACGCTCACGCTCGCGCAGAGAAAAGGATTCGTGGCGTTTTCGTGACTTCGTCTCAGCGCGACGATCTGCCTCTCGCCAAGCCTCTTCGGATAGTTTATGTAGCAAAACGCACAAAGCGGGAGCAGCGCGGTTCTATCGCGCAGGCGTTCCGCACGGGGCCAAGAGTATCGGCCTCCTATCGCGGTATGAAGGGTCGTCACATGGACTATCGGCGCTTTTTCGAGACGGCGGTCACTCGTCTCCAGGAGGAACGCCGATATCGGGTCTTCGCCCATCTCGAACGCTGTGTGGAAACCTTTCCGCAAGCGGTCTGGCACCGCGACGACGGCTCGACGCGCGATGTGACGATCTGGTGCTCCAATGACTATCTCGGCATGGGCCAGCACCCCGATGTGATCGCCGCAATGGTGGAGACCGCTTCGCGCGTCGGGGCCGGCTCCGGCGGCACGCGCAACATTTCCGGCACCAGCCATGCGATCGTGGAGCTGGAGAGCGAGCTCGCCGACCTTCATGGCAAGGAGGCCGCGCTCGTTTTCACCTCGGGCTGGATTTCCAATCTCGCGGCCATCTCGACGATCGCCGATCTTCTGCCCGATTGCGTCATTCTCTCCGACGCCTCCAATCATAATTCCATGATCGAGGGCGTTAAGCGCTCGCGCGCCGAGCGCAAGATCTTCCGCCACAATGATCTCGCCCATCTCGAGGAACTGCTGATCGAGGCCGGCGCAAGGCCCAAGCTCATCGTTTTCGAGAGCCTCTACTCGATGAACGGCAATATCGCCCCGGTCGCCGAAATCGCCGCGCTCGCCGAGCGTTACGGCGCGATGACCTATATCGACGAGGTTCATGCCGTCGGCATGTATGGCGCGCGCGGCGGCGGAATCTGCGAGCGTGAGGGCGTCATGCATCGCATCGACGTTATCGAAGGCACGCTGGCCAAGGGGTTCGGCACGCTGGGCGGCTATGTGGCGGGCGACCGCGTGGTCATCGACGCCATTCGCAGCTATGCGGCCTCCTTCATCTTCACCACCGCCCTGCCGCCGGCCGTGGCCGCCGCGGCGACGGCCGCCGTTCGGCTGCTGAAGGCGCGTTCCGATCTGCGCGCCGCACATCAGCGCGCCTCGCATATCACCAAGCATGCGCTGGCCGCCGCTGGCCTGCCGGTGCTGGAGAATGGCTCGCATATCGTGCCGGTGATGGTGCGCGACGCCGAGCTGTGCAAGGCGGCGAGCGACATGCTGCTCGAGCGCCACGACATTTATATTCAGCCGATCAACTATCCGACCGTCGCGCGCGGATCGGAGCGTCTGCGCATCACACCGACGCCGCGCCATACGCCGGAGCACATCGTGGCTCTGGTGGAATCGGTGGCGGACGTCTGGCAGACGCTCGGCATCCCCTTTGTGGAGCCGCCGCAGCATCTGCATGTCGATGCGGAAAGCCGCGAGCGCTGTACCTATCCCGAGATCAAGCTCGCCGCGCAGTGAGCGGCGGGCTCTCTCGGGAGCCGCTAAAATCGAAAAGATCGGCGCTTCTCCCGCCCGCGCGAGAAGGCGGCCCCGCGAAGCGGAGTCGGATGAGGGCGCCTGACGATTTCCTGGAAAGATCCGGCCTCGAGCGGCGCGAGCCCTCATGCGACCCTCGCTGATGCGTGGGCCGCCTTCTCCCACGAGTGGGAGAAGGATCCGCGCCGAATAATACCGCCTTACTGCACCAGCTTGGGCTGGCTCGGCCGGGGCGTCTCGTTCTCTTGCAGAATGCCGAGACGGCGGGCCACTTCCGTATAGGCCTCGACGAGGCCGCCCATGTCGCGGCGGAAGCGGTCCTTGTCCAGCTTGTCGTTGGACTTGATGTCCCACAGCCGGCAGGAATCGGGGGAAATCTCGTCGGCGACGACGATGCGCATCATGTCGCCTTCCCACAGCCGCCCGCACTCCATCTTGAAGTCGACGAGGCGGATGCCGACGCCGAGGAAGAGGCCGGAGAGGAAATCATTGACGCGAATGGCCAAGGCCATGATGTCGTCGATCTCCTGCGGGCTCGCCCAGCCGAAGGCGGTGATGTGCTCTTCCGACACCATCGGGTCGTCGAGCGCGTCGTTCTTGTAATAGAACTCGATGATGGAGCGCGGCAGCTGCGTGCCTTCCTCCATGCCGAGGCGCTTGGACAGCGAGCCGGCGGCGACATTGCGCACCACGATCTCGAGCGGAACGATCTCCACCTCGCGAATCAGCTGCTCGCGCATGTTCAGCCGGCGGATGAAATGCGTCGGCACGCCGATGTCGTTGAGGTGCTGGAAGACGAATTCCGAGATGCGGTTGTTGAGGACGCCCTTGCCGTCGATGACCTCGTGCTTTTTGGCGTTGAAAGCGGTGGCGTCGTCCTTGAAGTGCTGAATCAAGGTGCCCGGCTCCGGCCCCTCGTAGAGGACCTTGGCCTTGCCTTCGTAGATGCGGCGGCGGCGATTCATCGGGATCAACCGGGGCTTGAGAAAATCCATTACCGGCCCGTGGCTCCTCGGTTCGGCTCCAGCGTGACGATCGTCCCCACCAGAGCGCCAAGCTCGGGAAGATCGACGTCCCGTCCGAAGCGGCGTTCGCATGGCCGCGGATCGAACCGGGTCCTATCCTGTTCCAGCCGCGGTTACAACCCGCCAGAAGAGACTAGCCGAATCGAGGGGCGGACACAACTTGACCGAATTTTTCGTTAATTGCGCGAATCTCATTGGAATCTAGGCCGAATCTCCTAGATTCGATCCTGCGCCATCCGAGCGCTGGACGAAGGAAACATCCGAGGGTCGTCATGAGCATATTCGACAACCGGGAAGAGACTTTCGAAAAACGCTATGTCCATGAGCAGGAGCTTCAGTTCCGCGCCGAGGCTCGGCGCAATAGGCTTTTCGGCCTTTGGGCGGCGGAAAAGCTCGGCAAATCAGGGCCGGAGGCGGAGGCCTACGCCGAGGCCCTGGTGGTCGCCGAGGCTTCCGCCAATGCCGATGAGCAGGTGTTTTCCACAGTGAAGGCGGATTTCGCGGCGGCGGGCGTGGAGCAGTCCGACCATCAGCTTCGCCGCACCCTCGACGAATTGCTGGAGACGGCGCGGCTCGAGCTGAAGCAGGGCTGAGCGCGAGAAGCGGGCGCGCTTTACCCTTCCTTTATCCGCGCGGGCCACCACTTATCCCATGCGCGATTCCCCAAGAGCCGCAACCAAAAGATCGGGCGCCGCCTTTCTGGCGGCGCCCGATATCGTCGCGGAGGCGCTCGCCTGGCTGGAGCATCTCGCCGGGGAAAGGCGCGCCTCCCGCCACACGCTCGACGCCTATGCGCGGGACGCGCGGTTTTTCCTCGCCTTTCTCGCCGAGCACAAGGGCGCGCCGGCCGACGCCGCCATTTTGAGCGCGCTCGCTCCGGCCGACATACGCGCCTTCATGGCGCGGCGGCGGACCGAGGGGCTGGAGAATCGCTCGCTGCTGCGCGCGCTGGCGGCGGTGCGCTCGCTCATGCGCTTTCTCGAGAAAAAGGGCCTCGCCAAGACCGATGTCTTCGGCGCCGTCCACGCGCCCAAAAAGCCGCACAGCCTGCCCAAGGCGCTGAGCGTCGCCGACGCGCGCGATCTCACTCGCGCCGAGACCCGCGCCGGGGAGGCGCGCGAGCCTTGGGTTCTCGCTCGCGACGCCGCCGCTCTGGCGCTGCTCTATGGCGCGGGCTTGCGCATTTCCGAGGCGCTGTCGATCGAGCGCGACGGCGCGCCCATCGGCGCGGTGGATCGCATCGCGATAACCGGCAAGGGCGGCAAGACGCGCGTCGTCCCGGTCATCGAGCCCGTCCGGCGCGCGATAGAGGAATATATCTCGCTCTGCCCCTATCAGCTCGCCGGCGGGCCGCTCTTCGTCGGCGCGCGCGGCGGGCCGCTCTCGCCGCGCATATTGCAGCTCGCCGTGGAGCGCATGCGCGGCGCGCTGGGCCTGCCCGCGAGCGCCACGCCCCATGCGCTGCGCCATTCCTTCGCGACGCATCTGCTCGGCCGCGGCGGCGATCTGCGCAGCATTCAGGAGTTGCTCGGCCACGCCTCGCTCTCGACGACGCAGATCTACGCCGCCGTCGACAAGAACCGGCTTTTGGACGCCTGGCGCTCGGCCCATCCCCGTGGCCGCGATCATTCGAAATCGAATTGATTTCGCTTACATTTCGAACGATCTCGTCAAGCGCTTCCTCGCCGAAATTTTGAATCTCGGCGAGGTCTCGCCTTTTTCCGGCTCCGCCCTTCCTTCCTAGCGAACCTGCCGGTTTTTCGTTTCGTGCTCTCGCGCACGCACGCGATTTTCTGGCTCCGGCAGGTTGACGGCGTCCCGTGGGGACGGGCGCCGGCGATCGGTGGGAGGGGAAAATGGGTCAGACGCCGAGACTGTCGCTGCTCGGAGTGGTTCTCGTCATGGCTTTCGCCTATGGCGTGTGGATTATCGTCACCTCTGGACAGGCGGCTTCGGCCGACGCCTGTCTCGGCTATGCGCTCTGCCGCTGAGCGGCGGAGCCGAGCTTTCCGTCACGCCGCGTCGCGGCGGCGGACGCGGGCGCGCAGCAGGGCCAGCTTGCGCAAGAACAGCGAGCGGCCCTCCTCGCCCAGAATGCGGGCGATCTGCGCCTTCAGATAATCCTTCGCCTCCCGAATCTTCTGCTTGAACGGCTCGACCCGCTCATGCGCCCAGCGGCTGACGCGCAGCGTCAGATCATAGACGCGCGCGAACCAGGCGAGCTGCAGCAGCTTCTCGCGGCTGGCGTCGAAGAGGAAAGAAGTGACGCCGAGCGCCAGCGTCTTGGCGGCGAGGATCACCGCCAGCCCCGTGAGCACATGCCCATGGGCGATGGCCGCCACCGCCAGCAGCTTCAACGGCAGGATCGTGATCGCCGGCAGGGCGAAGACGGCCAGCGTCGCAATGGGCGTGAGGCCGGCGATGAAGCCGCGCAGCCGCGCCTCCAGCTCCTTCACGCCCAGCGCGGCGGCGAGGCGCAGCAGCCACAGCTTCACATGGTCCCACAGCCAGCTCTCGATGAGGAAGAGGACAGCGAGGGCGAACCAGAATGCGCGCGTGAGGCGATGCTTGACGGATTCCATCGTCGGTCTTCTCCCTTTCGGACGCCGAGGCCGTCCGGCGCGTCGTCTCAACATGGCCATTCGTCGCCCGATTGTCACGGGGCGCCATCAGCACTCGCTCACGCCTGCTGCTAGCGATTTGTTTTTAAATGATTATTCGGCATTCGCCTTGCATGATGATCGCAGTCGAACCTATCGTTCTCACGCGATCGAAGAGGAGGCGTCTCATGGCGTCGCGCGAATTTCGCCGAATGCTCGAAGGCTATGGGCTGACCACGGCCAATATTTTCTACCGTCTGCCCGATCACCCCGCGATCATGCAGTCCTACATCTGGCAGGACTACGATCTGCAGCCCGAATTTCCGCAATTGCGGAAGTTTCTGGATTTTTGGCAGAGGAGCCTCGACGGGCGGCTCCACTCGGTGCAAGTGGCGCATAGCGGGCTCATTCGCCCGGCGGAAATCTCCTTGGTGGACAAGGAGTTCCGTCTGCACTGAGGGCTTCGAGGCCGGCCCTCTCGCCCTGAGGAGCCCGCTCAGCGGGCGCCTCGAACGGCGGCCTCGCCCCGTCTCCTGGAGCGTCCTTCGAGGCTTTTTGCGTTCGGCAAAAAGCGCCTCAGGACGAGGGGGCTGGAATTGCGAGCCTGTCACATATGGATCGAGCGCTTGGCGACGCCGAGCGCCGCTTCCTTGATCGCCTCCGACAGCGTCGGATGCGCGTGGCAGGTGCGGGCGAGATCTTCCGCCGCGCCGGAGAATTCCATCAGCACGCCGCCTTCGGCGATCAGCTCGCCGGCGTCCGAGCCGAGAATATGCACGCCGATCACGCGATCGGTGGCGGCCTCCGCCAGCACTTTGACGAATCCCTCCGTCTGCCGATTGGCGCGCGCGCGGCCATTGGCGGAGAAAGGGAATTTGCCGACATTATAGGCGATCCCCGCCGATTTCGCCTCTTCCTCGGTCAGCCCCACCCAGGCGACCTCCGGCATCGTATAGACCACAGACGGAATCACCCCGTAATTCACATGCCCCGCCTGGCCGGCGAGGATTTCCGCCACGGCGACGCCCTCCTCCTCCGCCTTATGGGCGAGCATGGCGCCGCGCACCACATCGCCAATCGCGAAAATGCCCGGCACATTGGTGCGGAAATGCTCGTCGATGACGACGCGTCCGCGCTCGGTGGCGACGCCGGTCTCCTCGAGGCCGAGGCCCACCGTATAGGGAATGCGCCCGGTGGCGATCAGCACGGCGTTGGCCGTTATCGGCGTGCCGCCGCCGCCCTTGGTGGAGGCGTAGGAGACCGAGACGCCCTCCGGCGTCTTGTCGATCTTGGTGACCTTGGCGGCGAGATGGAAGGAAAAGCCCTGCTTCTCCAGAATTTTCTGGAAGCGGGTCGCGACCTCGGCGTCGGCGCCCGGCAAGATGCGGTCGAGATATTCGATCACCGTCACCTGCGCGCCGAGCCGCCGCCAGACCGAGCCGAGCTCGAGGCCGATGACGCCCGCGCCGACGACGACGAGATGCCGCGGAACCGATTCGAGCTCGAGCGCCCCGGTGGAGGAGAGGATCGTCTTCTCGTCGAAGGCGATCTCCTTGCCGTCGACATCGCGCAGCGGCGCCACGGCGGAGCCGGTCGCTATGACGATATATTGCGATTCGAGAATTTGCGTCGCGCCATTCTCGCCCGTCACCTCGACGCGGCCCGCGCCGAGAATGCGGCCGGCGCCATGGTAGGAATCGATCTTGTTCTTCTTGAACAGAAAGGCGACGCCGCCGACATTGGCCGCCACCGTGTCGGCCTTGTGCTTCATCATTTTCTCGAGATCGAGCCGCGGCGGCTCGACGATCACGCCGAGATCGGAAAGGCCGTGGCCCGCCTCCTCGAACATGTGAGAGGCGTGCAGCAGCGCCTTGGAGGGGATGCAGCCGACATTGCCGCAAGTGCCGCCATGGGTCGCGCGCTTCTCGACGACGGCGGTCTTGAGGCCGAGCTGCGCCGCGCGAATCGCGCAGACATAGCCGCCCGGCCCCGTGCCGATGACGATGAGATCATATGCCATCCGCCAACTCCTTTGTCGCGCTGCGATCGATCGCTAGATAGCTTTTATGCAAAGAGAATATCCGCTTCGCAGGGGTGAGGTCGAACCATTTCTTCCGCGAGCGCGTCATGCGCCCGCCGATTGCGGCGCCAGCAGCCGCTCATAGGCGTCCAGCGTCGCGGCGCACATGCGCTCCACGGAAAAATGCGTCTGCGCATGGAGCCGCGCGCGCGCCGTCAGCGCCTCGCGGGCCGAGGGGCGCAGCTCCAGCGCCTCGCGAATCGCACGCGCCAGCGCGGGGGCGTCGCCCGGAGGCGCGCGCCAGCCGGTGGAATCGGCCGCGTCCACCTGCGGCGGGGCGAGCACGGTTTCGACCGCCGCGCCTATATCCGAGACGACGATCGGCGCGCCCATCGCTTGCGCCTCCACGGCGACGCGGCCGAAGGCCTCCGGCGTCGTCGAGGGCGCGACGGCGACCGCGGCGGCGAGATAGGCGGCCGGCATATCGGCGCAATAGCCGGTCGCGCGCATGATTCCGACGAGACCGGCGCGCGCGATATGCGCCTCCAGCTCGGCGCGGAAAGCGGCGCTCGGCGCGTCTCCCGCCAGAATGAAACGCACATCCGAAAAACCCTCGGCGACGAGCAGCTTCGCCGCCTCGATCAGCGTCCCATGGCCCTTGCGCGCCGAGAGCCGCGCCGGCAGCAGCACGACGCGCTCGTGACGCGCCACGCCCCAGGAGGAGCGCACGCGCTCGACGCGCGCGGGCTCGACGGCGAAAGGCGAGAAGGCGCGCAGATCGAGACCGCGCGCGATGACGACGATGCGCTGCGTCGCCTGCGGATAGAGCTCGGCGATATGACAGGCGGTGAAGCGCGAGTTGGCGATGACGAGATCGCCCGCCGCCATGATGGAATTATAGCGCTGCTTGATGGCGGAGGCGCCGCCATAGATGCTGTGATAGGTGGTGACGAAGCGCGCGCCCGCCCGCCGCGCGGCGTGATGCGCGACCCAGGCGCAGGCCCGCGAGCGCGCATGCACGATATCGACGTTCTCCTCGCGCAGAATGCGGGCGAGGCGGTAGGCGTTCAGCGCCATGGCGAGCGGATTTTTCGTCGCGGCGGGAAAGGGCAGCCATACGCCGCCCTTGGCCTGCAGCTCGCTGACCATGCGGCCGCCCTCCGAGGCGACGAGCGATCGCGCGCCGGCCATATGCAGCGCCTCGGCGATGTCGATCGTCGTGCGTTCGGCGCCGCCCGATTGGAGAGCGGGCACGATCTGCAAAATGGCGCGACCGGCGAGGGGTCGGCTGGTCGAGGGGAAGGCGTGGAAATTCTCTAGCATGGAGCCTAGCTGCCCAGTAAACGAGATCGTCGTCTTGGTCGAGAGGCGGGGGCTCTCTTCGCCCTAGAAATGGGCCGGCAATATGGCCCCTTTGGTCCCAGGATCGGACCATGTTACTGAGCAAGCGATGAAATTCCTTTAATTTGCGGGCCGGCGCGCCCGCGCGGCGGGGAGACGGTGGCTGTGGACGGCGTCGAGGAGGGGCTGAGCTTCGTCGATCTTTCCCTCGCGGGGCGGGAGCCCTGGCGCATCGCCCGGCGCTTTCGCGCCGCGCGTGGGGCGGGGGCGGAGCGTCCCGGCGTGATGCTGCTGGGCGGCTTCAAATCCGACATGCAGGGCTCCAAGGCGACGCATCTCGACGCCTGGGCGGAGCGCGAGGGACGCGCCTTTCTGCGCTTCGATTATTCCGGTCATGGCGAATCGAGCGGCCGCTTCGAGGATGGAACGATCGGCGATTGGCTGGCGCAGAGCCTCGCCGTTTTCGAGGCTTCGGCGCGCGGCCCGCAAATTCTCGTCGGCAGCTCGATGGGCGGCTGGCTCGCTCTGCTGATGGCGCGTCGTCTCGCCGAGCAAGGCCGTCGTCCGCACGCTCTCGTGCTGATCGCGCCCGCCGCCGATTTCACCGAGGAGCTCATCTGGAAGAACGCCGACGACACTATTCGCCGCGCGATTATGGAAGACGGCGCATGGATGCGTCCCTCGCCCTATTCGCCGGAGCCGACGCCGATCACGCGCCGGCTCATCGAGGAAGGTCGCGCGCATCTCATGCTCGAGGACGTCATTCGCGTGAATGCGCCCGTGCACATAATGCAGGGAATGCGCGACGAGGATGTGCCCTATCGTCATGCGTTGCGGCTGATGGAATGTCTCGCCTTTGATCCTGTCGTGCTGACCCTGGTGATGGAAGGCGATCATCGTCTCTCGCGCAGCGAGGATCTCGCGCATCTCACAGCCACGATAGAGGCGCTCTGACAAAGGCGCGTGAGCTGAGCAGTACCGCGCATTAGGCATAACGGCTTCTTTGCGAAGCGCGAAAGCATTCAATAAACATTGTCCCATTAACCTCCATTCTTAAGGAAGGCGCCATGTCAGGCGCTCTTGATCGAGAGACGCGAATGTTCGCGGACATTCCCGCGCGCGTCGCCCGATCGGGCCTGGGAATGAAGAGTCATGATGCTCTCGAGAACAGCTTTGCCGCTGGTGTTCTTCGCGGCGATTTGGTCGACGGCGCGCGCCGCCGATTGGTATACGGGCGCCCCCACGCCGGAGGCGTCGGCGCCGCCGCCTCCCGCAACGCCTCAGCCGACGGTCTCCATCGATCTTTCTGTCGACGGCACGTCGCGCAGCTCCATCGCCGGCGCCGCGATCGGCAAGATCGCGCCCTTCGGCTCGCTGGCGGAGAGCGGACCGCGCATTCGCGTTTCCACCGTCATCGGCAAATACGCTTATGACGCCAGCGATCTTCCCGTCTACGTCCCTGTCGGCGCCGCTTTCATTCCGAGCAATACCGGCTATGGCCGCGTGCATGGAACGCTGGAGGACGGCTCCTTCATGGTCGGCTATGAGGTCGTCACCAATCAAGGCGGCGTCGCTCTTTATGTCGGCCCGGATGTGATGAATCACAGCCTGTCGCCCTTCGATCCGGGCAATCAGGTGCGCGGCGTCTCCGCCGGCGCCAAGGTCGGCGTCGAGGCTTTCGCGCGGCCGACCGACTCCACCATGATCGCGCTCATCGCCTATTATTCCACCGTGCATAATTCCTATTACACGCGGCTGAAGTTCGGCGTGGAGCTCGCCGATTATGTCTATGTCGGCCCGGAGGCGCTGGCGCTCGGCGATGATTATTTCTCGCAATGGCGCGCCGGCGCGCATCTCACCGGGCTGAAATTCGGCGCGCTGCAGATCGGCCTCTCCAGCGGCTATTTGCGCGATCGCGTGCGCGGCAGCGGCGCCTATGGAATTCTCGACACGCATATCGCTTTCTAAATCTACCGCCGCAGACTTTTCTCTCCGCCTCCGTTTCATTGTTCGTCTTTGCTCATGGGCGTCGCCATGTCTCTCTTGCGTTTTCTCTCCTTTCTCCTTCTCGGCGGCGTCGCCGTCGCGCTCGCCACACAGCCGGTGAGCGTGCAGGCGCAGCTGGCGACCAGCGTTTCGGTCATCTTCCTCCTCGCCCTTTTGTGGAAGTTCTCGCGCGGCGCGGAAGCGCGCCAGCTGTTCATCGCGCTCGCGCTCTTCGTGGTGCTGCGCTATGTCTATTGGCGCATCACCTCCACTCTGCCGCCGCTGTCCGATCCGGTCGGACTCACCTGCGGCTCCATATTGCTCGCCGCCGAGCTCTATTGCGTGGCGATGCTGCTTCTCACACTCGTCGTCAACGCCGAGCCGCTGAAGCGCGAGCCGGCGCCGCAGATAGAGGACGAGGCTCTGCCGACCATCGATGTGCTGGCGCCGAGCTATGACGAGGACGCCTCGATACTCGCGACGACTCTCGCCGCGGCGAAATCCATGGATTATCCCGCGGATCGGCTGAATGTGTATCTGCTCGACGACGGCGGCACGGATCAAAAATGCGCGCATCCCGATCCTGCGATCGCGGAGCGCGCCCGCGCCCGCCGCGCCGCTCTGCAGGAGCTCTGCGCTGCGCTCGGCTGCTATTATCTGACGCGCGAGCGCAATGAGCACGCCAAGGCCGGCAATCTCAATGCGGCGCTGGAGCATGTCGATGGCGACATCGTCGTCGTGCTCGACGCCGATCATGCGCCGTTCCGCTCCTTTCTGCGCGAGACGATCGGCTATTTCTTCGAGGATGATCGGCTCTTCCTGGTGCAGACGCCGCATGTTTTCCTCAATCCCGATCCGATCGAGCAGAATCTGCGCACCTTCCGCCGCATGCCGTCCGAGAACGAGATGTTCTATGGCGTCACGCAGCGCGGATTGGACAAATGGAATGCGGCCTTCTTCTGCGGCTCTGCGGCGCTGCTGCGGCGCGCCGCGCTGGACGAGGCCGGCGGCTTCTCCGGCGTCTCCGTCACGGAAGATTGCGAGACCGCGCTGGAGCTGCATGCGCAAGGCTGGACCAGCGTCTATGTCGACAAGCCGCTCGTCGCCGGATTGCAGCCCGACACTTTCGCCTCCTTCATCGGCCAGCGCGTGCGCTGGTGCCAGGGCATGCTGCAAATCTTCCTGCTGCGCAATCCGCTGCTGAAGCGCGGCCTCGAGCCGCTGCAGCGGCTCGGCTATCTGTCGAGCATGAGCTTCTGGTTCTTTCCCTTCCCGCGCCTCGTCTTCATGCTGGCGCCGCTCGCCTTCATTCTCTTCGATGTGAAGATTTTCGTCTCCAACATAGAAGAGGCGATCGCCTATACCGCGACCTATGTCGTGGTGAACGCGATGCTGCAGAATTATCTCTTCGGCAAGGTGCGCTGGCCCTGGGTGTCGGAGCTGTATGAATATTGCCAGGGCGTGTTCTTGTCCAAGGCGATCGTCTCGGTCTTTCTGCGGCCGCGCAGCCCTTCTTTCAACGTGACCGCCAAAGGCGCCGCGCCGACGCAGGATCGTCTCAGCGAGCTCGCCTGGCCCTTCTTCGCCATCTATGGATTGCTCGCGCTCGGCGCCGGCGTCGCCGTCTATCGCTGCGTGGCCGAGCCCGGCGTGCGTCAGCTGATGTTCTTCGTCGGCCTGTGGAACATGTTCAATCTCGTCACCGCCGGCGTCGCGCTCGGCGCGGTGGCGGAACGTCGTCGCCGTGAGACGCATCCACGTCTTCCGGTGGAGCGGCGTGGCGCGCTCGTGCTCGGCGAGGAGCATGTCCGCGTCGCCATAGAGGAGGTCTCCGCCGGCGGCTGCCGCCTGCGCGCGGCAACCGAGTCCGACGCCAAGGCGCTCGCCGCGGCGAAGGAGACGGATGGGCGTCTCTATATCGACTCCATCGCCGACGCCGCGCGTCGTCCGAGCCTTGCCGCGCGCATCGTCGGCGTCGCGCCAGACGGACGCCGCCACATCGCCTTCGCGCTGTCGCAGCCGCAGGATCATCTCGCGCTCGCCGATCTGATGTATGGCGACGCGACAGCGCTCGAGCGCTTCCAGGCCGCGCGTCGCAAGCATAAGGGCATTATCGCCGGCACGGTGCAGTTTCTCTGGTGGGGCGTTATCGAGCCGCTGCGCGCCTTCGCCTATCTGCGCCCCCGCGCCAGCGAGGCCGCGCTGCGCGAGCCGCCGCCCTTCGCCGATCTCTCCAATCTCCTCGGCCGGCGCCAGCCGCGCCTGCGTCCGCCGGCGGAAGCCAAAGCGCCGCGAGCCGCGGAGCGCGCGCCGTCTTCGAAGAATGAAAACGCCTGATCCATTCCATCAAAAACATTCTCGCAAAAATGAGTGCCAAGATGCAGTTCCGAGTCCTCGCCCTTCTGCTCGCGACCACGACGGCGCTGACGCCGATCGCGGTGGGCGCCCAGGCGATCTTCACGACAGCGCCGCAAGAGCAGCTGTTTCATCTGAAAGTCGACAGGCCGAGGCCGGCGATTTCCGGCCTCCAGCCGATCATGCCCGCGCGCTTCGCCGCGCGCGAGACTTCCCGCATCGCCGCGGTGGAGCCGCCCGTCGCATCGACGCGTGCCTCGACGCAGACGGCGCCGGCGCCGGCGCCGCAGCCTGCGGCCGTCGCGCCCGTCGCATCGCGGCCCGCCGTCGCCGGCGCCATGCTGCGGCATCTCACCAATAATATTCAGGGCTATCGCCTCGCCGGCGAGATCGGCTCCTCGGAATGGCCGATCTATGTCACCGAGGCGCAGGCGTCGCGCCGGCTGCAATTTCGCATCGGCTATCTCGCAGCCGTTTCGGTGATGCCGGAGGCCTCCGCGCTCACTCTGACCATCAATGATCAGACGATCGGCGACACGCAGATTCGCGCGGTGCAGGAGGTGGAGACCATCGTCTTCGACATTCCGCCGGGCGTGATGCGGCCGGGCTTCAACTCTGTTCGCATCGCGACGAGCCAGCGTCATCGCGTCGATTGCTCGCTCGAGGCCACATACGAATTGTGGACGCAGATCGATCCGACAGAGACCGGCCTGGTGCTGCCGGAGGACGACGCCGGCGTCACCAGCATTTCCGATCTCGGCGCGCTGCCGCCGGACGAGCAGGGCGCGCTGCCGATCCGCGCCGTGCTCGGCGTCAACGCCAAATCTTTCGAGATCGAGCGCATGCTGCGCGCGGCGCAAGCGATCTCGCTCGCCGGGCGTTTCGAGCAGCCGGTCGTCGACGCCGGCCCTGCGGCGAGCGGACGTTACGGCGTCAATCTCTTCGTCGGCCCCGCGTCGGAGCTGGTCGGCCGCGTCGATCTCTCGCGCGTCGGCCCCATAGACGAGCCGCGCGCTTTCGTGCTGCCGGCCGCGCCCGGCCGCCGCGTCAGCATCGTCGTGACCGGCGCGACATCGGCGCAAGTGGATGAGGCGATTCGCCGTCTCTCTGTCTCGCCCGCGCCCAAGGGTTCGCCGCAAGGCTTGCGCGCCTCGGCCGCCTTCCCGGGCTATCGGCTCGACGGCGGGCGCAAGGTGAAGCTGCGCGATCTCGGCGTCGCCAGCGAGGAGTTCACCGGCCATCTCTATCGCGCCGCATTCAACATCGTCATGCCGCCGGATTTCTATGCGGCCGATTACGGCAATGCGCTGCTGCGTCTGGCCGGCGGCTATGCGGCGGGGCTCGACTCCAATGCGCAGATCGTCGTCAAGGTGGACGAGCGCACGGCGGTGAGCCTCAATCTTTTGAAGGCCGCGGGCGATGTCTTCCGCGACAATCCGCTGCCGCTGCCGCTCGGCTTTCTCAAGCCCGGCCTCAATCGCATCGAGATAGAGGCGCATGTGCCGACGCGCCAGGACGCCGATTGCGATCCGCTGGCGTCGATGCGCGCGGCCAAGCGCTTTCTTTTCCTCGACGAGACGGAGATCGAGCTGCCGCCGATCGCGCGCATCGCGCGAATGCCCGATCTCGCGGTGACGGCGACCGGCGGCTTTCCCTATGCCGGCGCCAAGGGGCGGCCCAAGCTCTACATGCCATCGCTCGACACGGATGCGGTGGGCGCGGCGGCGACGATTGTCGCGCATTTCGCCGTCGCCGCTGGTCGGCCGATCGATTTCGAGATCGTCGATGCGCCGCCCGGCGAAGGGCAGGGGCCGACGCTCGCCGTGGCGCCGCTCGACTCCTTCGACGCTGCTTTGCTGCAACGTCTCGACATGCCGGCCGACACTCTGCGCGAGGCCTGGGGGCCGCATCTGACCGCCGATCATCGCAAGGCGTCGGAGAAGCGGCTCTCGCCGCTCGAGATCGCCGCGCGCAATCGTTTTGTCCTGCAGCGCAATTTTCCCATGGCCTGCTATGCGCCGCGCAACATGCTCGACAAGACCATCACAGCGCAAGCGGGCGGCGCGACCGTGGCGCCGGCGCCGGGCGGCGAGCCGGAGCGCGTCGATTTCGCGCCCGTCGGCTCTGTGCGCAGAGGCATGGAGCGCGGCGAGGGCGAGCAGGATCTGCTCGAGGCCTGGCGCGATGATCTGCGCCGCGAGGGCCGCTGGGGCTATGGCGTCGTGGAGCGTCTGCGCGTCGCCGGCGTGTGGAGCGCGGCGCGCGTCGCCGACGCGGCGCAATGGCTGCGCGCGGGCTTCGAGGCGGAGGCGGCCGATCATGTCGCCACGCAGCAGGCCTCGCTGGCGATGAGCCAATCCATCCTCGGCGACACGGCCAAGGATGTCTGGACAATCGTCACCGCGCCCAATGCGGCGACTCTGGCGGAGGCCTCCGCCTGTCTCGTCGATCCGCGCGTGTCGCGCCGCGTGCAGGGCCAGCTCGCCATGCTGGACATGAAGGACGCGAAAATGGTGGCGACTCCGGCCGACAGCGCGCGCTTCATCGTCACGCGGCCGCTCTCCTTCGGCAATCTGAGGCTCATCGCCGCCGGCTGGATGTCGCTGCATCCCGGCGTCTATGTCGGCCTCTCCATTCTCATCGCCGCGCTCTTCGCCGCTTCCACTCTGTGGCTGACGCGCAATATCGGAAGGAGCTCGAGATGAGAATTGCGTCTCTCGCCGCGCCCGTTCTCGCCGCCCTCGGCCTCGCCGTCGCGCTCGCGCCGGCCGCGCCGCGCGCCGAGCCCATAGCGGAAATCGCCGCGATTGTCGGCGTTCCGCTGTCGCTCGACGCGCATAAGATCAAGCTCGGCGGCGCGCTACGCGCGCCGGAGGCGTGGAGCGCTTACAAGAAGCGCTTCATCGCCGAGCAGGGCCGCGTCATCGACACGGCCAACGACCAGGTGAGCCATAGCGAGGGGCAGGGCTACGCCATGCTGCTCGCGGTGGCCGCCAATGACCGCGCCACATTCGATCGCCTATGGGGCTGGACGCGCGCCAATCTCATGGTGCGCAATGACGAGCTCGTCGCCTGGCGCTTCGATCCGCAGCGTCGTCCCGCCGTCGGCGACATGAACAACGCCTCGGACGGCGATCTCCTCATCGCCTGGGCGCTGGCCGAGGCGGCGGAATATTGGGACGATCTACCGTTTCGCATGGCGTCGCGACGCATCGCCGTCGAGTTGTCGCGCAAGGTGGTGCTGTTCAAGACCAAAATGGGCGCGCTGCTGCTGCCGGCGGTCGCGGGCTTCAACGCCTCGGATCGTTCCGACGGGCCGGTGGTCAATCTCTCCTATTACGTCTTCCCGGCCCTGGCGCGGCTCGACAGCGTCGCGCCGGAAGTCGATTGGGCCGGGCTCACCCAGACGGGTCTCGATTTGCTGGAAGCGTCGCGGCCGACGCCGCAGACTCTGCCCGCCGATTGGATCGCGCTCGAGGGCTGGCGCGCGCGGCCGGCCGAAGGCTTCGCGCCGGAGTTCGCCTATAACGCCGTGCGCATTCCGCTCTATCTCGCCTGGGCCGGCGTCGGCGAGCGCGCGCATTACGCGCCCTTCCTCGCCTGGGCGCAGCGCGCCAAGGCGGCGCCGCCGATCGTCGACGTCGCGTCCGGCAAGGAGGTCGGCCAGTTCGGCGGCAGCGGCATAGCGTCGATCGCCGCGCTCGTCGCCTGCGTCGTGGACGGCGCCAAGCTGCCCGCCGATTTCGCCGCGCCCAAAGCCGACGAAGATTATTACCCCGCCACTCTGCATCTGCTGGCGCTGCTCGCCGCGCAAATGAGGTATTCGTCGTGTCTCGCCAATTGAGAGCCCTTCTCCTCGCGGCCTGCGCCGTTTCCTTTGCGGCGGCTCCGCGCGCGCACGCCCAAGGCGCCGCGCCCCAATCCATTCTCGTCGCGCCGGCGCCCGCCGCCGCGGCGTCAGAGAAGCCGGACGATCTCGCGTTGCGCTATTACGCCTCGCTGGATCAGCGCGCGCGCGTGCGCGCCGAATTCTCGCGGCTGCGGCGGCTCTATCCCAATTTCGAGCCGCCGGCCGATCTCTACGGACCGCGTCGCGGCGATGTCGACGAGGCGGGATTGTGGGAGCTGTTCTCTAGCGACAAGCTCGACGAATTGCGCGAGAACATAGCCGCGCGCCGCAAGGACATGCCCGGCTGGCGGCCTTCCGACGATCTCCTTCAAAAGCTCAAGCAGAAGGAGCAGCGCAATCAGATCTTCGCCTTCTGGCGCGAGGGACGCTGGCTCGACATCGCCTCCTTCGCGCGCGACAGCCGCTTCTTCATCGCCAACGCCGATGTGGAGGCGCAATGGACGATCGCGGAAGCTTTCGCGCGCACCGGTCAGATCAATGAGGCGGTCGAGGTCTATAAGGCGATCTTCGTCTCCAATGAGGACAAGCATATTCGTCTCGCCACCATGCAGAAGGCGATGGCCACGCTGCGCATGGGCGATGTCGAGACGCTGCTGATCGAGGCGCGCAAGAGCTCGAAAGGGGCGGAGGACGAATTCGCCGAAGTGGCGATCGACATCACCCGCGCGCGCATCGTCGCCGTGCTGCGCGACGAGCGCAAGGACGATATCTCCGCCGACGAGCTGCAGCGCTTCGAGAATTTCGCCAAATTCACGCGCGAGCCGCAGCAGCTCGGCCTCGTCGCCTGGCTGCGATACAAGCGCCGCGATTTTCGCACCGCGCTCGAATCCTTCAAGGCGGCGATCGAGAATGGCGGCGACGCGATGATCGCGCATGGGCTCGCCCATACGCTGCGCGCGCTCGATCTGCGCCGCGAGGCGGAGGAGGTCTCCTACGCCTGGCGCGCGCCGCTGGTGAACAATGGAATTCTGTTTCTCGATCTGTTGGAGCGCGATCTCACCCAGGAGACGCCGCCCTATCTCGAGCCGGCGCGCCTCGCCCGCTATGCGGCGGTGACGATCGAATCGGCCTCCGGCGAAGGCGCGCAGGGCCTCGGCTGGTACGCCTATAATTCGTGCCAGTTCGATGTGGCGCGTTTCTGGTTCGAGCGCGCGGTCGCCTGGTTCCCGAAGGAGGCGACGCTCTACGGCTATGTGCTGACGCTGAAGCGCCTGCGCAAGGAAAAGGAGGCGCTGGAGCTCATCAACCGCTATGACGGTCTGTTCCCCAAGCTCGTCGAGCTGCTGTTCCCGGATGATTATTATCATCCGCCCTTCCCCTGCGACTCGCGCATCGCCGCCAAGGCGCATGGGCCGGCGGTGAAGATGGCCGGCTATGTGGTGCCGGGGCCGGCCGGGCCGGCGCTCGCCGCCGAGCGCGACCGCCTGCGCGTCGAGGCCGAGAAGAAGGAGGCGACGACGCCGGACGCCGCTAAGGTGGCGGCGCAGGAGCAGCAGCGCGAGCGCGTGCTGAAAGCCGTGCGCGGCAAATTCCCGCTCGCGGTGACGGCGGAGAATCCGCTGCGCTTCGCGCCGCTGCCGCTGGTCGCCGCGCGCTCGGCCTCCGCCCAGCCGGCGCCGGTCGCAGCCGCCGCCGTTCCGGTCGGGCTGCGGACGGAGCCGCTGGCCGGCAAGGCGCCGCTGGTGGCGCGGCGCGTGCCCGGCGTCGGACCAATGCCCTCGGAGCGCTACGGCTTCATCCTCTCGCCCGGCTGGAACGCCGTCGATCTGGCGAGCTGGCCGCCGGCCTCCGAGCAGGTCGCGCCCGCCGGCACGCAATGGGCCAATCAGGAGGCCGATCCGGCCTGGATCGGCCAGCAGAAGGCCGACGCCGCCACCCAGCTCACGGCCAGCGCCGCCGAGCATGTCGCCACCGCCATGGCGCCGCGCAATCGCTATGGCGCCGCGCCGCCGCCGCCCGATCTCGCCGCGGTGCTTTCATTGCCCTCGTCCAAGCAGAGCCAGACCCGCTGAATTCGTTTTTCGGAGATTTCGTCATGAGCCATTTCTCGAGACATTCGCCACCGTTGCTGCTCCTCGCGCTCGGCCTTTCCGCCTGCTCCCCGACGCGCGGCATTCTCGCCGTCGATCCGACGCCGACCGGCGCCACCGCCGCGCCGCCGCCGGCGCAAGGCGTCGAGGCGCGCAGCGGCGCGGCCTCCATTCTGGCGCTGCCGGCCGAGGCGCGCGTGCGCGGCGGCCTCGAGGAGCGCCGCTACGCCAATGGCTGGCGGCAGAGCGTCGCGCTCGACCGCGCCATAACGGGCAAGGGCTGGAACGAGCTGACCATCGACATTCGCGCGGCGGCGGCCGGGGGCGGCCATGAGGGCGAGATCCCCATGGGCAAGCCCACCGAGGTCGGCGTGCGCCAGGAGCTGTCGCTGCGCTTTCCGACGACGCGCATGCGCATAATCGCCAAGCCGCTGCATAATGAGCTCGGACCCTTCGGCCTCGCCGTGGGGCCGGGGCCGGAAGGGACGCGCTGCGCCTTCGCCTGGCAATGGGTCGATGATCTGCGCGCCGTCGCCCGCCCGGACGCCGCCGCCACGACCATCGTTCGCGGCGACGAGATTCCCGCCTCGATCCGCATGCGCCTCTGCCGCAAGGGCGTCACCGAGCAGCAATTCGCCGACTGGTTCTCGCGGCTGCGCGCCACCGAGGCCGCCAATGTGGAGCGCGTCGTCGACGCCGCCCGCAGCGGCGTCGATACGCCTGCGCCTCCGCCCGCCGCCAACGAGCGGCCCGCGGCGCCGGCGACGGTGGCGAGCATCGCCGCCCCGGCCAAGCGGCCGCTGGTCCATAAGGCGAAGGTCAGGCCTGTTCATCGGCATGAGGAGACGACGACCGAGGTTCGCCGCAGCGCGCCGGCCAAGCCGATAGAGAAGCCGGCGGAGACGCGGGCCGCCGCTGTCCATTTCGATCCCGGCCTGCCGCCCCAGGCCTTCGCCGGCCCGCCCAAGCCCTCGGCGCGGTGAGAGGCCGCAGGGCGCAGGCCGGAGACGCCCAAGGCCTTGACACTCTCCTCTCGGCCGCCGATGTTGCCGAACAAATTGTTCGGCATATCGAACAGGAGAGAAGAATTTGGCCAATGCGCTTCCTGCCATAGAGACGTTGTCCTCTTCGGACCCGCTCAATGGGCGCATCGTCGAGTTCCCGCTGGACCGGCCGCTCCTCACCGATGGGGGCGGCTGCGTCGCGCCTTTGACGATCGCCTATCAGACCTATGGCGAGCTGAACGCCCAGCGTTCCAACGCCATTCTGCTGTGCCATGCGCTGACCGGCGACCAGCACGCCGCCAATGTGCATCCGCTGACCGGCAAGCCCGGCTGGTGGGATGTGATGGTCGGCCCCGGCAAGCCCTTCGACACGGAGCGTTATTTCATCGTCAGCTCCAATGTCGTCGGCGGCTGCCTCGGCACATCGGGTCCGTCCTCGATCAATCCCACGACGGGCCACGCCTATGGCCTCGATTTTCCGGTCGTCACCATTCGCGACATGGTGCGCGCGCAGGCGATGCTGATCGATCATCTCGGGATAGACCAGCTCTTCTGCGTCGCCGGCGGCTCCATGGGCGGCATGCAGGTTCTGCAATGGGCGGCGAGCTATCCCGAGCGCGTCTTCTCCGCCATGCCGATCGCCACCGCGCCCAAGCACTCGTCGCAGAATATCGCGTTTCACGAGGTCGGCCGGCAGGCGGTGATGGCCGATCCCGATTGGCGCGGCGGGCGCTATCTGGAGCAGGGCGTGCGGCCGGAGAAGGGCCTCGCCGTCGCGCGCATGGCCGCGCATATCACCTATCTCTCGGAGCCGGCTCTGCAACGCAAGTTCGGCCGCAAGCTGCAGGATCGCGCGGCGCCGACCTTCTCCTTCGACGCGGATTTTCAGATCGAGAATTATCTGCGTCACCAGGGCATGGCCTTCGTCGATCGCTTCGACGCCAATTCCTATCTCTATGTCACGCGCGCCTGCGATTATTTCGATCTCGCGGCCGATTACGGCGGCTCGCTGGCGCAGGCGTTCAAGGGCACGAAGACGCGCTTTTGCGTCGTCTCCTTCAACACCGATTGGCTCTATCCGACCTCCGCCTCGCGCGCCATCGTGCATGCGCTCAACGCCGGCGGCGCCTCGGTCTCCTTCGTCGAGATCGACAGCGACAAGGGCCATGACGCATTTCTCGTCTATGAGCCGGATTTCATTGCGACGACGCGCGGATTTCTGGAGGCGGCCGCTGCGGCGCGCGGCCTGCCGCGGGCCGAGGAGGCTTAGCCGATGAACGCTCCCATCTTTCCGCAGAGCGCGCAGCAGCGCCCGGTTCGTCTCGATCTCGCCGCCGTCGCGGCGATGGTCGCGCCGGGCAGCCGCGTGCTCGATGTCGGCTGCGGCGACGGCGCGCTGCTGCAATTGCTTGCCGACACCAAGCGGGTGGATGGACGCGGCGTGGAATTGTCGCAGCGCGGCGTCAATGATTGCGTCGCCAAAGGCTTGTCGGTGATTCAAGGCGACGCCGACACTGATCTGCGCGACTATCCGACCGACGGATTCGATTATGTGATTCTCTCGCAGACGCTGCAGGCGACGCATCATCCGCGTCAGGTGCTGGTCGACATGCTGCGAATCGGCCGGCGCGCGATCGTGTCCTTCCCCAATTTCGGACATTGGAAAGTGCGGCTGTCGCTGCTGGCCAAAGGCCGCATGCCGCAGACCACGACCCTGGCGCACGCCTGGTACGACACGCCCAACATACATCTCTGCACCATCAGGGATTTCGTCGATCTCGTCGAAGCGCTGGGCGCGCATATAGAGCGCGGCGTGGCGCTGGATCACGCCGGCGCGCCCATCCGCGTGAATGCGCCCTGGTGGGTGTGGAACCTCTTCGGCGCGCAGGCGATCTTCCTGCTCGAGCGCGATGCGCCGAAAAAAATATCGCCCGTCGCTGCAAAAAATACTTAGGCGATTGAATCTCGCGGGGCTCGGCGTCTGCGCGATATCGCCGAGACTCCGCGCTCTCTCTTTTTCATGCATCGCCGCGCAAATCACCAAAAGTCCAGAAATCAAAGGCAGATCGCGGCTTTTTACGAGCGCTCGCGGAGATGGAGCGCGCGCTTCGTGCGACCTCCTGTCCAAGAGTGAGCGCTTTCCCAGGGGGAAGCTTCGCGATAGATTGCCAGTAATGACCGACGAACGCGCCGATTTGCGCGGAAAAGTCGGCGACCGCGGGAGCGCGCTGATGCCGGAGCCGCCGTCTCTTAGAGGCGTGCCGATGTTTGCGACTGTCGATGCGCAGTCGATGCAGCGGCTCACCCGCGATGCGAAATTAGAACAGTTCGAAGACGGGCAGACGATTTTTCGTCAAGGCGATCGCGCGCTTCATGTGGCGATCGTGATCGACGGATTCGTGAAGCTGACGCGCACCGCCTCCTGCGGCGACGAGACTCTCATCAATATCTGCAATATCGGCGAGACTCTCTATGAGGCGCTGAGCCCGGACGGCGAGAACTATCGCGTCGGCGCGGAAGCAATTGGACCGGCGCAGCTCATGAAGCTCTCCGCGCCGCGATTTCGTTTCATGCTGCGCGAATCCCCTTCTCTCGCATCGGCAGTGATCGAGGAGACCGCGCGCAAGCTGAGCGGGCTGATCGGCGAGATCGAATCGCTCAAAGGCCAAACCGCCGAGCAGCGGCTCGCGCGCTTTCTGCTGACGCTGTGTCCGCCGAATGCGGAAAGCTGCAGCCTGCGCCTGCCTTACGACAAGCGGCTCATCGCCGCGCGGCTCGGCGTCAAGCAGGAGACATTGTCGCGCGCTTTCGCCAAGCTGCGCGAGATCGGCGTGCGCACCGAGACGCGCGACGTCACCATCGAGAATGTCGCGCGCCTGTCGAGCGAATGTTGCGGCGGCGAGCGCGAGCCCACTCTGCCTTCCGAGCGACGCGATCTGATCGAGAGCCGCGGCGCGCTCGCCTGAGCTTCGCCGCCTTCGCGCCATTATTTCGGCCCCGCATGCCGCAATTCTCCGCCCCTCGCGCGCAAGGCGCGAAGCTCGGAAGGAATTGCGCATGAAACGGATTTTCGCGACCGCTCTTTTCATTCTCGCGGCCGATGGCGCCGCTTTCGCCGCCTCGACGACGGACGGCGCCGGAGCCTTGTCGCTCGCCGCTCTCGTCGGCAAGCATTCGCCGGCGGTGAAGCCGGCCGAGAAGGCGGCGCTCGCCAAGCTCGCCGACGGACATGCGAAGGTCGCTTTTCCCAAGGGCAAGACGATAGAAGTGGCTGTCGATTCGATCAGCTGCCGCGCGAGCAATGTGGACATCACACAGCATGCATGCGAGCTGACGTTCGGCCAGAAGAAGGTCCAGCTCTCCGGCCGTCTCGCGCATGAGATATTCGCGACGCTGCTGGAAGTGGGCGTGCCGACCGACGGCGCAGCCGGAACGATTTATGCTGCGGCGTCCGCTCTCGACTGCGCGGTCGAGCCGGATGAAGCAGCGCAAAAGGCCGGCGGCGGGGCGCAGTGCAAATATGAGCCGCCGAAGTGAGCGGCGAAGGAGGTCAGGTGAGCGAGCCGGAAACGACAGTCCCGGAAACGACAGTCTATGTGTGCACCGTCTGCCGCGCGAAGGACGATCCAGAGGTCCGCCCGGGCAATGCGCTGCTCGAGGCCTTCAGCGCGCGCCTGACGGCGGAGGATCGCGCGATCGTCGCGGCGGAGCCGGTGGAGTGTCTCGGCGTGTGCTCGCGCCCCTGCACCGTGGCCATGGCCGCGCGCGGCAAATGGACCTATGTGCTGGGCGATTTCGACAAGGTCGCCGATGTGGATGATCTCATCGAGTCGGCGCGCCGCTACACGGCGTCGGAAACCGGCCTGGTGCCGAAGAAGGATCGGCCGGACGCCATGCGCAAGGGGATAATCTCGCGCACGCCGCCGGCGCCGAAGGGGTGAGCAAATAGCGAAATAGCGAGTAGCGAATAGTTTTCGCCGCTCGCTATTCGCTTTTCTACTCGGCCTTTTTCGCCCGCTCGATCGATTCATTGATGATCTTGTGCGCCGCCGCGGCGTCGCCCCAGCCGGCCGCCTCGACCCATTTGCCGGGCTCGAGGTCCTTGTAATGGGCGAAGAAATGCTCGATCTGCCGCGTCGTGATCTCCGGCAGGTCGGTGTAGTTCTGCACCTTGTCGTAGCGCTTGGTGAGCTTGGGCGCGGGCACGGCGATGATCTTCTCGTCGCCGCCGGCCTCGTCGCGCATGTAGAGCACGCCGATCGGGCGCACGGCGATCAGCGCGCCGGGCGCGATCGGCCGCGTATTGGCGACCAGCACGTCGCAGGGGTCGCCGTCTTCCGACAGAGTGTGCGGGATGAAGCCGTAATTGCCGGGATAGCGCATCGACGTATAGAGGAAACGGTCGACGACGAGCGTTCCCGAAGCTTTGTCGAGCTCATATTTGATCGGCTCGCCGCCGAGCGGCACTTCGATCACGACATTGACTTCGAATGGAGGATTCGCGCCGATTTCAATGGCGTCGAGACGCATCTAGTAGCTCCTGACAGTGGGAAAAGTCAGCGGACGGGCGCGGAGACGAATCCGAAGGCGACGCGCGCCAGCATGTCGTCGCCGAAGCGCTCTTCCGCGCGGCGGACGGTGAGGCCGCCGAGCCGCCGATAAAAGGCGAGAGCCTTGTCGTTATCGGCCAAGGCCCAGACTATGGTGGAGAGGTAGCCATGCGCGGCGAGCTCCTGCCGCGCGGCGTTGAACAGGCGTCGGCCGAAGCCGAGGCCCTGATATTCGGGCAGCAGATAAATCTCGAAGATCTCGCCCGAGTAAGGCATGGAGGGCACGCGATTGCGCCCATAGGTGACATAGCCGACGACGTCCTGGTCGAATTCCAGCACCAGAATGCCGCTGCCCCGCACGATCGCCCGCGCCCACCATTGCGGCCCGCGGCGGGCGATCATGCGCTCGAGCTCTCCCCCCGGGATGACGCCGCGATAGGCGTCTCGCCAGGAGGCGTCGTGCACATGCGTGATCGCCTCGGCGTCGCCGGGTCCAGCATGGCGAATGAGGGTGGCGGTCTCGACCATGGCTCCGATGTTAGGTCCCGAGGGCCTGTTTCGGCAAGAGCCGGGCGCCGACAAAGCGAACAAAAATAAAAGATCGCGGCGCCGAATTGGCCGAATCGGCGCCGCCTCCCTTGCGGCTCAAGACAATAGGCCGGTGGCGGCGCCCACGAGCAGGACCACGCCGATAAAAGCCCGGTAGGCGACGAAGGGCCAGGTGGAGAAACGCTCCAGAAAGCGCATCAGCCCCCAGATCGCCGCAAAGGCCGAAATGGAGGCGACGACGAGGCCGACCGCCAGCACCGACCAGCCATGGCCGTCGAGATGGGCCTTGTGCAGCTCATAGAGCTCCTTGAGGCCTGCGAGGGTGATGGCCGGCAGGCCGAGCAGAAAGGAGAATTGCGCCGCCTGCTCACGCTTGAGGTCCAGGAACAGGGCCGCGGTCAAGGTAGAGCCGGAGCGCGAGACGCCCGGCACCAGCGCCCCCACCTGGGCGAAGCCGACGACCAGCGCGTCCTTCAGGCTCACATGGTCCAGAGTGCGGGAGTGGTTGCAATAGAGCTCGGCGATGGCGAGCAGCGCCGCCATGACGATGCAGGAAATGCCGATGACCGTCAGCGAGCGCAGCGGCGAGCCGCAGGCGTTCAGCACGCCGGAGAGCGCGAGGCCGGCGAGGCCGATGGGGATGGTGGCGAGGATGATCCAGATGAGGAAGCGGAAGTTCCAATCGCTGAAATCGCGCCGCAGCGCCGCCTGGACGGAGCCGAAGGCGATCCCGCGGATGTCTTTCCAGAAATAGCTGACGACGGCGGCGAGGGCGGCGAGCTGCATGGCGGCCGAGAAGGCCGAGCCCGGGTCCTTCCAGCCGAGCAGCGCCGGCACGATGCGCATATGCGCCGTGGAGGAAATGGGGAGAAGCTCGGTGACGCCCTGCACGACGCCGAGCGCCGCCACTTTCGCATAGCCGAGCTCGACGAAGCCGGTATCGAGACCTGAAGTGCAAGCCAAGCCCATGAAACGCTCTCCGAAACGAGGGCCAAGGCCGCGCCGAAAGGACGCGAATCGCCCCCGCGCGGCGGTTACGGTCTTGTCTCAGACAGATGGTTAAGGATTGCTCACGGCTCCGGCGTCAGGCGGCGTCATAATAGGCGCGATACCAGTCGACGAAGGCCGAGACGCCCTCCTCCACCGAGGTCTGCGGACGATAGCCGGTCAGCCGCTCGAGCAGCGAGCAATCGGCGAAGGTGCGGGGGGCGTCGCCCTTCTGCATCTCGAGATAGTTGCGGACCGCCGTCTTGCCCAATTTGCGCTCGATCGCCTCGATGAAATCGAGCAGGCCCACCGGTTCGCCGCGCCCGATATTGACGATGCGGAACGGGGCGACCGGCGAGACCGACCCGTCCGCGCCGATCTGCGGCGCGCGGTCCACGAGCCGCGTGATCGCCTCGACGAGATCGCCGACATAGGTGAAATCGCGCTGCATCTCGCCGTGATTGTAGATGTCGATCGGCCGGCCCTTCTCTATGGCGTCGACGAATTTGAACAGCGCCATATCCGGCCGGCCCCAGGGGCCGTAGACGGTGAAGAAGCGGAACATGGTCGTCGGAATGGACCACAGATGCGCATAGGAATGCGCCATGGCCTCATTGGCCTTTTTCGTGGCGGCGTAGAGGGTGAGCGGAAAATCGGCGCGCTCGCTCTCTAAAAAAGGAACGTCCTGATTGCCGCCATAGACGGAGCTGGTGGAGGCCATCAGCAGATGGCGAACGCCGCGCGCCCGCGCCAGCTCGAGAATATTGAAGCCGCCGACGAGATTGGCGTCCACATAGGCGCGCGGATTCTCGAGGCTGTAGCGAACGCCCGCCTGCGCCGCGAGATGGACGATGACATCCGGCTCCGCCGCCGTGACGGCGCGGGTCAGCGCCTCCATATCCTCGAGCATGGCGATATGGGGGCGAAATGCTTCGAAGCCGGCGAGCCGGGCGTGGCGCGCCTCTTTCAGCGTCACATCGTAATAAGGCGTGAGCCCGTCGAAGCCGTCGACCCTGTGGCCGAGCTCGAGCAGGCGCTGCGCGAGATGGAAGCCGATGAATCCGGCCGTGCCGGTCACGAAGACGCGCATGAGCCCGCTCTCGTTGGAGACGGCCAACCTCTGGCGGAAAAGGCCCGCCGCTGTCAACTTCCGGCGCCGTACGGGCCTTCCGCGACCACGCCGGCCCCGACGCAAAAAGCCGGTTTTCACTTCCGCCCAAAAGGCGCTAAACATCGCGCCGAGCATTTTTCTCTAGCGGGACCGATCACCCATGGCGCGGCAGTTCATCTATCATATGCAAGGTCTCACCAAGACCTATCCGGGCGGCAAGAAGGTCCTCGACAATGTCCATTTGTCCTTCTACCCGGACGCGAAGATCGGCGTGCTCGGCGTCAACGGCGCCGGTAAATCCACATTGCTGCGCATCATGGGCGGCATGGACAAGGAGTATACCGGCGAGGGCTTCGTCGCCGAAGGCGCGCGCGTCGGCTATCTGCCGCAGGAGCCGCAGCTCGATCCAGAGCTCGACGTGCGCGGCAATATCATGCTCGGCGTCGCCGACAAAAAGGCCATTCTCGATCGCTACAATGATCTCGCGGTGAATTACTCGGACGAGACCGCCGACGAGATGACCCGCCTGCAGGACGAGATCGAGGCCAAGGGCCTGTGGGATCTCGACAGCCAGGTAGATCAGGCCATGGAGGCGCTCGGCTGCCCCTCCGACGACGCCGACGTCACCAAGCTCTCCGGCGGCGAGCGGCGCCGCGTGGCGCTGTGCCGCCTGCTGCTCGAGCAGCCGGAAATGCTGCTGCTCGACGAGCCGACCAACCATCTCGACGCCGAGACGGTGAATTGGCTCGAGGGCCATTTGCGCAATTATCCGGGCGCGATCCTCATCGTCACCCACGACCGCTACTTCCTCGACAATGTGACGGGGTGGATTCTCGAGCTCGATCGCGGCCGCGGCATCCCCTATGAGGGGAATTACACCAGCTGGCTGAAGCAGAAGCAGAAGCGCCTCGCCCAGGAGAGCAGCGAGGACAAGGCCCGCCAGCGCGCCCTCGAGGCGGAGAGCGAGTGGATCGCCGCCTCGCCCAAAGCGCGCCAGGCCAAATCCAAGGCGCGCATCCAGCGCTATGAGGAATTGGTCGCCAAGCAGAACGAGAAGGCGCCGACGACGGCGCAGATCGTCATTCCGGTGGCCGAGCGTCTCGGCGCCAATGTCATCGATGTCGAGCATGTGTCGAAGGCCTTCGGCGATCGCCTGCTCATCGACGATCTGACCTTCAAGCTGCCGCCCGGCGGCATTGTCGGCGTGATCGGCCCCAACGGCGCCGGCAAGACGACGCTGTTCCGCATGATCACGGGCCAGGAGAAGCCCGACAATGGCTCCGTCACCGTCGGCGAGAGCGTGCAGCTCGGCTATGTGGACCAGTCGCGCGACGCGCTCGACGACAAGAAGACCGTGTGGGAAGAGATTTCCGGCGGCAATGACATCATCTATCTCGGCAAGCGCGAGATCAACTCGCGCGCCTATTGCGGCGCCTTCAACTTCAAGGGAACCGACCAGCAGAAGAAGGTCGGCATGCTCTCGGGCGGCGAGCGCAACCGCGTGCATCTCGCCAAGATTCTGAAGCAGGGCGCCAATGTTCTGCTGCTCGACGAGCCGACCAATGATCTCGACGTCGACACGCTGCGCGCGCTGGAAGAAGCGCTGGTCGATTACGCCGGCTGCGCGGTCATCATCTCGCATGACCGTTTCTTCCTCGATCGCATCGCCACGCATATGCTCGCCTTCGAGGGCGATTCGCATGTGGAATGGTTCGAGGGCAATTTTGCCGATTACGAGGAGGACAAGAAACGTCGCCTCGGCATCGACAGCGTCATCCCGCATCGGCTGAAATATAAGAAATTCTCGCGCTGAGCCCCTGCCCCGACCTTCTCCCGCGAAGCGATCGCGCGCGGGAGAAGGCGGCTCTCGCAAAGCAAAGGTCGGATGAATATCCGCGGGACGTCTCTTTCTAATTTTTCCCGAAAAAATGTCCGAATATTCCCGATAGAAATCGGCAATCCCGAGCTCGACGCGCGCTCATCCGACCCTCGCCGGAGCGAGGACCACATTCTCCCGAGCACGGGAGAATGATCGCGCAACGATTCAGACCAGCTCTTTCGCCAATTTATTCTCGACGGCGATGCGGATGAGATCGGCGCGCGAGCGCGCGGCGAGCTTGCGCTTCAGCAGCGAGCAGCTGTTCGCCACCGTTTTGTAGGACACGCGCATGATATGCGCGATCTCCGCCATTCCCTTGCCTTCCGCGAGCAGGCGCAAAATCTCCAGCTCGCGGCCGCTCAGCCCATCGAGCGGATTGGCGCCGTGCTTCTGATCGAAGAAAGCGAGCTTTTGCGCCACCTGATTGGAGAGATAGCGCTCGCCCGCGGCGACCATGCGCACGGCCTTCACGAATTGCGCCGGATCCTCGCTCTTGGCGAGATAGCCCTTGGCGCCATGCTCGATCGAGCGCGCGGCGAAGACGGGATCGTCATTCATGGTGAAGACGATCGCCTTGGTATCCGGCTTGCGCTTCAGCATGCGCCGCAGCAGCTCGAAGCCCGAGAGCCCTGGAAGATTTATGTCGAGCACGATGACGTCCGGCTGCGCGGAGGCATGCGCCTCGAGCGCGGCGTCGGCGTCGCGCGCCTCCAGCACTTCTATGTCGGATTGCCCGGACAACATGCCGCGGCATCCGGCAATCACCATGGGATGGTCGTCGACGATCAGCACGCGCATCGGGCATAGCCATTGTTCTAGAGAAGATTACTATGCGAATGCAAAATCTTGTTTGTCAATCGGCGGCCTTGCGCCCACCCTCACGGCGCGTCGGCGCGAGGGCGAGATCGGGAGCGTTCCATGTCCTTGAAGGCGAGGCTCGGCTGGCTCATCGCCGTCGTCCTCACGGCGATGCTCGCGGTCAATGTGGCGATCATGATCGGCCACGCCGGACCGCGCGTGCGCGCCGAGGCGGAGAGCATAGAGCATTTGGCGCATGAGCTGGTCGAGACCGCGCTCGCCAGCGTGCAGGAGACCAAGGACCCGATCCCCGCGCTGCGCAGGCTGTTCGAGAATCTACGCAATCTGCGCCACATAGAGATAGAGATATTGCCCAATGACGATATCGCCCCGAGCTTCGACTCGAAATGGCGCAAGGAGATGCAGACGGGCGTGCCGGATTGGTTCGTGAGCCTGTTCGCGCCGACGCCCAAGATCGACATCATTCCCGCGCGCATCGGCGACGTCCAATACGGCAATATCGCCATCATCTTCGATCCGGTGGACGAGCTCGCCGAAATTTGGTCCGACCTCCTATGGCTCGGCGCGATCAGCCTCGCCGTCACATTGCTGATGCTCGCGCTGGTGCTGACGCTGCTGAGCCGCACGCTCTCGCCTTTCGACTCGCTGGGGCGCGGCCTGGCGCGGCTCGAGGCGGGCGAGAAGGATGTGCGTCTCGATCTGCGCGGCGCCTCCGAATTCAGGAATATTTCCCAAAAGCTCAATTCGCTCGCCGCGACGCTCGATCGCGTGACCGAGGAGAATCATTCGCTCATCGATCGGCTGTTCGCCGTGCAGGATTCCGAGCGCCGCGACATTGCCCGCGATCTGCATGACGAAGCCGGCCCATGTCTCTTCTCCATCCGCGCCGGCGCCGCCACGCTCGTCGCCGCGGCCTCGGGAAATTTTCCCGATCCCGAGCTGCTGCGGCGCACCTGCGCGAATATAGACGCCGCCGGACAGGCGCTGCAGACGCTGCTGCGGCGAATGCTCGAGCGGCTGCGCCCGCCGGCGATGAGCGAGCTCGGCCTCGAGGCGGCGTTGCGCGGGCTCTTCGCCTCCTGGACCGGCAGTCGCGCCGATGTGCGGCTGTCGCTGCGCATCGCGCATGATCTCTCCTGCCTCGACGAGAAGATCGCGCTGACCGCCTATCGCGTGGTGCAGGAATCGCTCACCAATATTTTCCGTCACGCATCCGCCGCCAATGCCGAGGCGCAGCTGGAATTCGTCGAGGCGCCGCCGGAGCTCGCGGAGGCGGGCGGCGCCGAGGCGTTGCGCGTTCTGGTCGAGGACGATGGCGTCGGCCTGCCGGACGAGCGCCGATTCGGCCTCGGCCTCATCGGCATGAGCGAGCGCGTCCATGCGCTCGGCGGGCTGATGCGCATGGAGCCGCGGCCGAAAGGCGGCACGCGGATAGAGGTGCTGCTGCCGCTGCCCGAGGTGGAGGAGCCGCCCGAGACGGAAGAGCGCGAGGGCGACGATCTGTAGCGGGGCTGCATCCATACGTACGCTTTGTGCGATCGGCCGGCTCTGACTATATTGGGAGAATCTCGCGATTTTCGTCGGGAAACGGAGGCAAGATATGACGGCTAAATTTCACATTATCGCCCTCGGCGCTGGACTGTGCCTCGCATCGGCCATGGTCGCGCAGCCTGTTTTGGCGGCGCCCTCGCCGATCAAGAGCTTCGACACGGATAATGACGGCACGCTCGATCTCGCCGAGGTGAGCAAGGCCGCCACCACCGTCTTCGACAAGCTCGAGAAGGACAATGACGGCACGGTCGACCGCAAGGAGGTCGGCGCGCGCATCGGCAAGAAAGATTTCGCCGCCGCCGATCCAGACGATGACAAAACGCTCACGAAAGAGGAATATCTCGCCCTCGTCGGCAAGCTGTTCAAAGCGGCCGACAAGGACGACGAGGGCACGCTCGACGCCAAGGAGATGAAGTCCAAGGCGGGTCAGGCGCTGCTGAAGCTGATTCGCTGAGCGAAAAAAGGAGCGGCCGACACGCATCATGATAAAGCGTTGCGTCATCGGGGCGTCGGTCGCCGCCATTCTCGCCATAATTCCCGCCGCCGCCGAGCCGCTGCGGGTGAAGCTGGGCGTGCTGCGCCAGCAGCACTCCAGCGAAACATTGTCGATCCTCGACCTGCCGGCCGAGGACGACACGCTCGCCGGCGCGCTGATCGGCGTCGCCGACGACAACACCACAGGCCGCTTCACCGGCCAGAGCTATGAGGCCGTCGACGAGAAGCTCGCGCCCGGCGACGATGCGGTCGCCGCCGCGCAAAAGCTGCTCGACCAGGGCGCCGTGGCGATACTCGCCGATCTTTCCGCCGACGATCTTCTACATGTCGCCGATGCGCTGAAATCGCGCGACGCGCTCCTCCTCAATGTGAGCGCGGCAGACGACAGGCTGCGCGAGGAAGATTGCCGCGCCAATGTCATTCATGTCGCGCCGACGCGCTCCATGCTGACCGATGGGCTGGCGCAATATCTCGTCTGGAAGCAATGGCGCCGCTGGCTCGTCATCAAGGGCTCGCATCCGCAGGATGAGCTGCTCGCCGCGGCCTATCGCGCCAGCGCGAAGAAATTCGGCGCGAAGATCGTCGACGAGCGCGTCTATGTCGACACCGAGGGCGGACGCCGCTCCGATTCCGGCAGCGTGCAGACGCAGCGGCTGATTCCGCCGCTGACGCAGGGCGCAAATTATGACGTGCTGATCGCCGCGGACGAGAGCGAGGTTTTCGGCAATTATCTGCCCTATCGCAATTTCGATCCGCGTCCCGTAGCGGGCTCGGCCGGGCTCGTTCCGACGAGCTGGGACGCCTCTCATGAGCAATGGGGCGCGGTGCAGCTACAAAATCGCTTTCGCGCTCAGTTTCACCACGGCATGAATGCGCGCGATCATCAGGCCTGGGTCGCGGCGCGCATGATCGGCGAAGCGACGACCAGAGCCGGCTCCGCCGATCCGAAAGCGCTGCGCGACTATCTTTTGGGTCCTGAATTCACCATTGCCGCCTTCAAAGGCGTACGCCTGTCGCTGCGACCCTGGAATCGTCAGCTGCGCCAGCCTATCCTGCTCGGCGACGGACGCATGATCGTCTCTGTGTCGCCGCAGGACGGCTTCCTGCATCAGACCTCCGAGCTCGACACATTGGGCGTCGACAAGCCCGAAACCAAATGCAGGCTGAAATGAAAACGATCAGAAATCTCGGCGCGCGATTCCTTCTCCCGTTTGCGGGAGAAGATGGCCCGGCGCAGCCGGGTCGGATGAGGGTCCATTCGAGACAGCTCGGCGGCTCGCCCTCATCCGTCGCGCATTCGCGCGACACCTTCTCCCACAAGTGGGAGAAGGAGCGCGCGCTGGTTCGATCGCTCGCCCTTCTCGCAATCGTGAGCGCCTCCCCCGCCCAGGCCTTCACCGCCTATGTCAGCAATGAGAAGGGCAATAGCGTCACCATCATCGACACTGACAAGATGGAGGCGATCAAAACCGTGAAAGTCGGCCGCCGGCCGCGCGGCATAGAGATCTCCAAGGACAATTCCGAGGTCTATATCTGCGCCGGCGACGACGACACGATTCAGGTGCTCGACACCAAAACGCTCAAGATCACCGGCAATCTGCCATCCGGCCCCGATCCCGAGCTGATGATATTGAGTCCCGACGGCAAGACCGTCTATGTGTCGAACGAGAACGACAATCTCGTCACCATGATCGACACCAAGACCAAGCGCCAGGTCGGCGACGTGCCTGTCGGCGTCGAGCCGGAAGGCATGGCGGTGAGCCCGGACGGACGCATTCTCGTCAATACGTCCGAGACCACCAATATGGCGCATCTCATCGACACGCAGACGAAGCAGATCATCGCCAATGTGCTGGTCGATGCGCGCCCGCGCTTCGCCGCCTTCAAGCCGGACGCTTCCGAGCTGTGGGTGTCGTCGGAGATCGGCGGCACGGTCTCCGTCATTGATCCGCTGAGCCATAAGGTGACGCAGAAAATCCGCTTCGAGATTCCGGGCCTCTCCAAGGAGGCGATCCAGCCGATCGGCATCGCCTTCACTAATGACGGCAAGCGCGCCTTTGTCGCGCTCGGCCCGGCCAATCGCGTCGCCGTCATCGACACTGCGACGAAAAAGATCGAAAAATATCTGCTCGTCGGCCAGCGCGTCTGGCATCTCGCCTTCACGCCGGACGAGAAATATCTCCTGACCGCCAATGGCGTCTCCAATGACATCTCAATCGTCGACGCCGCCAGCCTGAAAGTGCTGAAGTCCATTCCCGTCGGCGCCTTCCCCTGGGGCATTGCGGTCGCCACCAAATGACCGACGAACCGCTCGCGCTCGACGTCGCGCATATCGGCCACAGCTATGGCGCGCGGCGCGCGCTGGACGATGTGAGCTTTTCCGTCGCGGCGGGAAGCTTCACCGTGCTGCTCGGCCTCAATGGCGCCGGCAAGAGCACGCTCTTCTCGCTCATCACGCGTCTCTACGCTGCGCGCGAGGGAAAGATCGCGATCTTCGGCCATGATGTCGCGCGCGAGAGCGGCGCGGCGCTGCGCCGGCTCGGCGTCGTCTTCCAGGCGCGCACGCTCGATCTCGAATTGAGCGTGATGCAGAATTTCATCTATCACGCCGCGCTGCACGGCATAGGCGCCGGCGAGGCGAAGCGACGCGGCGCCGCGCTGCTGGAGCGCGCCGGCCTCGCCGATCGCGCCAAGGACAAGGCGCGCGATCTCTCCGGCGGGCAGATGCGCCGCGTGGAGATATTGCGCGCGCTGCTGCATGAGCCCCGCCTCCTGCTGCTCGACGAGCCGACCGTCGGCCTCGACATAAAGGCGCGCGCCGATATTCTCGCGCAAGTGCGCGCCCTCGTCGCCGAGCGCAAGCTCGCCGTGCTGTGGACCACGCATCTCATCGACGAGGTGACGCCGAGCGACGATGTCGTCGTGCTGCACCAGGGCAAGGTTCTCGCCGCCGACACATCGGCGAATATAATGGCGGCGACATCGACGGAGTCGATCGGCGCCGCATTCGAGCAATTGACCGGCGCCAAGGCGCGGGACGCGGCATGATACGGCCCTCCCGCCGCACGCCCGAGGACAAAGCGGAACAGCGATGACGAAGGAAACCAGCGGCTTCACCGCGCGCCAATACGCCATCTGCCTTTCCGGCGTAATCTGGCGCGAGGCTCTGCGCTTCCTGCATCAGCGCGAACGCTTCGTCTCCGCGCTGGTGCGGCCATTGGTTTGGCTGCTGATCTTCGCCGCCGGCTTTCGCCAGGTCCTCGGCGTGTCGATCATCCCGCCCTATGAGACCTATGTTCTCTACGAGGTCTATATCACGCCGGGATTGATGGCGATGATCCAGCTCTTCAATGGAATGCAATCCTCGCTGTCCATGGTCTATGACCGCGAGATGGGCAATATGCGCACGCTGCTGGTCTCGCCCTTTCCGCGCTGGTATCTGCTCGGCGCCAAGCTTCTCGCCGGCGTCGCCGTGTCGATATTGCAAGTCTACGCCTATCTCTTCATCGCCTATTTCTGGGAGATCGAGCCGCCGACGCCGCTCGGCTATCTCACCGTGCTGCCGGCGCTCGTGCTCGGAGGACTGATGTTCGGCGCGCTCGGCATGCTGCTCTCATCCGCGATCAAGCAGCTCGAGAATTTCGCGGGCGTGATGAATTTCGTCATCTTCCCCATGTTCTTCGCCTCATCCGCGCTCTATCCGCTGTGGCGCGTGCAGGAGTCGAGTCCCGTTCTCTATTGGCTCTGCCTCGTCAATCCCTTCACCCATGCGGTGGAACTGATCCGCTTCGCCTTTTATGAGAAAATCTCCTGGGACTCGCTCGCCGCCGTCGCCGGCTACACGACGTTCTTCTCGGCAGGCGCGCTCATCGCCTATGATCCCGCCAAGGGAATGCTGATGCGCAAGGGCGGCTGAGCCGCCCCCGCTCACTGGGCCGCTTCGAAGACCCGCTCGTCGCGACGCGCTGCGACTGTCCCGGGCGTCGTCTCGATCCAATCGACCGCGACCGGCTTGCGCGTTCGGAACATTTCCGGGGCCGGCAGCGCATCGTCGGCCTTGTAGCCGATCAATATGGAAGCAACGATATCGATCTCCGCGCCGAGACCGAGATAATGTCGAAGATCGCGCTGCACATTGAGATAATTGGATTGAATGCAGGTCGATAGGCCACGCGACTGCGCGGCGAGCGTGACCGCATAAGTGAAATTGGCCAATCCGAAAGTGCGCGTCAAAGCATTGACGCGCACCAGCACGGGCACATTGCGCAGCGAGGTGAAAAAGCAGCGCAGTCCTTGCAGAAGGCTCGGCTCGCGCGCCGCCCGCCGCAGCAGCGCGAAGAGCGACAAGCGCACGAGATCGACATATCTGCGCCGATCCGCGGTGCGATAGACGAGCACCAGCCGCGGCGCGCCTTTGACCTCGAAGAAGCGCCGATACATGCCGGTCACATAGCGCCTCCATTCATTCGCCGTCGCCGGCTTGCGCTCGTCCACCTTGGAAGGCTCCACGCCGCCATTGCGCAGCACCTGCTCCAGCACCGGAAAGACGGACTCCCATCCGGCCAGCTCGAAGCGCGCGATCACATCTTTCGATGCGTCATGGCCGAGCGCGATCACCTTCCAGGCTTGCGTGTTGCCCGGCGACGGAGCCCATGATGCGAGCTCGAATATTTCCGCGAGCAATGCGTCGTCGACCGGCGCATCGCTGTAATGCCGAATGGCTCTTCTTTCGCGCAATCCTTTTTCGAGACTTATATCGTCCATGCGCTCACTCCTTCATTTCCACCAACGCTGCGCTTTCATCGCGACGAGCCTCAATTCGGCATAGAGACGCGAACGCCCTCTCCATCCCTCGATTCCTCCCCGGCTCCGATCGCTTTCGAGAAGTGACGATTGAGACGCTTCGGCCGTTGTCGATGTGCCGCGATCGATTCCGCGAGGCGCGCTCCGACACAAGACGAGGCGCGAACGCGCGGCGCGTCGATGATCTCGTGCAGCGCCGGCGACAGATCGTCCATTTCATCGGCGAAAGCGATATGCGCGAGGATTTGCAGCAAATGCGCTTCGGCGATATTGCGCGTCTCGCCCGTTCGATCCTCGACGGTGAAGTAGGCGTCGCCGATTTGCGCCGGACGCCCCTGAAAGACCGCCGCCATGCGGTCGATCGCGATTTTCGCGTCAGCGATCCGCTCGGCCGGGGTGAAACGCTCGACCCTTCGACGATCGGCGAGAACCTCGGACAGCAGCACTGGGATCGCATCCGTCACCATGGCGCGCGACATGACATCCCATCCGATGAGCCCGGCCATATGGCAGAGCCCCAAGGTATGATAGGGAACGCCGATCCGCAGATGCGGCATCAATATTTTGATATCCGATCGCGCGCAAACGACCTCGCGGCAGCTGAGCGCCAATTCGACGCCGGCGCCGACGAGATGGCCTTCGACGCGCGCCATCGTCGGGACGCTGCGGCCGAGCTCGCGCAGCAACTGCGTGACGCGAACGAAATAATTGTCTTCGCCCAGCAGATCTTCGCCGGGACTGACGCGCCGCGCCGCGGCTTCGAAGTCATGGAGATTGAGACCGGCGCAAGCGACAGAGCCGGAAGCCGTGTCGAAAGCGATCTCGAGACGATCGAAGGGCAGCTCGTGAAATCGGCGAAGCGTCTCATAGAGACTATCCGTCGCGGCTTTCGTCAGCGCATTGTGGTTCGGCGGGTCCGAAACAATGATGTGAAGCACGCCGTCGCCGGCCTTGTAGCGCAGGCCCGCGACATCCGCGAGCCCGAGCATGGCGCGCTTCGCCTCTTGCTGGAAATTGACGTCGTGCTGCATTTTGAAAACTCCGATCGACGTGAAATTGGGCGCATCGAAAAGGACGCGTGATTAAAGGGGCCATGCGGCTGCGCCGATTTCGCCTCGCGCCCCTATGATCCGGCGCCCGATTTCGGAGCCTCGACCGCGCGAAGCAAAAGGGTCGCGAGCCAGGACGTCTCCGCCTCGACGAAGCTGCTCGGAACCAATATTGCGATCACGATGATCGCGACCGCGATGAGGAAAAGCGACGGCATCAGCAATCTCGGGGGACGCCGCTCGATCGGTCGCGGAACCCATGGGATATGGCGCATTGGCGTAACCGCACGGCGCGCGCTGTCCTGCGTCTTGCGTTGATCCGGCGATTCTTGCGCATCCCGCCAAGCGGCGAGCACACGGCGCGCGAACACGGTCTTCCATTCGGCATGAGCGTGATCGGGATGCAGCCAGATCATCAGCCAGCGCATATGCTTTCGCATATCGGCGCGGCTCGCGCCGGGGCGCACGCCGAGAATTCGATGGCTATCGGCCGCAGGAAAGAACAAGATCTGCTGCACATAGAATTCCGCCGCCGCTTTCACATAGCTCTTGTCCTTGCCGGAGCGACGCGCGGCCTCATCGAGCGTTTCCTCGCAGCCGGCCGCGATGCGAATGACCTCGAGCACGTCGTCGGGCAATGGCAGCTCGCGCGCGCGCGCCGCCATCGGCGGGATCGACGCGAGATCGAGCGCGCATTGCAATGCCCTGCTTCGCGGCACGTCACTGTTCCATCGTCGCGGAAATTGCGCGATCCTTTTGGTTCTTCGCTCCATAGCCGAGATATTCGCCGCCATAGGCAGGACCGTGGCCGTAAGCGTCGCCATAGGCGTAGCCATAGGAGTGACCGACGTTGGTCGCGTCGAACTTATTCAGCAGGCACCCGAGAATACGCGTGCGTGCGAAATCCAGCCGCTTGACCGCCGCGCGGACGACGCGCCGGCGCGTGTGCATCGAATCGACCACGAACACCGCGCCATCCACAATGCTGCCGAGCAAGGGCGCGTCGGCGAGGCCCACGACCGGAGGACCGTCGATGACGACAATGTCGAATTTTTCGCGCGCCAGCGCGAGCAGCGAGGCGAAGCGCGGCCCCGCCAAAAGCTCCGCGGGATTCGGAGGCACAGGGCCGGAGGACATGAAGGTGACGCCATAGATGAGATTCTCGGTGACGGCGGCCGAGGCGTCCAATGCGCCGGTCAGCACATTGGCGAGGCCGATGCTGTTGTCGACGGAGAGTATGTCGTGCAATGACGGCTTGCGCATATCGGCGTCGATCAAGAGCACCTGCAATCCGAGCTGCGCGAAATTGGCCGCGATGCAGACCGATGTCGTCGACTTGCCTTCTCCCGGCTGCGAGCTCGTGACGAGGATCGTTTTGGGCGCGCCCGTCGCCGTCGAGAATTGCAACGAGGTCCGCAACGAGCGATAGGCTTCCGCCATCGAGGACAGAGGGTCGCTGACGACCTCGCTCGCGACGGAATAGGAAGGGTCGCGGGCTTTCTCGTCATCCCGCCGCGCGAGGGGAATGACGCCGAGCACGGTGAGGCCGAGCGCCTCCTCGATCTCTTCCGGAATCTTGAACGTGTCGTCGAGAAATTCGCGCACCGCGATCGTCGCGACCGAGGCGATCAGACCGAGAACAAGGGCGAGGCCGAGATTCACCATTAGCCGCGGACTCGACGGGCTCCTCGGCCGCTCCGCCTTGTCGATGACCGAGACATTGTTGGTCCCGATCGCGCCGGTCACGCCGACCTCCTTATATTGCTGCAGCAAGCCGTCGTACAAGGATCGATTCGTGTCGGCCTCTCTTTGCAGAATATTATATTGAATGCTGCGATCCCGCAGATCGAGCGCATCCGCCTTCAGGCTTTCGATGCGCTTGAGGAACGACGATTCCTGATCGCGCGCGGCTTCATAGCGCGCCTTGATCGCCTGACGAATGAACTCGACGTGCTGCCTGATCTGGCGATCATATTCCGCGATCTGCGCCCGCAGCTGCCTCATTTCTGGAAAGTCCGGCTTCATGACGCCGAGCTTGTCCTGATAATCCGCCATCAGCTCGGTGCGGCGTTCGCGGGCTTTTTGAATGCTCTTGTCGTCCAGCACCTGCGGCAATCCCAATCCGCTACCGCTCTGCGCCTGCATCCACAGCTGCTCTTCCTTGATGCGCTGCGCCATGGCTGCGCCGAGGGAGTCGTTGAGCGATTTGAGATTGGCGCCGGCGATGGAGAGCTTGTCGTCCACATTCACAATGCCTTCGCGTTGCGCATAGGCGACGACCTGCTTCTCGGAGTCTTCCAATTTGAGCTTCACCTGCTGCAGCTTTTCCTCGAGGAATGTGCGCGCATAAGCGGAGGCGCTGTAGCGGCGGTCCAGCGTCATCGCCACGAAATTCTCGGCGACCGCTGCGCTGATCTGCTGCGCGAGAACGGCGCTTTTGCTGCTGAAGCTGACCTTCACGATGCGCGACATCGGGATCGGCTGCACCGTGAGGCCTTTCAGCACGGCGTCGACCGCCGAGCGTCGCCTGCCGACATTTTCGGGCTCCTCCTCGCGTCGCTGGAACAGCCCTTGGAGCACGCGCCCGAGCAGAGAGACCTCCACATCGACGAAGCCCTTCCTGTCCGCGAGCGAGAGCGAGGACACGACGCGCTCGGCGAGCGCGTGACTCTTCAAAAGCTCGTATTGAGTCGTGTAGAATTGCGGATCGTCGGATTTCTCCACCAGCGCGTCTTGATTGCGCACGATCTTCGCGGCCTCGCGATCGATCTGTATCGTCGTCGTCGCAGTATAGATTCGCGGCATAAGGAAGGTGATGACGAAGGCGCAGAGTATCGCGCCGGCGCAGATAGCGGCCACGAGAATGCGATGCTTGACGAGCAGGCCTACATATTTGAGGAAGTTCGAGGCGCCGCTATTGTCATCGAAGCTCTGCTGCCGTTCGTCACAAGTGGCAGAGTAGCGTCTGCCGGCGACGATCGCGCGCTCCGACGGCGTAGCGTCGAGAGCGACGGCAGACGCACCCGTCTCTGGCCTTTGATCCGCGCTCATTCCAAAAACACCCTTCTAACGTTGACTTTGGAGCATCACCAAGGTCTCGCTCCGATGTTGATCATTGCGGGGACGGCCGATTTGATGACTTGCACGCCTGTGCGCGCCAGGGATTCGTCGACCACGATCGTGTCTCCGCCATAGACCAACGGATCGGGCGCCTGGCCGGAACGAATGGCTGCGACGTCGAATTTCGCGCTGACGCGCCTTTGATCGGAGACGCGGATCAGCGTCACCGCAGAGTCGCCGACGTCATTGATCCCTTCCGCCAGCGCCAGCGCTTGCAGCAGTGTGTTCTTGCCCTTGAGCGCATAGACGCCCGGCTTTTTCACCGCGCCTTCGACCGTCACACGAAGCCCGACCGACTCTTTCACGAACACCGACACTTGTGGCGATTGCAGATATTTCGCCGCGAGCTTGCGCGTGAGCTCGGCTTCCAACTCGCTCACCGTTCGCCCTGCGGCGACGACTCCGCCGATCAAGGGAAAGGAGATGCGGCCATTGCCGTCGACCTGCGCCACGCGGCTGAGATTGGTGAAACCGAATATGTTTATTTCCAGCACGTCCTGCGCGGAGATGCGGTAATCGCTCTGTGTGAAATCCGTGTCGGCTCTCGCCGTATCGGGCTCCGGCAGGCTGGCGGTGTAGGACGGATCGACGCCCACGCCGACCTGCGGAGCGCATGCGGAAAGCGTGACGCAAAGGGCGGCGAGCGCCGAGAATCGTAATAGACACAACATCATAATCTGGCCTTTGCTCCCGTGGGCGCGCATCCTCTGCTCGACCGAAGCTCTTGAAACAATGGCTCGCGAACGGCGCGCGGCGCGAAATCTCCAGCGCCTCGGTCAGCCGGGCTCGACGGCGCGATAGGGGTAATCCATCGCCACGGCGTCGAGCGCGGGAAGCCTCTCCGCGCGTTCGGCGACGGTGCGGCGGCGGCGGTCGTTCGGCGTCTCGCGCTCACACGATGCGGCATGCGCCGCGAACTCCTGGCGATACCAGCGGATCGCATGCTCGACCGCGCGTCCGTTCAGCTTCTCGCCGCCGAGCGCGACGAGCAGCGTCCCAATGACGATGTCGAGATCGAGCCGCGGGCCGGCGTGCTTGATGTACCAGAGGTCGAGCGCGTTTTTTTCTTCCGGCGTGACGATGGTGCCGCCATTGATCTGCGCCCAGCCGGTGACGCCCGGACGCACGCTGAGTCGCGGCCCGGGGTCTTCGGGCTGATCCTGCGGCAAGAGCGGCCGCGGACCGATGAGCGACATATGACCCGCGATCACATTATAGAGCTGAGGAATTTCATCGAGTCGGCTCGCGCGGATCATGCGGCCGATGCGGGATAGACGCTGCTCCTCCGGCGCCGGACGGCCCTTGTCGTCGAACGGCGCGCGATAGGTGCGGAACTTATAGAGCAGGAATTTCTGGCCGTTCTTGCCGATTCGCTGCTGCCAGAACAGTATGGGCGCGCCGACATCGGTAAAGACGACATAGGCGACGCAGATCGCGAGTGGAAAAGCCGCGACGAGCAGTAGGCTCGCGGCGCAAATGTCGATGACGCGCTTCGCCTTGAAATATACGGGCGCCTCGAATGTCTCGATCGCGCCGAGCTCCTGCGCCGCGGCGGGCGGCGCAGCGATGAAGTTCCACGCTTCCGTTATGCAGTGGATCGGCACGCCGCGCGCCGCGCATTGCGCCTCGACCGCAGCGAGAAGATCGGCGGGCAGGAAGGTCATGTCCTCGGCGAGCCACACCTCATCGACATCGACGCCATGGACGGCGTATTCGTCGATAACGGCGCCGATGTCGCTAGGATCGCCGACGATAGAGACGCCGGCGATCTTGCGGCCGAGAAGCTCTGGCCGAGCGTCGAGCGCGGCGACGATCTGAGTCGTGCGCGGCCGCAGATAATCGGTCAATTTGATCGCCGCCGAGGCGAAGCGATCGACGCCGACAACGATCACGCGGCGCAGATCGGCCTCGGCCTCCGCGCTGTCGCGCTCATGCGCGAGGTCCTTATAGAAGAGCGCGCGCATCGCCATGCGCGCGGCGATCATGCCGGCGACGAGCACCAATCCGAAGATCAAGGGCGTCGAGCGCGGCACGCCTTCGAAGCGCGCGGCCGCGAAAAATAGGGCCGAGCTGGAAACGACCGCGCAAGCGGCGGCGGCGCAGAGGGCGAAGGCGTCGCGCGCGGAGAAGAACTGCCCCATGCGGTCGCTCAGCCGAAAGGCGAGGATCATGACGACGGCGCAGCCTGCGGAGATGACCGCATATTCATAAGGCGCTGGAAAGGCCGTCGGAAAATCGCCGGGGTCGAGCAGCGATGGATCACGAAGAGCGAGCGCGACAAAGGGCGCGATGATCGCCGACACGAGATCGGCGGGCTCGATTCGAAAACGAATGCGGTCTCTCGATGCTGGCGAAGCCAATCGCATGGCGCAAATTCTCCGATCGCGATCGGAAACTGGCGTGCATTTTCCGAAAAGTCACTCCGGGCTGGCGTCTAAGTCCAATGACGGACGCAGGTATCTGGACATGCGCCCGGACATGCGCGCGCAATCGCGAAAAGCCGGAAAATCATTGTCGGAAGGTGTGGCGCAGTCGCCGCGAAGGACGCGCGGGACGATGTCAGCGGCACGGCCGAAACCGTGGGAAAATTCGGCGCGCGGAGGCGCCGGACGAGCGAGTCGTTTGTGGATAAGCTCGCAAGCGCAGCCTGCGAACGCGACAGCCTCGCCGCTCGAGCGGCGAGGCTGGCTGATCGGCGAAGATCGCGCGGCAGAATCGGCGCTATTCGCCGGCGGCGACGATCTGCCGGCTGCGCTCCGCCATCTCGCGATAGCGCTCCTGCCATTCGGTGGGACCGTTGGACGGCGAGACCTGCACCGCCGTCACCTTATATTCCGGGCAATTGGTCGCCCAATCGGAATTGTCGGTGGTGACGACATTGGTCTGGCACAGAGGATGGTGGAACGTTGTGTAGACGACGCCGGGCGCGACGCGATCGGTGATCTTGGCGTGCAGCGTCGTCTCGCCGGCGCGGCTCTGCACGCGCACCCAATCGCCCTCGCGCACGCCGCGCACCTCGGCGTCATGCGGATGGAGCTCCAGCACATCCTCGGGATGCCATTGGCTGTTCTCGGTTCGGCGCGTCTGCGCGCCGACATTGTATTGCGAGAGAATGCGGCCGGTGGTCAGCAGCAGCGGGAAGCGCGGCCCGGTGCGCTCCTCCGTCGGCACATATTCGGTGATGACGAATTTGCCTTTGCCGCGCGCGAATTTATCGATGTGCATGATCGGCATGCCTTCCGGCGACAGATCATTGCAGGGCCATTGCACCGAGCCCGCCTCGTCGAGCTTGGCGTAGGAGACATGGGCGAAGGATGGCGTGAGCTTGGCGATCTCGTCCATGATCTCGCTCGGATGCGTGTAATTCCAATTGCAGCCGAGCGCATTGGCGAAGAGCTGCGTCGCCTCCCAATCGGCATAGCGGGCCTTGGGGCTCATCACGCGGCGCACGCGCTGAATGCGGCGCTCGGCGTTGATGAAGACGCCGTCCTTCTCGAGGAAGCTCGCGCCGGGCAAAAAGACATGCGCGTAATTGGCGGTCTCATTGAGGAAGAGATCCTGCACGACGAGACATTCCAGCGCGCCGAGCCCGGCCGAGACATGCTTGATGTCCGGGTCCGACTGCAGAATATCCTCACCCTGCACATAGAGGCCCTTGAACACGCCATCGACAGCGGCGTCGAACATATTGGGAATGCGCAGGCCCGGCTCGCCGTCCAGCGGAACGCCCCAGGCCTCCTCGAACAGCTTGCGCACATTGTCGTCGGAGACATGGCGATAGCCGGGGAACTCATGCGGGAAAGACCCCATATCGCAGGAGCCCTGCACATTGTTCTGCCCGCGCAGCGGATTGACGCCGACGCCGGGACGGCCGAGATTGCCGGTCGCCATTGCGAGATTGGCGATGGCCATCACTGTGGTCGAGCCCTGGCTATGCTCGGTGACGCCGAGGCCGTAGTAAATGGTGGCGTTGCCGCCGGTGGCGTAGAGACGCGCCGCGCCGCGCACGAGATGCGCCGGAACGCCGGTGAACTTCTCCACCGCCTCCGGGCTGTTGCTCTCCTCGCCGACGAAGGCGGCCCATTCCAAATATTCGTCCCAATCGCAACGCTCGCGCACGAAGGCCTCATTCACGAGCCCCTCTTTCACCACCACATGGGCGAGCGCGGTGACGATGGCGACATTGGTTCCCGGACGCAGCGGCAGATGGAAGGCCGCGCTGATATGCGGCGAGCGCACCAGCTCGGTGCGGCGTGGATCGACGACGATGAGCTTGGCGCCCTCGCGTATCCGCCGCTTGATCTGCGAGCCGACGACCGGATGCGCGTCGGTCGGATTGCAGCCGATGATGAGAATGACGTCGGCCTCGGCGACGGAATCGAAATCCTGCGTGCCGGCCGAGGTGCCGAAAGCCTGGCTGAGGCCATAGCCGGTCGGCGAATGGCAAACCCGCGCGCATGTGTCGACATTATTATTGCCGAAGCCGCTGCGGATGAGCTTTTGCACCAGAAACGTCTCCTCGCTGGTGCAGCGCGAGGAGGTGATGCCGCCGACGGCGAGCCGGCCGTATTTCGCCTGAATGCGCTTGAACTCAGAGGCGGCGTGGGAGATCGCCTCCTCCCAGGACACTTCGCGCCAGGGGTCGGTGATCTTCTCGCGGATCATCGGGCTGGTCACGCGGTCGCGATGCAGCGCATAGCCATAGGCGAAGCGGCCCTTGATGCAGCTGTGGCCGTGATTGGCCTTGCCGTCCTTCCACGGGACCATGCGCACGATCTCCTCGCCGCGCATCTCCGCCTTGAAGGCGCAGCCGACGCCGCAATAGGCGCAAGTGGTGACGGCCGAATGCTCCGGCTGGCCGATGGCGATGACGGAGTTTTCGGTGAGCGTCGCGGTCGGGCAGGCCTGCACGCAGGCGCCGCAGGAGACGCACTCCGATTCCATATAGGCCTCGCCCGCGCCCGGCGAGACGCGGCTGTCGAAGCCGCGGCCTTCGATCGTCAGCGCGAATGTGCCCTGCACTTCCTGGCAGGCGCGCACGCAGCGATTGCAGACGATGCATTTGGACGGATCATAGGTGAAATAGGGATTGGATTTGTCCTTGGGCTTCCAATCCTCGTTGCGGCGGCCCTCGCGACGCGCCGTCACATGATTGCGCCCGCTATAGCCATAGCGCACCTCGCGCAGGCTCACAGCGCCCGCCATGGACTGCAGCTCGCAATCGCCATTGGCCGGGCAGGTGAGGCAGTCGAGCGGATGATCGGAGATATAGAGCTCCATTATGCCGCGGCGGATCGAGTCGAGCCGCGGCGAGAAGGTCTTCACTGCAATGCCCGGCATGACCGGCGTGGTGCAGGAGGCGGAGAGATTCCCGCGGCCCTCTATCTCTATGAGGCAGAGGCGGCAGGAGCCGAAGGAGTGGAGATTGTCGGAAGCGCAGAGCTTGGGGATCTCGACGCCGATCTGCATCGCCGCGCGCATGATCGACGTGCCTTCCGGCACGGTGATCTCCGTCCCGTCGATGGTCAGAGTGACTTCCTTCTCAGAGCGGGAAGCCGGCGTTCCATAGTCGATTTCCTTGATGAGGCTCATGATTCTGGTCCCCGCGAGGCCGGAAGAATTTGATGTACTCTAATTACATAACGATAGACAGGCGGATTTTTGTCAATAACCGCAAATCGTCGCTCGATAGACGAAGCCTATAATATTTCGCTGACGACGCCAGATACCGGAGTCGGGCGCGCGAATATATCGAGCCGGACGACGCGGGAACGGAAGCCGGAATGTCGCGTGGCGAAAAAGGCGCGGCTTCTCCCAGCAGACGAGCGGAGGCTAGAATTTGGCCTTGCGCGATGAGGCCTCCGGTCTCTATTGTCTATATAAGACGCATATATATCGTATGCGCACTCCCGCCACCGCGGAAGGTCGAAAGGCCTCGCACATGCCCTCGAAATCTCGCCTCGCCCAGTCCCCTCTGCTGCTCTGCGCCTTGCTGGCGCTGCTCGCCTGCGCCCCGGCGCATGCGCAAACGCGCGAGGTCACGGACATGGCCGGCCGCAAGGTCGTGATCCCCGCCGATCCCAAACGCATCTTCGGCGCGGCGCCGCCGGTGGCGGTGACGCTCTACGCCATAGCGCCGGAGCGGCTCATCGGCATCAATGTGCCGATACGCGGCGACGAGAAGTCACTCTATCGCAAGGAGGCGCTCGATCTGCCCGTTCTCGGCAGCAATGCGGGCATGGGCCGCCAGCTCAATCTCGAGGAGATCGCGGCGATGCGCCCCGATCTCGTCGTCGCCTGGCTCGGCTTCTATCAGGAGAAGGCGAAGGTGGTGGAGAGCTTCGCCAAGATCGGGGTTCCGGTGATCTTCCTGAAGCTCGACACGCTCGACGATTATGCCGACGCTTTCGCCTTTCTGGGACAGGTCGTCGGACGCGAGGCGAAAGCCGCCGAAATGTCCGCCTATATTCGCGACGCGCTTCTCCGCGTGCGCGAGGCGACCGCCGATATTCCGCCGGCCGAGCGGCTGCGCGTCTATTACGCCGAATCCGCCGACGGGCTCGCGACCGATTGCGACAAGAGCTTCCATACGGAGCCGATCGTCATAGCGGCGGGCGACAATATCTATCATTGCGAGCAGAGCTCGCATGTCGGCATGGACAAGATCAGCGTCGAGCAGATCGTCGCGCTGAAGCCGTCGCTGATATTGACGCAGAACAAGGGCTTCCCCGCCCTCGCCAAGAGCAGCGCGCTGTGGCGCAATGTGGAGGCGGTGAAGAACGGCCGCATCGTGAATGTCCCGCATGCGCCCTTCAATTGGCTCGATCGTCCGCCGAGCTATATGCGCGCGCTCGGAATCCAATGGCTGGCCAATCTCTTCTATCCGTCGCGCTTTCCGCTCGACGTGAAGGCCGAGACCAAAAAATTCTACCAGCTCTTTCTCGGCGTCGAAATTTCCGACGCCGATTTCACCCGCATAATGGAGTGAGCGACGGTTCCGATGCGCCTCGCCCTTCTGCCTTTCCTCCTGCTGGCGGTCATTGTTCTGGCTCTCTCGGCCGGACGCTATCCGCTCGCGCCGGGGGATATTTTCGCCTATCTCGGCGCCGTTATGGGGCTCATCGAGCTTCCCCCGGAGCACTTCGATCTCCTGCATAATCTCATCGTCGAGATTCGCCTGCCGCGCGTGCTGGCGGCGGGGCTCATCGGCGCGGCGCTCTCGGCCTCGGGCGCGTCCTTTCAGGCAGTGTTCCGCAATCCGCTGGTGTCGCCGGGCATTCTCGGCGTGCTGGGCGGCGCCGGATTCGGCGCGGCGCTCGGCATTCTGCTCTCCGGCGATTTTCTCACCATTCAGCTCTCCGCTTTCGCCATGGGGCTGATCGCGGTCGGCGTCGGCGTCATCGTCGCCAATCTCTTCGGCGCCGCCTCCATGGTGACTCTAGTGCTCGGCGGCATGATCTCCGGCGCTTTGTTCACCTCGGCGCTGTCGCTCGTCAAATATGCCGCCGATCCTTACGATCAGCTGCCCGCGATCGTCTATTGGATGATGGGCAGCCTCGGCGCCGTCGATCTCAAGCAATTGCGCGGAGCCGCTCTGCCCATTCTCGCCGGGGTCGGCGCTCTTGCGCTGGCCGGCCGCGCGCTGGACGCGCTCTCCATGGGCGACGACGAGGCGCGCTCGCTCGGCGTGCCGGTGCATCTGACGCGCTATGGCGTCATCGCCGCGGCGACGCTGGTCTCCTCGCTCTCGGTCTCGCTCGCCGGCATGATCGGCTGGGTCGGGCTGGTCGTGCCGCATGTGGCGCGGCTCGCCATAGGGCCGACCAATAGCCGGCTGCTGCCGGCGAGCGCGCTGCTGGGCGCGACCTTTCTCATCGCCGCCGATTGCGTGGCCCGCAACATCACCCGCGCCGAGATCCCGATCGGCGTCGTCACCGAATTGCTCGGCATACCGGCCTTCATCCTCGTGCTCGGCCGGGCGCGGAGGGCCTGGGCGTGAGGAGGAGGGCAGTGGAGCGCCCTCTCCTTCGCCCTCGCCCGCAGCGCGGGAGAGGGGGCGCCAGCGATCGGCGCGCGCGCCATCTCGACGAGGCGCGACGCCTGCCTCCTCTCCCGCATCGCCGCGAGGCCGCATCATGAGAGCGCCCTCTGCGACCGCACAGCTGCGAGGCGTCGATCTGCATTTTTCGCGCGGGAAGCGGCGCGTGCTCGAGGGCGCGACGCTCGGCTTCGGAACTGGCGAGATCGTCGCTTTGCTCGGCGCCAATGGCGCGGGCAAAAGCACATTGTTTCGCCTGCTGCTCGGCTTTCTGACCGCGAGCAGCGGCGAGGTTCGGCTCGACGGCGCGCCGCTCGCCTCGTTGTCGCGACGCGAGATCGCCAGGCGCGTCGCCTATGTGCCGCAAGGCCATGTCACGCCTTTTCCCTATACGGTGCGCGAGGTGGTCACGCTCGGCCGCCTGCCGGAGACGGGGCTTTTGCGCGCGCCCCGCGCCGAGGATCGCGAAATCGTCGAAAGCGTCATCGCCCGGCTCGGCATGGAGCGGCTGATCGACCGGCCCTATACGGAGATTTCCGGCGGCGAGCGGCAGCTCACGCTCATCGCCCGCGCGCTGGCGCAAGGCGCGCGCCTTCTGGTGATGGACGAGCCGGCGACGGGGCTCGACTATGGCTATCAGCTGCGGCTGATGCGGCATTTGTCCGCTCTTTCCGCCGACGGGCATGGCGTGTTGGTCAGCACCCATCATCCCGAACATGCGATGCAGCTGGCGACGCGCATCGCCATTTTGAACGAGGGCCGCATCGAGGCCGATGGCGCGCCGCAGGCGGTGGTGACGGCGGAGCGCATCTCGCGCCTCTATGGCGTCGAGGTGGCGGTGTTCGACGATCCTTTCGGCGCGCGGCGGCTCGCGCCCGTCGCCGGACGCAATGGAAGGGCCGAAAGATGAAGCTCTATATGGGCTTCGACGACACCGACGTCGCCGGAGCGAAGATCGGCACCGGGCGGCTGGTGCGCATGTTCGAGCGCAAGCTTCCCGAAGGCGCGCGGCTGTGGGGCGCGCTGCGCCATCAATTGCTCGTCGATCCGCGCATTCCCTTCACCTCTCACAACAGCCCGGCCTGCGCCGTGGTGGAGATAGAGGACGAGGCGCTGATCCCTTTGCTCGCCGCCAGCGCCATCGCCCATATCGCCGAGCTGGCCAGCGACGGCTCGGACCCCGGCCTCTGCATCGCGCGAGAGACCGACGATCTTTCCGAGATCATCGCATTCGGCCTCTCCTGCACGCATGAGATCGAGACGCAGGATCATGCGAGAGAAGTGGCCGCCCGCGCCGGCGTCGAGCTGCTCGGCCTCGGCGGAACCAATGACGGAATCATCGGCGCGCTGGCCGCCGTCGGACTCTCCGCCTATGGCTGGTGCGGCCGCTTTCTGGAATATGGAAGGCTGCGCCGCCTGCCCGATCCCATCTCCGTCGCGGCGCTGGCCGAGGCCGGCATTGAAGCGACGGCGATCGACAAATATGCGCGCGCGCTCGATCCAGAGGCGCTGATTCATACGGGCGGCTGGCTGTCGCCGCGGCTCTGGGGCGGGCGCGCCGTCGCGCCGGTGGAGGAGAAGGACGGCCGCCTCATCGCCATAGGCAAGCGCCCGCGCGACGCCGAGGCCGCAGACTGATGCGCATCCTCATCGGAATAGACGACACGGATGGCGCCGGCTGGGCGGCCAGCACGGCGCGGCTGGCGCGCGAATTCGGCGACACGCTCGCGGGCGAGACACGCTTCATCGGCTCGGTCGGCCATATTCTGTTTTCCGGCGTGGCGGCGACCACCAATAACAAGGCCTCCTGCCTCGTCGTCGAGAGCGAACGCGCCGACGCCGCTGATTTTCTGCTCGCCCAGGCCGCCGCCTATGTGGAGGCCAATGCGGCGCCCTCCAGCGCGCCGGGAATTCTCGTGGCCGGCGCGGAGGCGGAAGCGCTCATCGACTTCGGCCGCGCCGCCAGCCGGCGCGAGATTCGCCCCGAGGAGCTGCCGCCTTTGATCGAAGTGCGCGTCGCCGGCCTGCGCGGAGGCCGGGGCCTCATCGGCGCGGCGGCGGCGGTGGGGCTGACGGCGCGCGGATGGTCCGGGCGCTGGCTCGAATTCGGCGGGCTGCGCCGGCTCGATCGCGCCGTGCAGGCGCGAGAGCTGAGAGCGCTCGGCATTTTCCTCGTTTCGCTGGAGACGGACGCCGAGGCGCCCGCGCCCGACGATTGGATCGACACCCATGGTCGGCTGCGGCCGCAGCTCGCCGCCGGCCGCGCCGTCCTGCCCTTGCGCCGCATCGGCGAGGGCATGTGGGAGGCGGCCGGCGCCGAGCCAAAGGCGAAATCTCGATAGCGAGCGGAACTACACGCCTTCTATATGACGTCTGATGACGTGATATGCGTCGTTGTGCCGTCATAATAGACTTGCCGCCACGCCTACGCCTATTTACGTAATTGCGTTACATCACGAATCGAGCGGCGGGCGAGCGGCGCGTCGGCCGGGGGCGGTGAAAGGCTGACAGCAATGACGATGTTCGCGCGCAAAAGACGCGGCTCCTCCCTTCTTCTCGGCGGCGCATCCTTGGCCGCGCTGCTCGGCGCCGCCCAGGGCGCCGGCGCGCAGAGCTTCACCCCGCTGCCGGAAATCTCGATCGGCCCGGCGCCCGCCGCGCCGAAGAAAAAGCCCGAGCCCGGCGTCATCGGCTCGGAATCCGTTTCATCCACCGCCTATGCCGCGGATGCGCGCGGGCTCGATCTCGCCAGCGGCGGCGGCGGCTCCAATCCCATCCGCGGCATCTCCTGGCTGCCCTCCGTCGATGCGCCGGCCATCGATCCTTACGGCCTCGCCAATCTTCCCGGCGGCAACAAAGGCATTCGCATTCGCGGCGAGGTCAGCCAGCACGGCAACAGCATCGGCACGGTGGAGGGCTTGCCGCTCTCCGGCATCAATCCCGGCCCCGGCGTCACCTGGCTCATCGACAATGAGAATCTGAGCAAGATCGTGCTGCGGCAAGGCCCCATGCCCTCCGATGTGAACTCCTATTTCACTGTCGGCGGCAATTTCGACAGCCGCCTGCGCTGGCCGGCGGAGAAATTCGGCGGCGAGATTTCGCAGAGCGTCGGCTCCTTCTCCTTCCTGCGCACTTTCGCCCGCATCGACTCGGGCGAGATTTTGAACGGCACGACGAAGCTCTTCGTCTCCGGCTCCTTCACCGACGCCGACAAATGGCGCGGCTCCGGCAAGGATCCGCAGGGCAAATCGGGCTTCGCGGTCGGCGTGGACACCAAGCCCGTCGACGGGCTGGAAGCGAAATTCTTCGTCGCCGAGAGCAGCTTCGACCAGCACAGCTATCAGGGACTGAATTATCAGCAGGCGAGCAATCTCGGCGCCTTCCGCCGCTATGATTTCGCCGCCTATCCAGGCCCGACGACGGCCAGCCAGATCAATTACTACGGCTATAATCTCCAGCATTTCGACTCTTGGACCGCCTTCGGCGATATCGCCATAGAGGTCGACAAGACGACGCGCTTCGTCTTCAAGCCCTATTATTTCCGCGAGGACGGCTATTATCTCGATGGCCAGAACAATGGCCGCATCCGCAAATGGATCATCGACCACGACATGTGGGGCGTGGTGAGCGAATTGCAGACCCGCGTGCTGGATACGGACGCCAAGCTCGGCTTCTGGCATGGCGTGCAAAATCCCCCCGGACCGCCGACGGCATGGGAAGTCTTCGCCCCCAATGCGGGCGGCGGCCTCATCAATCCGAGCTGGGCGATCCTCGGCAAGCAGACCGCGCCGCATGTGTTCGATTCCGCCTATGGAATCGCGAGCCGCGACTTCGGTCCGCTACATGTGGAGGCGGGCGCGCGCTATATTTGGGAACGCATGGCGGGCATAGACGCCTATAATTCGACCGGCATAGGCGATGTCCCCTATGACACGGCGCTGGCGCTCTCCTCCGGCGTCATCGCCAATCGCAGCGTCAAGCCCTTCACCATCGGCACTTTTCTGCCCTTCGGCGCGCTCACCTATCGGCTGACCGACGATCTATTGCTGAAATTCAGCGGCGGCGGCGGCTATGGCGGACCGGGCTATGACGCCTGGCCGGTGTTCCAGCAGAATTCGGCGACCTTCCTCGCCAAGGGAATCACTGCGGATCAATTCTGGCATTCGATGAAGCCGGAGACCTCGACGCAGCTCGATCTCGGCCTGCGCTGGTCCTTCGACGGCGCCTATGGCTCGGGCTATGTGGAGCCGACGATCTATTACTCCCGCAATCACAACAAGCTCGTCTCTTACGATCCCGGCATCGGCACGCAATATGGCGCCAATGTCGGCGAGAGCCAGAATTACGGCGCGCAAGCGGTCGTCCATTACTCCCCGCTGGAGACCGTGTCGCTCTTCGCTTCGCTCGGCTATCAGCGCGCTGAATTCGTCGAAGACCTGCCGCTGCTGCCCGGCGCCTCCGCGGCCAATTATTGGTCGACGCGCGTGAAGGGCAAGCAATTGCCGGACGTGCCCTATTTCATCTCGACGATCGGCGGCGATCTGCGCATAGAGCAATTCACCATCACGCCGATCCTGCATATCGTCGGCTCGCGCGCCGGCGACACATCGGGATATCAGCCTCTCGCCGGCTATTCCACCTTCGATCTCACCGTGAAATACGAGCACAAGATCGACTGGGGAACGATCACCGCCAGCGTCACCTGCATGAATATGTTCGACACCGCCTATATCGGCCAGATCAGCAGCGGCTATTATCAGCAGACGTCGGCCAACGGCATTTATTACCCGGGCGCGCCGCGCACCGTGCTCGCCAAGGTCGGCTTCAAATTCTGACATGCGCGAGGGGCGCATTAAGACTGGCTTAACCATAGGTTGTATGGTTAAGCTTAACGCGATGGACCGCTTGCAAGGCTGCGCTTATGGTGCGGCAATCCTCGGTTCGGGTCGTTGGCGAAGTGAAATACGTGAAGCGTTTTCTGGGCGTGGCGGCGCTCCTTGCGTTCGGCGGCCCGGAGGCCGTCTCCCCCGCCCGTGCATTCGATTTTTTCGGCCTCTTCGGCGCCGCCGAGGAGACGCCGGAGCCGAGCCGCGACGCGCTGCCCTATAAAATCGAATTCTCCGGCCTCGACGAGGTGGAGGGCCTCGCGCGCAACCTTCAGGACGCCTCCAGCACATGGCGGCTGCGGCTGCAGGCGCCGCCCACGGGGGCCGGCGTCGCGCGGCGCGTCGTCGCCGATTTCCCGCGCCTCGCCGAGGCGCTCTGGGCGAGCGGCTATTATGACGCGGAGATCAAGGCCACGGTCGCCGGCGTCCCGGTGCGGCCGGACGGCCATGGCGCCGATGTCGCCGCAGCCGCGGCAGAGCGGCTGCGCGGCCAGACGCTGGCGCCGATTCGCATAGAGATCACCCCCGGCCCGCTGTTCCATTTGCGCAACGTCGCCCTTCTCGACGCCCGCAGCGGCAAGCCGCTCGACGAGGCGCTGCTCACGAAAAAAACGCTCGAGCGCGATCCCGAGCAGCCCGCGCGCGCCGCCGCCTTGCAATCCATGCAGGCCGGCTGGATCGACGCTCTGCGCGCCAATTCCTACCCGCTCGCCAAAGTGGTCGCGGCGAAACCGACGATCCTCCATCCCGAGAAGGCGATGGATGTGGTGGTGACGATCGATCCCGGCCCGCGCGCCGGCATAGGCGAGGTGAGGACCAGCGGCTCGCCCGGCATAGACGAGGACGTCATTCGCTCCTACATCTATCTCGAGCAGGGCGAGACCTATAGTCCGAAGAAGCTCACCGAGCTGCGCAAATCCATCGGCCGTTTGGAAGCCGTGGGCTCGGTGAAGGCGGAGGATGGCGACAAGCTCGACGCCAATGGCAATCTGCCGATCTTCGTGCAGACGAGCGAGCGCAAGCCCCATGCGGTGGGCGCCGACGCTTTCTTCTCCAATGTCGACGGGCCGGGCCTGCGCGCCTATTGGACCGATCGCAATCTCTTCGGCGGCGCCGAGCGGCTGCGTTTCGACGTCGAAGGCGGCCTCGCGCCCTTCGGCAGCTCGGCGCGCTACAACGGCCTCTCCTCCATTCGCCTGAACGACGTCATCGGCCGCGCCAAGGCGAGCTTCGTGAAGCCCGCTCTGTTCGGCTCGCGCAACGATCTGCTGCTCGACGCCGGCTTCGTGCGCGAGAAGACCGATTATTACTGGGCCTATTACGGCAATGGCTCGGCGGCGATCCGCCATCGCTTCAGCGATACGGCGTCCATGCAGGCGGGGCTCGAATTCGAGCGCGGGCATACGTTCGACGCTTTCGGCCCGCATGATTATTCGCTGCTCGGCTTTCCGCTCTCGGCCAATTACGACGGAACCGACGATCTCCTCGCGCCCTCCAATGGCTTTCGCGCCATCGCCAATGTCACGCCCTATGTGAAGGCCTTCGGCGACAGCGTCGGCATGGTGCAATCCAAGACGCAGATTTCCGGCTACAAGTCGCTGGACGAGGACGGCTGGTATGTGCTCGCCGGCCGCGTGGCCGCGGGCTCCATCGTCGGCGCGAGCATTGAGAATATTCCGGCGAGCCATCGCTTCTTCGCCGGCGGCGGCGGCTCGGTGCGCGGCTATCGCTATCGCTCGCTCAGCCCGGACGCCGGCCTCGGCTTTCCGGTCGGCGGACGCAGCCTGCTCGAAGGCTCGGCCGAGGCGCGCATAAAGGTGACGCGCGATATCGGCGTGGTTCCCTTCTACGACATAGGCTCCGCCTTTTCGTCGCCATTCCCCGACTTCCAATCGTCCATGCGCTCGTCCGTCGGCATAGGCCTGCGCTATTACACAGGGATAGGCCCCGTGCGTCTCGATGTGGCGACACCGCTCGGCCGGCGTCCCGGCGAGAATAAATTCGCGATCTTCATCGGCGTCGGGGAGTCGTTCTGATGCGCTTTGGCCGCATTCTCGCCTATGCCTTCGGCGCGCTGGCGCTGCTCGCCGTCGCCGCGACGCTCGCGCTACGCATGCAGACGCATGAGGGCAAGAGCTTCCTCGCCGATCTCGTCTCGCGCGCCGCCTCCTCCGCCGATATGAAAGTGGAGATCGGCGCCTTCGAGGACCCACTGTCGGCGCATCCGCTGCTGCGCGACATTTCCATCGCCGATAGGGATGGCCCCTATCTGAAGATCGACCAGATCGCGCTGGACTGGTCGCCTTCCGCGCTGTTCTCGCTGCGCCTCGATATAGAGAAGCTCGCCATTGGCGCGATCGATCTCGCCCGCCTCCCGGCGCCCGCTCAGGCTGCGACGGCGACGCCGAAAAGCAGCGGCGGCTTCGCGCTCCCCGATCTTCCGGTGCGCATCCGCCTCGGCCGGCTCGCGCTGGACACATTGTCGCTCGGCGCGCCCGTTCTCGGAACCGCGGCGAAATTCGCCGCGACCGGCGAGGCGGCGCTCGACAAAGGCGCGCATGTCTCGCTCGACATTCGGCGGCTCGACGCGCCGGGCGCCATTACGGCGAAAGCCGATGTCGCGGCGGGCGGCCAAAAGATCGCGCTCGCCCTCACGGCGCAGGAGCCAGAGGGCGGCGCCATCGCCCGCCTCGCGGCGCTGCCCGGCCTGCCGCCCGTCGATATTTCGCTGACCGGCGAAGGAACGCTCGACGATTTCGCCGCGCATCTTTCCGCCAAGGCGGGAGAGAAGATCGGCGCGGAAGGCGCGGCGCATGTCATTCGCAAGGATGCGGCGCGGCGGCTCGATTTCGATTTGGGCGTGCGCCTCGCCCCGCTGCTGCCGCCCGCCGCCGTTCCGCTGCTCGACGGCGTGACGCAGCTCGCCGGCTCCGCCACTCTGCGCGACGATGGCGCGCTCGAGGGCGATATCGCCATCCGCGGCCGCTCCGACGCTGCGCCGCGCCCGCTCGATCTTTCGATAGCGCTGAAGGGCGTTCCGAAAGACGAGCGCGTGAGCGCGACTCTGAGCGGAACGCTGGCCGTTCCGTCGCTCGAGGCGCCTGCGCTGGAGAAGCTGTTGGGCGAGCGCGTGACGCTCAGCGGCGCGGTCGCCTCGCTGCCCGGCGGCGGCCTGCGCTTCGACGGGCTCGAATTGCGCGGCGCGCATGTCGCGACGAAGATCGACGGCGCGGCGATGCGCGAGGCGCTCGACGTCGGCGCGAAGGTCACGATCGCCGATCTGAAGCCCGCCGATCCGCGCCTCTCCGGCCGCGCAGAAATCTCGGTGAAGGCGACCGGCTCCGCCGACAAGCCCAACGCCGATTTCGAGGCGCTGCTCAGCGGCGCGCATCTCGACGGCCACGCGATCCAAAAGCTCGCGCTGCATGGCGCCGCGCGTGATCTCACCGGCGCGCTCGTCGCGACCGCGACGCTGGACGGCGCCATAGACGGCGCCCCGGCGCGCGGCAAATTGAATGTCGCGCATAAGGACGCCGGCTGGACGGCGAACGACCTCGATCTCTCTGTCGGCCGCGCGACTCTCCGCGGCGCGCTCACGCTGGATGCGCAAAAGCTCGCCAGCGGGCGATTCTCTCTCGCCGCGCCCGATCTCGACGATCTCTCCGCGCTCGCTCTGCGCAAGCTCTCCGGCGCGCTGAAGGCCGACATCATCCTCGACGCTTCGCAGGGGGCGCAGAACATCTCGATAGATGCGCAGGGAACGCGCATTCGCGCCGCCGACACGACGATCGAGAGATTGAGCGCCAAGCTCGAAGGCCATGATCTGCTGCGCCGACCGGCGCTCGACGGAAACATCGCCGTGGACGCGCTCCATGTCGGCGGCAAGACGATTTCCAAAGCACGTCTCACCGCCACGCCCGCCGGCGCCGCCACGGCGCTCGATCTCGCAGTGGATGCGGAGGGCTTCGCCATTGCGAGCCGCTCCACGCTGACGCCGGGCGAGAAGACGCGGCTCGAGATCAAAACGCTGTCCGCGCAGCGCGCCGGCAAGCGCATCGCCCTCGCGGCGCCGGCGAACATCACGCTCGGCGGCGGCGCGGTGGAGCTGAAAGGAATCGCGCTCGCGCTCGGCGCCGGCCGGCTCGACATTGACGGAACCATTGGCGAGCGGCTCGATCTCACCGCGAGAGCGCGCGCCATTCCGCTCTCCATCGCTTCAATCGCCGACGCCAGCTTGGCGCTCGACGGCGCATTGGACGCCGAGGCGCGAATTACCGGCGACAAGAAAGCGCCGAGCGGCGACTGGAAGATCAAGATCGCCAAGCTCTCCGCGCCGCAATTGCGCAGCAATGGCCTGCCGCCGCTGGACATGGACGCGCATGGCGCGCTCGCCGGCGCGCGCACGAGCCTCGACGCGAATATCGCGCTCGGCGCCGGCGGGCGCTTCGCCATCACCGGCTCGGCGCCGATCGACGCCGCCGGCGCGCTCGATTTGAAAGTGAAGGGCGAGGCGGACGCCAAGCTCGCCGACACGGCGCTCTCCGTCAATGGCCAGAGCCTGCGCGGCAAGGCCAATGTCGATCTGCGCATCGGCGGCTCCGTCGCCGCGCCGGCGATCGAAGGCGGCGTGACGCTCGCGAACGGCTCCTTCTCCGATCCGCTGAACGGCGTCTATCTCGACCACATAGACGCCAAGCTCGACGGACATGGACGCGAGATCGCCATCACGCGGCTCACAGCGCTCACCAAGAATGGCGGGCAGATCGCCGCGACCGGCAAAATCGCCGTCGAGCCGCAGGCGGGAATGCCCGGCGCCATTCGCATCAAGGCCAAGAATGCGCAGCTCGTCGCCAGCGATCTCGTCTCCGCCACCGCCGATCTCGATCTCGACATAGGCGGCCCGCTCGCGCGCTCGCCGAAAGTCTCGGGCCGCGTGACGCTGACGACGATGGAGGTCAACGTCCCCGATCGCCTGCCCGCCTCCTTTCAGGCGCCGCGCGGGACCGTGCATGTTTCGCCGCGCGCTTTCGCCAAGGAGATGCTGGCGCTGGAAGCCAAGGAGAAAGCGCGCGCGGCAAAACACTCGCCTTTCGACGCGACGATCGACCTCACGCTCGCCGCGCCCAATCGCATCTTCGTGCGCGGACGCGGCATAGACGCCGAATTCGGCGGCGAGCTGAAGCTGAATGGCACGATCCAAAAACCCGCCGTCAACGGCGCTTTCGATCTGCGCCGCGGCAAGCTGCAATTGCTGACCCAGCGTATCGATCTCACGCGCGGAAAATTGAGCTTCGCGGGCGGCCTCGTTCCGCAGCTCGATTTCACCGCCGAGACGACGGCGAGCGACGTTACCGCCAAGATCGGCGTCTCCGGCCCGGCCTCGCTGCCGAATTTCTCCTTCTCCTCCTCGCCGGAGCTGCCGCAGGACGAGGTGCTCTCGCGCCTGCTTTTCGCCAAAGCTTCGGGCTCGCTGTCGGCCTTTCAGGCGGTGCAGCTCGCCACCGCTCTGGCGCAATTCTCCGGCGCCGGAACCGGCGTCGACGCATTCGAGAAAATGCGCAAGGCGCTCGGCGTCGATTCGCTCGATCTCGAGGCCGGCGGCTCCAGCGGGCCGACGGTCGGCGCCTCGCGCTATATTTCCGACAATATCAGCGTCGGCGTGCGCACGGGCGCCAAGCCGGAGCAGACCGCCGTCAGCGTCGGCGTGGACGTCACCAAGAATGTCCGCGTGAAGGGCGAGACCAAGGTCGACGGCAAATCCTCGCTCGGCGTCGGCGTCGAATGGGAATATTGACGCGCGGATGGCCGCTTCGATGATCGTCGAGGGGCCCAGCTGTGCGCCGGCGCACTTTCACGCGTCGCCAAAGCCGGATACGACTTGCGCATTCCGCCGCTGACCGTGCGGCGGGACGATCAAGGAGCCTCAAATGACCGCTCTCGTTCTTCTCGGCGTATTGGTTCTCGCCGTCCTCTGGCTCATCGGCTCCTATAACGGCCTGGTGACGCTGCGCCAGCGCTGCCGTCAGGCTTTCTCGGACATAGATGTGCAGCTCAAGCAGCGCCACGATCTCATCCCCAATCTGGTGGAGACGGTGAAGGGCTACGCCGCCCATGAGCGCGGCACGCTCGAGGAGGTCGTCGCGGCCCGCAACAAGGCGGTGGCGGCCAATGGCCCGCAGGCGCAGGCCGCCGCCGAGAGCGCGCTGAACGGCGTGCTCGGCCGGCTGTTCGCCCTCGCCGAGAATTATCCCGATCTGAAAGCCAATCAGAATTTCCAGCAGTTGCAGAGCGAGCTGTCCGACGTGGAGAATAAGATCGCGGCGTCGCGGCGCTTCTTCAACAACGCCTCGGCCGAATACAACGCCGCCCGCGAGAGCATTCCGGCGGCCTTGTATGCCGCGTCCTTCGGCTTTGTCCCGCAGGAGTTCTTCAATCTCGAGGAGGGCGAGCGCAAGGCCGTCCAGGAGACCCCCAAGGTGCAGTTCTAGGGCGCGCCTCGCCCGGCGAGGGCTCGGGCCGCGGCCCGGAGCTTCGGCATATTGTCGTCGCAAACCTCTTGCTAAGTGCCCCCGGCAATCCGATGATTCGGACCGAGAGGGGGAAAAATGGCCGAAAAGCCTCCGAAGCGCGAACGTCCTGTCTTCACCGACAAGGAGGCTCTGCTCTACCACTCACGCGGGCGCCCCGGCAAAATCGCCGTCGTGCCCACCAAGCCCATGGCGACGCAGCGCGATCTCTCGCTCGCCTATTCGCCCGGCGTCGCCGCGCCCGTGCTGGCCATCGCGGAAAACCCGTCCCTCGCCTATGACTATACCGTCAAGGGCAATATCGTCGCCGTCATCACCAATGGCACGGCCATCCTCGGCCTCGGCAATCTCGGCGCGCTCGCCGCCAAGCCCGTGATGGAAGGCAAGGCGACGCTGTTCAAGCGCTTCGCCGACATCGACTCCATCGACCTCGAGATCGACACGCAGGAGGTGGAGGCCTTCATCGCCGCCGTGCGCTATCTCGGTCCCTCCTTCGGCGGCATAAATCTCGAGGACATCAAGGCGCCGGAATGCTTCATCATCGAGGAGCGCCTGCGCGAATTGATGGACATTCCCGTCTTTCACGACGATCAGCACGGCACCGCGATCATCTCCAGCGCCGGCCTCTTGAACGCGCTGCATCTCACCGGCCGCGACATAAAGAACACGCGCCTCGTCTGCAATGGCGCGGGCGCCGCGGGCATCGCCTGTCTCGATCTCGCCAAGGCGATGGGATTCGCGCCGCAGAATGTCACGCTCTGCGACACCAAGGGCGTCGTCTATCGCGGCCGCGCCGAAGGCATGAATCAATGGAAGAGCGCGCATGCGGTCGAGACCGACGCGCGCACGCTGGCTGAGGCGCTGGACGGCGCCGACATATTCTTCGGCCTCTCGGTGAAAGGCGCGCTGACGCCCGAGATGCTGAAGACGATGGCGCCCGATCCGATCGTCTTCGCAATGGCCAATCCCGATCCCGAGATCACGCCGGAGGAGGCGCTGGCCGCGCGGCCGGACGCAATCGTCGCCACGGGACGCTCCGACTATCCCAACCAGATCAACAATGTTCTGGGCTTTCCTTACATTTTCCGCGGCGCGCTCGACGTGCGCGCCAAGACGATCAACATGGAAATGAAGATCGCCGCGGCGAAAGCGCTCGCCGAGCTGGCGCGCGAGGATGTGCCGGACGAGGTCGCCAACGCCTATCAGGGCGCGCGGCCGCGCTTCGGCCGCGATTATCTCATCCCCGCGCCATTCGATCCGCGCCTCATCTCCATCGTGTCGCCGGCCGTCGCCAAAGCGGCGATGGATTCGGGCGTCGCGCGCCATCCGATCGTCGATATGAACGCCTATCGCGCCGAACTCTCCGCGCGGCGCGATCCCATCGCCGGGCTGATGCACACGATCTATGATCGCGTGCGGCGCGATCCCAAGCGCGTCGTCTTCGCCGAGGGCGAGGAGGAGCAGGTCATTCGCGCCGCGCTCTCCTTCGTCACGCAGGGATTGGGGCGCGCCATACTCGTCGGCCGCGAGGATCGCGTCGCGCAGACTGCGCGCAACGCCGGCCTCGAGCTCGGCGATCATATAGAGGTGCACAACGCCAAGCTCTCCTCGCGCAATGGCGTCTATGCGCAATTTCTGTTCGAGCGCCTGCAGCGCAAGGGTTTTCTGTTCCGCGACTGTCAGCGTCTCATCAACACCGACCGCAATCATTTCGCCGCGGCCATGGTGGCGCAGGGCGACGCCGACGCCATGGTGACGGGCGTCACCCGCAATTTCTCCAATGCGCTGGAGGATGTGCGCCATGTCGTGGATCAGAAGCCGGGCCACAGGCTGATCGGCGCCTCTCTGGTGCTGGCGCATGGGCGCATCGTCGTCGTCGCCGACACGGCGATCACCGAAATGCCGGAGGCCGCCGATCTCGCCGATATAGCGATAGAGGCGGCGGGGGTGGCGCGGCGCATCGGCCTCGAGCCGCGCGTCGCCATGCTCGCCTTCTCCACTTTCGGCTATCCGCCGGGCGAACGCACGGCCCGCATGCACGAGTCGGTGCGCGTGCTCGATTCGCGGCGGGTGGACTTCGAATATGAGGGCGAGATGGCGGCCGATGTGGCGCTCAGCCGTCACGCCATGGCGGCCTATCCGTTCTCGCGTCTCAGCGACACCGCCAATGTATTGATAATGCCGGCCTTTCACTCCGCCTCCATCTCCACCAAAATGCTGCAGGAGCTGGGCGGGGCGACAGTTCTGGGTCCATTGATCGTCGGGCTCGACAAGCCGATCCAAATCGTTCAATTGGGCGCAACCGACGCCGATATCGTCAATATGGCCGCTCTGGCCGCTTTCGGGGTCGGGGGTTAGGGCGGCGCCTCCCCGACCGGGCGCGGCGGCCGCGCCAAAAAACGTTTTTGTCATGGCGACGAAATAATTGCGTTGCAGTGACAGTCCTTTGGACCGAACGAGAGACGAGAGACGATGAACATCACAATGATCGGATCGGGCTATGTCGGCCTCGTTTCCGGCGCCTGCTTCGCCGATTTCGGCCATGTCGTGACCTGCGTCGACAGCGACGCCTCGAAGATCGAGCGGCTGCTGCGCGGCGAGATTCCGATCTTCGAGCCCGGGCTCGACGAGCTCGTCGCCAATAATGTGAAGCAGAACCGCCTGTTCTTCACCACCGATCTCACGCCGGCCGTGCGCGGCGCGGACGCGGTCTTCATCGCCGTCGGCACGCCGTCGCGCCGCGGCGACGGCCACGCGGACCTCTCCTATGTCTACGCCGCCGCCGAGACCATCGGCCGCGCGCTCGACAAATTCACCGTCATCGTCAACAAATCGACCGTCCCGGTCGGCACGGGCGACGAGGTCGAGCGCCTCATCCGCGAGGTCAATCCCGGGGCGGATTTCGCGGTCGTCTCCAATCCCGAGTTTCTGCGCGAGGGCGCGGCGATCGAGGATTTCAAGCGCCCGGACCGCGTCGTCATCGGCGTCGAGGACGAGCGCGCGCGCGAGGTGATGTCGGAAATCTACCGGCCGCTGAGCCTCAACCAGCCGCCGCTGGTCTTCGTCGGCCGCCGCACCTCCGAGCTCACCAAATATGCGGCCAACGCCTTTCTCGCGACCAAGATCACCTTCATCAACGAGATCGCCGACCTCTGCGAGCGCGTGGGCGCGGATGTGCAGGAGGTCGCGCGCGGCATCGGCCTCGACAATCGCATCGGCTCGAAGTTCCTGCACGCCGGGCCGGGCTATGGCGGCTCCTGCTTCCCCAAGGACACGCTCGCCCTGCTGAAGACGGGGCAGGATTACGCCGCGCCGCTGCGCATCGTCGAGACGGTGGTGGCGGTGAACGACGCCCGCAAGCGCGCCATGGCCCGCAAGGTGATCTCGGCGCTCGGCGGCTCGGTGCGCGGCAAGAAGATCGGCCTGCTCGGCCTCGCCTTCAAGCCCAACACCGACGATATGCGCGACGCGCCCTCGCTCGCCATAGTGGCCTCGCTCGCCGGCGACGGCGCCAAGGTCTATGCCTATGATCCCGAGAGCATGAGCCAGGCGAAGCCGCTGATGCCGGAAGTGACCTTCTGCGAGGATCCCTATCAGACGGCCGAAGGCGCCGATGCGCTGGTCATCGTCACGGAATGGGACGCGTTCCGCGCGCTCGATCTCGATCGCATCAAGACGCTGCTGAAGACGCCGGTGATCGTCGATCTGCGGAACATCTACCGCGCCGCCGACATTCGCAAACGCGGCTTCGACTACACGAGCGTCGGCCGGGCGTGAGAGCGTTTTCGAGCGAAGTGGGAACCGGTTCGCGTGAAGAAAACACGATCGAATGAAGAGATACACAGTCATTCCGGCCCGATCTGAGCCGGAATGACTTTAAAAAAGCGCCGTCATTCCCGGCGGGCCAGAGGCCCGGCCCGGCCGGGAATGCGGGGCCGCCGCGTGAAACGATCCGAAGCGCCGCTCAACCGCGCCCCTGCTGCGCGACGAGGCCGAGCGAGGTGAGCGCGGAGCGACGCGGCGGCGATTCGCGCCGCAGCTCCAGAGCCGCGCTGCGCGCATTTTCCGCCGATTGGAACAGACGCCCCTCCAACGGACGGAAGGACTGTTTCGCCGCATAGAAGCGATAGCCCTTGGCGTCGCGGGCGATCACGCCGACAGCTTCCTCGCCGAGCTCGATGATATAGGCGTCGGACATTTTTTCGGCCTCCTTCTCCGCGGCGAGCGCCCCATCCGGGCGCGCATCGCTTCGCGAGCCTATAGGCTCTTGCGATTTGTTCGCTATGTCAAATAGAATGTTCTTTTAACAGAACTACCACGAGAGAACAGCCGTTTCGTCCAAACGCCATGTGGCGAAGAATTTCTGCCCTGCAACCCAAAGAGCCCGCTTCGTCATACGGTTGTCGCGCCCAATTGTTGAATATTCTCGCCTTTCAGTTGCGAGGAGAAAGTTATGACATCCGTTGCCTCGAGCGTCGATTTGCGCGACAGCGCCGACTCTCACAGTCCGAAGCCGAAGCTCGATCACAAGCTCGACATACGCGCGCTTCTCGTCTTCCTCGCGGTCATCGCGCTCGGCCTCGCCTTCACGGCGTGGAGCATCTACAAGGATATTCTGGAGTCCGGCGCGCCGGTCACCAATTATCTTCCCTTCATCCTGCTCGGCGTGGCGCTGCTCATCGCGCTCGGCTTCGAGTTCGTGAACGGCTTCCACGACACGGCCAACGCCGTGGCGACGGTCATCTACACCCATTCCATGCCGGCGCCGGTGGCCGTGGTGTGGTCGGGCTTCTTCAACTTCCTCGGCGTGCTGTTCTCCACGGGCGCGGTCGCCTTCGGCATTGTGTCGCTGCTGCCGGTGGAGCTCATTCTGCAAGTGGGCTCGCAGGCCGGCTTCGCCATGGTGTTCGCGCTGCTCATCGCCGCAATCGTCTGGAACCTCGGCACCTGGTGGCTCGGCCTGCCGGCCTCCTCCTCCCACACGCTGATCGGCTCCATCATCGGCGTCGGCGTCGCCAACGCCCTCATACGCGGCCGCGACGGAACCTCCGGCGTCGATTGGGGCAAGGCCACCGATATCGGCTATTCGCTGCTGCTTTCACCGCTCTTCGGCTTCGGCGCCGCCGCGCTGCTGCTGCTGGTGATGAAGTTCCTCGTCCGCAAGCCAGAGCTCTACGCCGAGCCCAAGGGCCAGGCGGCTCCGCCCTTGTGGGTTCGCGGCCTGCTGATTCTCACCTGCACGGGCGTCTCCTTCGCGCATGGCTCAAATGACGGCCAGAAGGGCATGGGCCTCATCATGCTGATCCTCATCGGCACGGTGCCCACCTCCTATGCGCTCAATCGCGCGCTTCCGGCGAGCCATCTCGAGAGCTTCACCAAGGCCTCGCATGCGGCGTCCAAGGTCGTCGAGACCAAGGCCGCCGGCTATAATGTCCTCGGCGATCCGCGCCCGGCGGTGACGATTTATGTCGCTCAGCATCAGATCAACGAGGGAACCTATCCGTCGCTCGCCGTGCTGATCCGCGACATCTCGCATCAGGTCGAGAGCTATGGCTCGATCTCGAAAATCCCCTTCGCCGCCGTCGGCAACACGCGTAACGACATCTACCTCGCCTCCGAGGCGCTGCGCTTCCTCGCCAAGGACAAGGCCGCGGAACTGACCGACTCCGACAAGAAAGTGCTGAAGGAGTATAAGGATCAGATCGATCAGGCGACGAAATTCATCCCGCTGTGGGTGAAGATCGCGGTCGCCATCGCGCTCGGCCTCGGCACGATGATCGGCTGGAAGCGCATCGTCGTCACCGTCGGCGAGAAGATCGGCAAGCAGCATCTGACCTATGGCCAGGGCGCCTCGGCCGAGCTGGTCGCCGCCGGCACCATCGCCGCCGCCGACATGTATGGCCTGCCGGTCTCGACGACGCATGTGCTGTCTTCCGGCGTCGCCGGCACGATGGCCGCCAATGGCGCCGGCGTGCAGATGGCGACGATCCAGAAGCTGCTGATGGCCTGGGTGCTCACGCTCCCCGCCGCCATATTGCTGTCGGCTTCGCTCTACTTCGTGCTGCGTCAGGTGATGTGACGCGGCAAAAAGAGAGGGGCCTTCGCGGCCCCTCTCTTCTTATTCCTGCTCAATCGCCCTTGCCGGCGAGGCGCGGCGACATGATCTTGCTCACGAGGCAATGGGAGCCGTCGGTCGGATCCTCGGTGCGGCGCGGGCGCTTGGCCTTGCATTCCGCCTTGTCGGCCGGATTCGTCACGCCATAGAAGGCGTTGATGATCGCCTGCTCCTGCTCGTGATCGAAAGCGTGCGTCTGGCCAAACATCACATATTGAAAGACCAGAGGCTGCGTCTTCGGCACGAAGGCGACAAAATCGGCGGCCTCTTTCAACTTGCCCGCCGCGCAGCCGCGATAAGCCGCCGGACGCTGATATTTGACCCCCGCGGGCGTGGATTTGCCAGAGAGCGCATAAGTGTAGCAGGCGCGCGGCTTCGACATTTGGCAATAATAATGGATGGTTATGTCCGACCAATTGGTCGGCGCGTAATTCGTCTTCAGGCAGTCGGCCGTATATTGATAGCCTTGATCCGTATGCTTGGGCTCGCCGGCGCGGCGGCTGCCATAGACATCGGCGCTCTGGTTCATCGCCGCGAGAATGGCCGCGCCGGGCAGCGAGAGGCCGGCCGCCGGGGCGTTGGGCAGATAATTGCTGTAGGCCTGGGCCGGATCATTCTTGGCCGAAACGAGCTTGTCGATCTCCTCCTGCGTCGGAACGGCGATCCAATCGGCGACGGGCTTCGTCGTCGAGACGCCGACGCCGAGCTTGTCGAGCGTCGCGGCGTCGAGCGCGCCGCTCTGCGGCAGGCCGGACTTCTGCTGGAAGGCGGAGATTGCGGCGGCCGTCTTCGTCCCGGCGACGCCATCCAGCACGCCCGGATCATAGCCTTGCGCGGCGAGCTTCGACTGCGCGGCCTGCGCGACCGGATTATAGGGGCCGGCGAGGCTCGCAGAGCCGACAGATGAAGCCAGAACGATTCCGAGCGCCGCGAATACGGCGCGCATGCCTATGCGCATACCAAACTCCCTTCGAGAAATTCTCACGTCGAAACAGGCGACGACCGGGAGTCATATCACCGGCAGCAGAGCCGCCAAGGCGTTTTTCTTCTCCTCGTCGCTCGCCGTCGCCGCTCAGGCGAGGAGATCGGCGCGCTTATATTGAACGGAGGGCGTATCATTGGCCGCTTTATTGACCTCCGGGCCGATCTCGAAGAATTCGAGCGCGTCGTCCGGCGCGGGCGCCAGCAGGCGCCAGGCCGCCTCGGCCGAAAATTCGTCGAGACCGAGCCAGAGATCGAAATCCTTCGGCGTCAATATCGCCGGCATGCGATCGTGGATGGCGACTGTCGCGCCATTGGCGGAGACGGTGAGGATGCAGGCGGTGTCGAGCTCGCTGCCGTCGCTGCCGATCCAGGTTTCATAGAGGCCGGCGAGCGCCAGCGGCGTCCCATCGGCGTGGCGGAAGAGATAGGGCCGGCTCGCCCGCGCCCGGCCCTTGGCGCCGTCGCGGCGCCATTCGTAATAGGCGTCGGCGATGAAGAGGCAGCGCCGCCGCCGCATCGCGGCGCGAAAGCTGGGCTTCTCCGGCGCGCTCTCGGCGCGGGCGTTGACGATGAGCGGAAAGCTTGCCGGATCTTTCACGAAGCCGGGCAGAAAGCCCCAGCGGACCAGCTGAAAGCGCCGCGCCTCGCCGCCGCGCGGATCGCGCTCCTGCCGCACGATGGGGACGGGCTGCGTCGGCGCGATATTGTAGCGCGGCGGAAAATTCGGCTGATCGACATAGCCGAAATAGTCGCGCGCCGCCTGCGGCGGCAGAGTGATGGCGTATCGACCGCACATGGCTTCCCTCGATTCTCCCCTTCTCGCTGCGCCGCGAAATGCCGGAAATCCCGCGCCTTCCCGGAATCGCAGCAGGAAGGCGGAAAGAGATTCTTATCAATTGGAGCCCATTATGAACCCCAACATATCGGGATTTCCTATGACCGCTGACGCGCAATTCGCAACGCTCGATCAAGTCGACGGCAATCGGGCGCCGAATCCTTTTTCATCCACAAAGCCGCTGGTCAGCCCGGTGTCCGGTCTGGCCAACGACTATCTCAACCTGTTCAACGAGCTCGTCATGATGCTCGAGCAGCTGCCGCACATGCCGGAGCTCATCGACGATCTGCTGGTTTGGCGGCCGGTGACGTACAAAGAGTATTTCGAGCGCTCGCAGCTTCCCGGACGCCATTCGGCGCTCGCCGCCTATGACAGGGTGAGCCCGGATTTCAAGCGCCGCTTCGAGGCCTATGTGGCCGAGCTCGACACCATCGCCGTCGCCGCCGTCGCCTCCGTGCGCCTGCAATATCGCACCGGCTCGCCGCAGAACATCGACCGCCTCGCCGGAACCTGCGCGCGCGCCGGCGAGAAGATGCGCGCCATTCTCAACAAGGCGTCGCGGCTCGTGAACTACGCCAGATTGTCCGACGACTGAGCGAGCGGATCGCTGGCCGGGACGCCAGCGAAAAACGCCTCGAGCCGCGCGCGCGTCTCCCGCATCGTCAGCGCCGCCGCGAATAGGGCGGCCTCCTCCTCGATCCGGGCGGCCACCGCCGCCGTATCGCCACGCAGCAGGCGCCGCGTCGCCGCCAGCGCCGCGCGCGGCTTGGCCGCCAGCCGGCGCGCCGCGTCCACCGCCATTTCCTCCACCTCGTCGAAGCCGGCGACCGCATTGACGACGCCGAGGCGCAGCGCCTCGCTCGCCCCGAAGCTGTCGCAGAGCAGCAGGAATTCCGTCGCCTTGACGAGGCCGATGCGCTGCGGGACCAGCAGCGTCGAGGCCGCCTCGGGGATGACGCCGAGATCGACGAAAGGCATTTTGAAGCGCGCCCCATGCGAGGCGTAGACGAGATCGCAATGAAACAGCATGGTCACGCCGACTCCGATGGCGTCGCCCGCCACGGCGGCGACGAGCGGCGTCTGCAGCGTCGCCAGCGCGCGGACGAAGCGCAGAGCCGGGAAATCCTGCGGATTGTCCAGCGGGCGGCGGAAATCCTCGAGATCATTGCCGGCGGTGAAATCGCCGCCCGCGCCCGACAGCACGATGGCGCGAATCTCCTCCTCGGCGTCGGCCTTGGCGAAGGCGGAGATCATCGCCTCATACATGGGCTTGTCGATCGCATTGCGCTTGGCCGGCCGGTCGATGACGATCCGCAGCAGCGGGCCGTCCCGGCGGACGAGGATCTCACGATTCAGCTCGCGATTTTTCATGAGCGTCCTTCTCGTCTCCCGGCCCGGTTCAATCTCGTCCGGCCGTCAGCAACGCCAGTCCGGCGATGAGGGAGTCGCCGCCCTCGACAGTGGCGCGCTCCAGCCCCTCCGCCGCGACGGCGAGATTATCGGCGAAGAATCGCGCCGTGACGATTCTGCTCTGAGCCGCGGCGTCGCCGGCGCGATGCGAGGCGAGCGCCCCGGCCCCGAGCAGGGTGACGCCGCGCGCCAGCGCGAACAGCCGCAGATAGGGGGTCGCTCCGGCGAGCGCCTCGATGCCGCGCGGATCGGAGGTCGCGGACAGAAAATCGGTCGCGCGCTCGAAAGCCTCGACAGCCGCCGCAGCGCGACGGGCGATATTGACGAAGACGGCGTCATTGCTCGCCGTCAGCGCGTCTATGTCGTCGCGCATGGCGTCGATCTCCCGCCATACGGCCGCGCCTTTGGAGAGGCGCAGTTTGCGGGTGGCGAGATCGATGGCCTGAATGCCGTTGGTTCCCTCATAGATGGGCGTGATGCGCGCGTCGCGCAGCAATTGCGCGGCGCCGGTCTCCTCTATGAAGCCCATGCCGCCATGAACTTGAACGCCGAGCGAGGCGACTTCGCAGCCGATATCGGTGGAATAGGCCTTGGCGAGCGGCGTCAGCAGGCCGGCGCGCTCCTGCGCCGCCTGCGCCGCCTCGCCCTCCAGCAGGCGAGCGCGGTCCAGCGCGGCGGCGGTGAGATAGCAGATCGCCCGCGCCGCGGCTGTCTTCGCCTTCATCGTCAGCAGCATGCGCACGACATCGGGATGCTCGACGATCGGCGCCGGATCGGCCGAGGCGCCCCGGCCCTGGCGGCGCTCGCGGGCATAGGCCAGCGCCGTCTGCGTCGCCCGCTCGGCGAGGCCAACGCCCTGCAGCCCCACAGAGAGCCGCGCATTGTTCATCATGGTGAACATGCAGGCGAGGCCCTCATTCTCGCGGCCGATGAGAAAGGCGACCGCGCCGCCATTGTCGCCATAGGACATTGTGCAGGTCGGCGAGCCGTGGATGCCGAGCTTGCGCTCTATCCCGACGCAGCGCAGATCATTGCGCGCGCCGGGGCGTCCATCCGGCCCGGGCAGGAATTTCGGCGCCAGAAACAAGGAAATTCCGCGCGTGCCGGCGGGCGCGTCGGGCAGCCGCGCCAGCACGAGATGAACGATATTCTTGGACAGGTCGTGCTCGCCATAGGTGATGAAAATCTTCTGCCCGAACAGGCGATAGCTTCCATCCTCGGCGCGCTCGGCGCGCGTGCGCAAATGGGCGAGATCGGAGCCCGCCTGCGGCTCGGTGAGATTCATCGTCGCCGTCCATTCGCCGGAGATCATCTTCGGCAGATAGGCGGATTTCAGCGCTTCGGCCGCATGGATCTCCATCGCCTCTATCGCGCCCTGGCCCAGCAGCGGGCAGAGCGCGAAGGAGATGTTGGCGGCGTTCCAAATCTCTGTGCAGGCGGCGCCGAGCAGCAGCGGCAGGCCCATGCCGCCATGGCCGGGCGGCGCGGAGAGCGCGTTCCAGCCGCCCTCCACCCAGAGCGAATAGGCCTCGCGCCAGCCGGGCGCCGTCGCCACCTTTTCGCCCGTGAGCGCCACTCCCGCGCGGTCGCCGACGCGATCGAGCGGCAGCAGAGCCGTCTCGGCGAATTTGGCGGCCTCCTCGAGCGTCGCGGCGGCGGTCGCCGCGTCCAGCTCGGCATAGAGTCCGCCCGGACCGAAGGCCGTCTCGCCCGCCGCCCGCCGCATGGCGAAGAGCAGATCGTCGAGAGGCGCGCGGTAGGACATGGACGGGCTCCGGGAGAGAATCGCTTTCCCATTCTAGCGCCGCCGCAGGGCTATTCCACCATTCGCGCCGGGGAAGCCGCGCTCGCGCCGCCGCCGCCGCCGTGATAGAAAGACGAACGGCTGAGGAGAAATCGTCATGCGCTATTTTCGCATTCTGGCCGGCGTCGCATCGGCGCTGATCGCGACGAGCGCTTGCGCCGACGCGTCGCGGAAGACGACCGCGGAAGATGGTTATCACATTCCCTATGTCGTCGGCCCCGGCGGCGAGAGGCGCGATGTGATGACGATCCCCGGCAGCGTGACCGTGATATCACGAAAATTCATGGACGATATTCAAGCGACCTCTGTCCAAGACGCGCTGCGCTATGCGCCCGGGGTGCAGGTCATGGGCAGATGAATGGGCCGCCGGCGCTCTCGACAGCGAGTTAAGTAAAAATGCGTAGGTATTCCGCGAGCCGCGTTAAGCTCCCGCCTGTTAGACGTTTCTCGAAGCGAGAAACAAAGGAGCTTGGTTGTGTCGCTCACACTTTCCGATCTGTCGCTCTATGGCCGCCCGGCCTATGGAACGTCATATCAGCCCGCGGCCGCCGCGCCCGCGAGCGAGACGCAGCGCGCGCAATCGGCGCAGTCCGCGTCGACTCGCGCGGGCGGAGAATCCGCCGACGCCGACGGCTCGCATGATCCCTATGCGCAGATCGACTCGCTGCTCGCCGGCCTGCGCGAGCTCACGCTCGGCGGCGCCAAGCTCGACAGCGCCTCGACGACATCGCAAGCCAATGCGGCTTATGCGGCTTATGCAAAGGATTGACGCGGCGGCTCAACGGCCGCCCGCTTTCGCCTTCAGCTCATAGAGCGCGGCCAGCGCCTCGCGCGGCGTCAGCGCATCTGGATCGATCGCCCCCAGGGCCTCGCGCAATTCGTCCTTCGCTGGCGCGCTCGTCACCGCATGCGCGAAGAGCGGGAGATCGTCGATGAGCTTCGTCACCGGCGCGCGCCGATCGGCGGCCTCGAGCTCCGCGAGAATCGCATGCGCCCGCGCCACCACGCTCGCTGGAAGCCCCGCCAGCTCGGCGACATGCACGCCGTAAGAGCGATCGGCGGCGCCTTTCGCGACCTCGTGCAGAAACACCACCTCGCCGGCGTGATCTTTCACCTTCATGGTGAGATTGACGAGCCGTCCCATGCGCTTCGTCAATTGCGTCAGCTCGTGGAAATGCGTCGCGAACAGCGCGCGCGCGCGATTGACCTCGTGCAGATGCTCGATCGTCGCCCAGGCGATGGAGAGGCCGTCGAATGTCGCCGTGCCGCGGCCGATCTCGTCGAGAATGACCAGCGAGCGCGGGCCGGCGCAATTCAATATGGCCGCCGTCTCCACCATCTCCACCATGAAGGTGGAGCGCCCACGCGCGAGATCATCCGCCGCGCCGACGCGCGAGAACAAGCGATCGACCGCCCCCAGCCGCGCGCTTTTCGCCGGCACGAAGGAGCCCGCCTGCGCGAGAATGGCGATGAGCGCGTTTTGGCGCAGATAGGTGGATTTGCCGGCCATGTTCGGCCCGGTGACGACGGCGATCTTTCCGGCGCGCGCGTCGCCGAGATCGCAATCATTGGCGGCGAAGATTTTTCCCTGCGCCTCCAGCGAGGCTTCGACGACCGGATGACGCCCGCCGATAATCTCGAAATCGAGCGAGGAATCGATATGCGGGCGCGTCCAATCGCGCTTTGTCGCCAGCTCGCCGAGCGCCGCGAAAACGTCGAGCGCGGCGAAGCCTTGCGCGAGACGTTGCAGCTCTTGCGCGCGCGCGAGAACCGCGCCCGCCAATTCCTCGAACAGCGCCAGCTCGCGCTCCTGCGCGCGATCGGCGGCGGAGGCGATCTTCGCCTCCAGCTCGGCCAGCTCGCGCGTCGAGAAGCGCATGGCGTCCTGCATCGTCTGGCGATGGGTGAACACCGCGTCGAAAGGCGGACGCAGCAACCTTTCGCCCTGCGCCTGCGGAACCTCGATGAAGAAGCCGAGAAAATTATTGTGCTTGATCTTGAGCTGCTTGGTCTCGGCCAGCTCGACATAGCGCTGCTGCAGCGAGGCGATGACGCGGCGGCTCTCGTCGCGCAATGCGCGCGCTTCGTCCAGCTCGGCGTCGAAGCCTTGCGCGATGAAATTTCCCGCGCGCTTGTCGAGCGGCGGATCCTCGGCGAGGCGCATCGCAATGGCGCGCTCCAATTCATTGTCGCAAGCAGCTAACGTCGCGATCTCCTGCGCGACCAGCGCCGCCGCCTCCTGCGCGGAAAAGAGCGTGACGATCTCGCGCGCGGCGGCGAGCGCGGCGCGGATATTGCCGAGATCGCGCGGGCCGCCGCGCTGCAACGACAGACGCGAGAGCGCCCGCGCCACATCCGGCGCGCGTGCGAGAATGGCGCGCAAGCGCGCGCGCAGCTCCGGCTCGCCGACGAAGAAGGAGACGGCGTCGAGCCGCTGCGCGATCAATTCCGGCTCGGTGGAGGGCGCGGCGATGCGCTCGGCGAGCAGGCGCGCGCCGGCGGGCGTCGCGGTCATGTCGATCGTCGCCAGCAGCGAGCCGTCGCGCTCGCCCTTCAGCGTGCGCGTCAGCTCGAGATTGACGCGCGTCGCCGCGTCTATCTCCAGAGTCGCGCTGCGGCGCAGGCTCGAGGGACGGCGCAGCGCCGGACGTTTTCCCTTTTGCGTGCGCTCGACATAGAGGATGGCCACGGCCGCCGCTGCGATCTCCGCTTCGCCCAGCGCGCCGAAGCCCTCTAACGTCGCGACGCCGAAGAAATCGAGCAATCGCCGCGCAGCGCTCTCGCCGCCGACATCGCGTCCGAGCGCGGTCAGCGGCGCGTCGAGATGCGCGAGCTGCGATGTGAGCCGCGCATCGGCGCAGATCGCTTCCGCCGCGACGATCTCGCGCGGCTCCAGCCGCGCCAATTCGCCGGCCAGCTCCGCCTCGCCGACCTCCGCGACATCGAAGGCGCCGGTGGAAATATCGACGCAGGCGAGGCCGTAGCGCCATTGACCGTCCCCCGCGCGCAGCCGCGACAGCGCGGCGAAGGCGTTGGGGCGCGCGGGATCGAGCAGCTGCTCCTCGGTGATGGTGCCGGGCGTGACGAGCCGCACGACGTCGCGTCTGACGACGGATTTATTGCCGCGCTTGCGCGCCTCGGCGGGGTCCTCCATCTGCTCGCAGACGGCGACGCGATGGCCGAGCGCGATGAGCTTTTGCAGATAATCGTCGGCGCGCTCCACCGGCACGCCGCACATGGGAATGTCGGCGCCGAGGTGCTTGCCGCGCTTCGTCAGCATGATGCCGAGCGCGCGCGAGGCGGTCTCGGCGTCCTCGAAGAACAGCTCGTAGAAATCGCCCATGCGATAGAAGAGCAGGCAATCGGGATTGGCCGATTTGATCTCTATATATTGCGCCATCATCGGCGTCGGCCGGGCGGCCTTGTCGTCGGATCGCGGTTTCTCGTCCATGAGACGCTTCGTGCTCTTCCTCGGTTCGAGGCGCAATAAGACACAAAGCGCATCGAGTTCAAAGGGAGCGGAGCGCCCCCTCCCCAGCCCTCCCCCGCTACGCGGGAGAGGGAGCAGATTTGGCGCTTCATCGAAGCTTCGCGAAACGTCGCCGCCTCCCTCTCCCGCAAAGCGGGGGAGGGTGAGGGAGGGGGCCTGGCGGCTCACGAAGATCGGAATGTGCGATTCGTCACTTGGCGAGGCTCGCCGGGACAGCGAGAATAGCCGCATGTTTCACGCTTACGGCCTCTACACCCATATTCAGGCGAACCGGCTGCGCTCGCTGCTGCTGCTCGCGGGATTCGTCGTACTGCTGCTGGCGCTGCTGTTCGCCGTGGCGCTGCTCTTCGAGGCGTCGCAGGACGGCGCGCTGCCGCAGATCATGGCGCGCGCGCTGCGCGATCTCGAGTATGGCTGGCCCATCGCCTTCGTCGCCGCCGGGCTCTGGTTCGCCATCGCTTATTTCTTCCACCAAAGACTGATCGACGCCGCCACCGGCGCCGGCGACGTTTCGCGCGAGGACGCGCCGCGGCTCTATAATCTGCTCGAGAATCTCTGCATCTCGCGCGGCATTCCCATGCCCGCTCTCAAGATCATCGAGGATGGGGCGCTCAACGCCTACGCCTCCGGCGTCAGGGAGGGGCATTACGCCGTCACCGTCACCCGCGGCCTGCTGGAGACTTTGGACGACGCCGAGATCGAGGCGGTGATCGGCCATGAGCTGACGCATATTCGCAATCGCGACGTGCAGCTGATGGTGGTCGCCGCGATCTTCGCCGGAATATTCGCCTTCGTGGGCGATCTTCTCTTCCGCAATTGGGGCTTTCGCTTCTCGCCCAAGCGCACGGCGGAGGAGGGGCGCGACCGCGGCGGGGCGAGCGGCGCCGGCCTCGCCATCATCATCGCGCTCGCCATCATCGCGCTGAGCTGGGGGCTGTCGGTGCTGATCCGCTTCGCCATCTCGCGCTCGCGCGAGTTTCTCGCCGACGCCGGCTCGGTGGAGCTGACCAAGAACCCGGATGCGATGATCTCGGCGCTACGCAAGATCGAGTCGAATGCGATCATCCCCGATATGCCCTCGCGCATGGGGGCGTTTTTCATCGAGAGCCCGACGCGCAAGGCGCGCGCTCTGTTCTCGACGCATCCATCCGTCGACGATCGCGTCGCCGCTCTGGTGCGCTACGCCGGCGGCCGCGACATGCCGAAGTTGGAGGCGCCGCCGCCAATCGAGGATCACGGCCCCTGGGAAGCGCAGCCGGCGCCGGTCCCTGGCGCGCCCGGCTTTCTGCCGCAGGACGGCCGCAGCCCGCTCGATCCGCCATCGCATGGGCCTTGGGGCTGAGCGCGAGAACGCTCTCGGCGCGGCGCGCCCTTCACGTCAGAGCTTGCGTGTCGCCTGCGCCAGCCATTTGCGCGTCTTGGCGTCGAGATGCGGCGACAATTCCGCACGCACCCGCGCGTGATAGGCGTTGAGCCAGCGCGTCTCCTCGACGCTCAAAAGCTTCGGATCGACGAGGGCGAGATCGAAAGGCGCGAGGGTGAGTGTCTCGAAGCCGAGCATCTCGCGCTCGGCGCCGAGGATCTCGCGCTTCTCGACGACGATCAGATTCTCGAGGCGAATGCCATATTCGCCGGCGCGATAATATCCCGGCTCGTCGGAGAGGATCATGCCCGGCTGCAAGGGCGTCGTCCCGAGCTTGGAGATACGCTGCGGCCCTTCGTGGACGGAGAGATAGGCGCCGACGCCATGGCCCGTGCCGTGGTCGAAATCGAGCCCCGCCTCCCAGAGGCTCCGGCGCGCGAAAGCGTCGAGCTGCGCGCCGCTGACGCCCATCGGAAACACCGCGCGAGCGACGCCGATATGGCCCTGCAGCACGCGGGTGAAATGCTCGCGCAATTGCCGCGATGGCCGGCCGACGCCGATGGTGCGCGTCACATCCGTGGTGCCGTCGAGATATTGCGCGCCGGAATCGACGAGATAGCAGCCGCGCGAAATGCGCAGATCGCTCGCCTCGGTCACGCGATAATGCGGAATGGCGGCGTGCGGGCCGAAGGCGGAGATGGTGGGGAAGGAGAGATCGCGCAGCTCGCCGCTCTCGCGACGGAAGGTCTCGAGCGCCTGAGCGGCGGAGATTTCTGTGAGCTTGCCTTTGGGCGCCGTCTCCGCGAACCAGGCGAGAAAGCGCGTCAGCGCCACGCCGTCGCGCAAATGCGCGGCGCGCGCGCCCTCGAGCTCTATGTCGTTCTTTATCGCTTTGAGAAGCGCGATCGGATCGTCGCCGAGCTTGGGCTCGCCGCCCTTGGCGCGGAAGAGCTCGACGAGCTTCGCCGGCGCGGTGCCGGAGTCGAACAAAATCGTCAGTCCGCGCGCGCCGGCGTCGGCGAGATCCTCGACGATCTCCGCCGCCTCATAGATATCGACGAGTCCTTCGAGGCTGCTTCTCGTCTTGGCCGAGAGCTTGGCGGGATCGACATAGAGCAGCGGCTTGCCTTCCTTGGGAAGGACGGCGAAAGCCAGCGCGATCGGCGTATAGGCGACATCGGCGCCGCGCAGATTGAACAGCCAGGCGAGCGCATGCGGATCGGAGACGAGCAGCGCGTCCGCCTCGCCAAGCGCCTTGCGCACGCGCGCGATCTTCGTCTTGGCGGCGACGCCGGCGAGCCGCGGCGGATAGAGCGAGATGGCGCCCTGCGGCGGCTGTGGCCGATCGGTCCAAACAGCGTCGATCGGATTGCGCTCGAGCGGAACCAGCGTGACGCCTCTGCCCTCCAGCGCTTTGGCGTAGCGGTCGATCTGCGCGGTCGTATGCACCCAAGGATCATAGCCGATGCGTGCGCCCTGCTTCGCCGTCTCGGCGAGCCAGCGCGAAGGCGCCGTCTTGGCGATGTCGAGAACGGCGACGCGTTTCGTGTCCACCTGCTCGGGTGCTTGCAGCGTATAGCGCCCATCGACGAACAGCGCCGCTTTGTCGGCGAGCACGACGACGACGCCGGCCGAGCCTGTGAAGCCGGTGAGCCAGGCGAGGCGCTCCGCCGATTTCGGCACATATTCGTTCTGATGCTCATCTGCGCGCGGGGCGATGAAGCCGTCGATCTCGAGGCGCGCGAGCTCGGCGCGCAGGGCCGCGAGGCGCTCGGCGCTATCCTGCCCGCAGGCGTCGTCGGCAAAGCTCTGGAATCTGCTCTCGAACATGTCTCGAACCTATGCCCTTCCCCGCTCTGCGGCAATACGCCGGCTCAATCGAGCCGCAGCGCCATCAGCGCTTCGTCGAGATAATGTCCCTCCGCCGTCTTCACGGAGGCGGGCTCCACTCCATAGACAATGAATCCCCAACGCTCGTAGAAACGCAGCGCTCTGCCATTGTCGCGCATCACTGTCAGCGTGACGATCTCATATGTCGCGCGCGCGTGTTCCATCAGCGCGGCCATCAGCGCGTCGGCGCTCCCCTCGCCTCTGTGGCGCTCGCGCAGATACATGCCCCAGAGCAGCGCCTTGTGCTTCGTCTTGGCGCCGGCGAAGCCCGCGAGACCGGCGACGCCCTGCAGCGTTTCGCCCTCGAATGCGCCGACGACGAAATCGCGCGCCAGCCGCGCTGCGACATCCTCGAGCGCAAGATGCGCCTCATCCTCCGGCGCGAAGCGGAATTCCCGCTCGTGCAGGCGAAATCCCTCCTGCCGCAGAGCGTGGAATTCGGCGGCGTCGGCGGTCGTGAGCCGGCGGATCGTCAGCGCCATGGTCGCGGTCGCATCCTCTTTCGTCGCATCTCGCGTAGCAAGGCGCGCGCCGATTTGCGAATCGAAGCCGCTTCCTGCGCCTCACGCCTCGCGCTAGAATAGCTTTTATGACCAAACTTCTCGACGAGGCCGTCGCGGCGGCGCGCACTCTGCCGGCGGCGATGCAGGACGATCTCGCGCGCGTCATCATGGCGCTCACCGGGGGCGAGCCCGGTCTCATTCGACTGACCGCGGAAGAAGAGGCCTCCTTCGACGAATCTTTCGCCGAGGCGGAGCGCGACGAATTCGCCACCGAGGAGCAAATCCGGGCCATTTGGGCGAAGCACGGGCTGTGAAGCTGCGTTTTACGCTTCGGGCCGCAGCCGAGCTCGAGCGCATAGATATCCATGGGCAATCGGACGAACGCCGGAAAAGGCGCATCCACCCTCGCCTTCAGGGGGAGGGTCGGCCGGCGAGCAGCCCGGCGCTTGCGACGGGCGTTCTTTTAGAACGCCCTATGGCCGGACGGGGTGGGGTTCAACGGCAAAGACTCGGGGCGTCACCCCCTCCCGAGCGCATTCGCGCTCGACCTCCCCCCTCGAGGGGGAGGTGAAAACGCCTCCTCCGGCGATCACGCGCCGAAGATCCTTCAGTCCTCGTCGTCGTCGGGCAGGCGCCAATCGGGCCGGGGCGCGGCGCCGCCGCTGCGCAGCAGCAGGGTCGCCCAACCGTCTATGTCGCGGCGCCTCGCCAACGAAAAGCCCTGCGCGCGATAGGCCGAGAGCACGCCCGGCACATCGCGCGCCAGCAGGCCGGAGAGAACGAGCTCGGCGCCCGGCGCGGCGACGGCGGCGATCTTGGGCGCGAGCAGGCGCAGCGGCTTGGCGAGAATATTGGCGAAGATCAGATCATAACGGTCTGGCGCCAGCGCCGGATGGCGCACGCCGACGGCGACGACAGGCCGCACCAGATCGCCGACGCCGTTGAAGCGCGCGTTGACGCCCGCCGTCTCCACCGCCACAGGATCGATATCGCCGCAGGCGATGGGCTGTCGCAGCAGGCGCGCGGCGGCGATGGCGAGCACGCCGGTGCCGGTCCCGACATCCAGCACATTCTGTGGGCGCCGCTGCTTGCAGATTTCCGCGAGAGTCAGCAGGCAGCCGAGCGTGGTGCCGTGATGGCCGGTGCCGAAGGCCAGCGCCGCCTCTATCTCTATGCCGATGTCGCTCGCGCCGACGCGGCCGCGATCATGCGAGCCATGGACCAGGAATCGTCCGGCGCGCACCGGCCGCAGCCCCTCGAGCGAGGCGCCCACCCAATCCTTCTGCGAAATCTCGAAAAATTGCGCGGCCGCGGCGGCCTCCGCGCCGGCGGCGGCCTCGATCAGCGTGCGGATCTGCGCTTCGTCGGGCGGATCGCCGAAATAGACCTCGACGGCCCAGCTTTTTTCATCCGGCTCCTCGAAAGCCGTGGCCGCGGTCTCGGCCGGGTCGAAAGTCTCGACCACGAGATCGGCGATGGCGCGCGCGGTTTTCTGGTCGCAGACGAGGCGCAGGCCGTGGCTGGCGCCATTGGGGGGAAGTCCTTCGAGCATGTGCGCGCTTAGCATGCCCACGCCGCGCCGTCACCCGGCGCGCGCCTCGACTCGCCAGCAGGCGGCGGGAAATCGCGCCTCGCCGGCTGTGACATAAGGGTCGTAGGCGCGCCGCGCCGCCTCGTAGATTTGGGCGCGCATCGCCTCGTCGAGGTCGGGCGGCAATTGGCCGAGCTTGCCCATGCGCGTGGCGTAGACGTCGAGCTCTTGCTCTTTCAGCGCGCAGGCGACGTCGAGCGGGGCGATCTCTATCCGCTCCCATCCGGCGTCCGCGAGAATGCCGCGCACGCGCTGCGCATCGGCGAAAGCGAAGCGGCCGGGCGCTTCGGGATCGAAGGATGAAAGCTCGGGGAGAAAAGCGGAAGCCGCGCGCTCGCCGGCGAGCATGAAAGGATTGTCCTGCGGCCCGCGCCAGGCGATGAAGACGAGCCGGCAGCCGGGCGCCGCCGCAAGCCGCAGATTGGCGAAGGCCGCCCGCGGATCGGCGAAGAACATCACGCCGAAGCGCGAGATGATCGCGTCGAATTGCGCAGGCTCGAGCTCATAGGTTTGCGCGTCGGCGACGACAAAGCCGATATTGCCGAGGCCTGAGGCTTGCGCCCGCCGCCGGGCGGCCTCGATCATGGTGGATGAGATATCGAGGCCGACGCATTGTCCGTCGCCCAGACGCTCGGCCGCCGACAGCGTCGTGGCCCCTGCGCCGCAACCTATGTCCAGCACGCGCCGGACGCCGGCGGCTCTCACCGTCTCGGCCAATAGGTCCGCAAAAGGCTGAAACAGCCGGTCGAGCATGGGCTGCTGCTCGACCCATATTTCGCCGCCGCGCTTGTTCCACAGCGCGGATTGCGCCTCGTTCGGCTCGCTCACGCCCGCTCCCCCTCGCCTTTTGGATCGCTCGATGAGCTATGACGTGAACTCGGTCGAAGGTCGAGCCGGCGTGAGCGAAAGAGCCGAAGGCGCTTCCTCAGCTCTTCGGCTTCGCTTGAATTTCCTTCTTGCTGAAATTGGACAGCTCGCCCTCGGCGGCGGCCGCCTTGCGCCAGGATTTGGCGATGGCGGGATATTTGATCTCGACGCAGATTTTGGCGACCTGCTGCTGCAATTTCTCGCTTCCGCAGGACGGGCAGACGGGCGTGTCCGAAGCGCTGATCAGCAGTTCGAACTCCGCATGGCAATCTTGGCATTCATAGGAGTAGAGCGGCATTCGTTCCCTCGTCCATTCCTCTCGTCGGCGGGTAGGCGCCTATTTTTGAAGCAATAACCGTACCGGCGGCGCGCGAGCAAAAAGCCGATTGGAACATCTTTCGCTTTGCGTAGAGTGTGCAGCTCTCTTTCAAAACCGCGGGCGCCATGTGCTCAGATCAAAGGACGTCCTCCACTCGTCTGACGGCCCGTTTCATCCCCACGCTCGAGCAGATCGACGCCGCGGCCTGGGACGCGCTCGCCAATCCGCCCGGCCTCACCGCCGATGAGGCCGGTGGCGAGCGGCACAATCCCTTTATTTCCAGCGCCTTCCTGCTGGCGTTGGAGCGTTCGAAATCGGTCGGCGGGCGCAGCGGCTGGACGCCGCTCTACACCATTCTTGAAGACGCCGAAGGCCGCCTCGTCGCCGCCGCGCCCTCTTATGTGAAGATGCACAGCATGGGCGAATATGTCTTCGATTTCGGCTGGGCTCAGGCCTATGAGAACGCCGGCGGGCGCTATTATCCCAAGGTGCAGGTGGCGGTTCCCTTCACCCCGGCGACGGGGCGGCGGCTGCTCGTCGCCCGCGATGCGCCGGAGGGCGCGCTGCCGGGCCTGATCCATGCGCTGCGCGCGCTGCGGCAGGCGGCGGAGGCCTCCTCCATCCATGTCACCTTCGCGACAGAGGGCGAGGTCGGCGCGCTGGCGGCCGAGGGCTTCGCGCCGCGCGCCGGCGAGCAGTTCCATTTCTTCAACGAAGGCTACCTCGAGTTCGACGATTTCCTCGCCGCGCTCTCCTCGCGCAAGCGCAAGACGATCAAGCGCGAGCGCCGCGACGCGCTGGGCGACGACGTCTCGATCGATCTTCTGACCGGGGCGGACATAGAGCCCGCGCATTGGGAGAAATTCTACGCCTTCTATATGGACACGGGCGCGCGCAAATGGGGACGGCCCTATCTGACGCGCGATTTCTTCGATCGCATCGGCGAGACCATGGCGGACCGCATCCTGCTGGTGATGGCGCGGCGCGAGGGGCATTACATCGCCGGAGCGATCAATTTTCTCGGCGACGACGCCATTTACGGCCGCAATTGGGGCGCGCTGGAGGAGCGGCCCTTTCTGCATTTCGAGGTCTGCTATTATCAGGCGATCGAATACGCCATTCGCCACGGCTACAAGCGCGTGGAGGCCGGCGCCCAGGGCGAGCACAAGCTGGCGCGCGGCTATCGGCCCGTCCCCACCCATTCGGCGCATGATTTCGCCGACGCGCGGCTGCGAACCGCGGTGGTCGAGTTTCTCTCGCGCGAGAAAGTGGCCGTGGACGAAGCGATCGCCGATTATGAGGCGAGCCTGCCCTTCCGCCGCGACGAGGCGGGCGACGCCGAATCGTGAGGCGTCGGATCAGCCCGAAGGCGTCGTCTTCGGCGCAGGTCCGGTCTCACCCTCGCCGGGCGATTGCGCGGCCGCCTTGCGTCGGCGCAAATTGGCCCTGAGCGCGGCGGCGAGCGCCGCGGCGTTCTTCTTGGGCGGCGGCAGCGGCTGGCGGCTTTTCTTTCCTTCCTCGGTCATGGCGGGGCTCGATCTTGCGGCTCTATGTCGGTTTCGCGCTCGTCGGCGCGGCGGGAATGGGTTCTGTCTCTCGCTCGGGCGGCTGCGCCAGGCGGCACGAAACTTGCTGCCTTTTTGCGCGAAGTTCAATCCAGCACGAGTGGCGACGACAATGCAAACGACTTTCATCAGAAATACCGACGATGGCCACAAAGTCGAAGTCATCGGTCCTTATGTCTGTGTGGACGGCAAGCCGGTCGCCGATCGCGTCGTCGAGGTCAAGGACCATCCCAATCGCTTGAGGATTCTGCACACGCTGCCCAATGCGGCCTTCATGGCCGGCCCGGTGGTTCTGACGGCCGAGGAGGCCTCCCTGGTGCGCGGCGCGCTGCTGCAGGCCAAGCCCTCGCCGACCGATCCGGTCGCGATCAACGAGCAGCTGCGCAAGGCCATCAACATGCGCAATCGTGAGGCGGGCATCGAGTAGGTCGAAAAGGCGCTCAATAATCGACGGCGACGAGATAGAGCCCATGCGGCGGGGCGACCTGACCGCAGCGGGTCCTGTCCTTCGCCTCGAGCGCCGCGCGCAGATCGTTAGCGCTCCATCTGCCGGAGCCGACATGCTCCAGAGAGCCGGCCAGCGAGCGCACCTGATTGTGCAGGAACGACCTCGCCGAGGCGACGATCTCTATGACGTCGCCCATGCGCCGCACGTCGAGCTGCTCCAGCGTCCGCACCGGCGAGTTGGCCTGACATTCGGTCGAGCGAAATGTCGTGAAATCATGCCGCCCGACCAGCGCCTGCGCGGCCTCATGCATGGCCTGCGCGTCCAGTGGGCGCTTCACATGCCAGGCGCGGCCGAGTTGCAGCGTCAGCGGCGCGCGGCGATTGTCGATCACATAGCGATAATGCCGGCGGATCGCCGAAAAGCGCGCCTCGAATGTCGGCGCGACGCGGCGGGTCTCCAGCACGGCGATCGGCGACGGCCGCAAATGCGCGTTGAGCGCGTCGCGCAGCCGATCCTCGCGCCACTCGCGCGAGAGATCGACATGGCCGACCTGTCCCAGCGCATGCACGCCGGCGTCGGTTCGTCCGGCCCCATGCAGCACGCGTCGCGCGCCAGCCTCGAGCGCCGAAACCGCCTCCTCGAGCCGCTGCTGCACGGAGACGCCATTCTCCTGCCGCTGCCAGCCGACGAAAGGCGAGCCGTCATATTCGATGGTGAGCGCATAGCGGAAGGCGGCGCGCCCACCCTCCCCTTCAGGGGGAGGGTCGGACGGCGCAACCGTCTGGGGTGGGGTGAAATCCCGAGACTCGGGAGTCACCCCCTCCCGCTCGCCTGCCGCGATCGACCTCCCCCCTCCAGAGGGAGATGGGGCCGCCGCCTTCTGAAATGTCGCCATCGCGGTTACGTCGCCAGCGTCATGCCCGGCGCGAGCGGGCGGCCGCGTAGAAATTCGGCAATGGCCATGGGCGCCTTGCCGCCGCGCTGCACCTCGATGAGCCGGAGCGCGCCCTCGCCGCAGGCGATGAGGCCCTTGTCGTCGAGCGCCGCGCCGGGCGCGCCTTCGCCTGTCTCGAGCTTTGTACGCAGCACTTTCACGCGCTCGACGCCATGGCCGAGATCGCTCTCGAAGAACGCTCCCGGAAAGGGCGAAAGCCCGCGCACGCGATTGTGAATCTCACGCGCCGGGCGCCGCCAGTCGATGCGGCTTTCGCTCTTCTCGATCTTTTGCGCGTAAGTCACGCCCTCTTCGCTCTGCGGCGTGAAGGAGAGGGCGCCCACTGAGAGATCGCGCAGCGATTTGACCATCAGCTCGGCGCCGGCGGCGGCGAGGGCGTCGTGCAATTCGCCCGTCGTCATATCCTCGCCGATCGTGATGCGCGCCTCCGCGGCGACGGGGCCGGTGTCGAGCCCGGCCTCCATCTTCATCACCATGACGCCGGTCTCGGCGTCGCCGGCCATGACGGCGCGCTGGATCGGCGCCGCGCCGCGCCAGCGCGGCAGCAGCGAGCCATGTAGATTGAGGCAGCCGAAACGCGGCGCGTCCAGCGCCGCCTGCGGCAGAATGAGCCCATAGGCGGCGACCACCGCCACATCGGCGTGGAGATCGGCGAAGGCGCCGATGGTCTCGGCGTTCTTGAAGCTCTTGGGCGTGAAGACGGGGATGGAGAGCGTCTCGGCGAGTCGATGGACCGGCGAGAGCTTCAGCTCCATGCCGCGGCCGGCCGGGGCCGGCGCGCGCGTATAGACGGCCGCGACCTGATGGCCATCGGCGATGATTTTCTGGAGCAGAGGCGCGGCGAAATCGGGCGTGCCCATGAAGACGACGCGCATTTGGGCGTTACGCCTCGACCTTGTCGGCGACGGGGGCGGCGCGCGCCGCGGCCTTGGCGAATTTCTTCACCACGCGCTCGCGCTTCAGCCGGGAGAGATGGTCGATGAAGAGGCCGCCTTCGAGATGGTCGATCTCGTGCTGGAGCACGGTGGCCAGCAGCCCGTCGGCCTCGATCTCCTGCGTCGCGCCCGTGCGGTCGAGATAGCGCACGCGCACGCGCGCCGGGCGCTGCACGTCCTCGTAATAATCGGGAACCGACAGGCAACCCTCCTGATAGACGAACAGCTCCTCGGAGACCCAGACGATCTCGGGATTGATGAAGAACATCGGATTCTTCGGCTCGTCGCCGCGCGTCGCGTCGGCGACCACGATGCGCTTGGGCACGGCGATCTGGATCGCCGCCAAGCCCACGCCGGGGGCCTCGTACATGGTCTCGAGCATATCGTCGAGAAGCTGCTGGAGCTCGCCGTCGAAGGTCGCGACCGGCTCGGAGACGAGCCGCAGCCGCGGATCGGGCAGGGTGATGATGGGACGAATGGCCATTTGCTGTCGCGCCTGAAGTCTCGCGGTCGAGGGTTTCTCGCTCGAAATAGGGATGCGCCCCGTCTCCGTCAAACGGACGCCGGCGCGGCTTTGTCGCAGATTATATTCCGCTTCGCTCCGCAATGTAAGGGATCGGGTGAATGGCCGGCGCCTCCCCTTTCGCCGAGAAGCGTCGCAGGAGCCGTCTCGAAACGAAGGACGCGTTTTACTCGCCGCTTCGCCCCGCTATATTGCGCCGGACTCGATCCACCCGAAAGGCCGCGAACATGCTCGACCGGCTCGTCGCGCGCGCGGCGCAATTGCCCGCCTATGGGGAATTACGCTGGCACGCCAATCATTCCTCCCGCATCATGATGCGCAAAGGCGTGCTGCTCGCCAATGGACGCTCGCGCGACAGCGGCCTCTCGGCGCGGCTCTATCATAACGGCGCCTTCGGCTTCGCCGCCGCGCCCGCAGATGACGAGGCCAGCCTTGCCGCCGTCATCGCCACGGCCAGGGACAATGCGGAATTCGCCGGCGGCCATGCCGCGAGCGGCGGGCTCTCCACCGCGGCCGGAAGCGGAAGCTATGATTATCGCAGCAAGCGCGCGCCGCTCTCGGCCGAGCAGCGCGTCGAGATCGTGCGACGGCTCGACGAGGCGATCCGCTCCCGCTATCCGGGCCTCGTCAATGTCGATATCGCTCTGTCCAGCAATGCGAGCGAGAAGATCCTCGCCAATAGCGACGGCGCGGCGACCTATTCCTTCGTGCCGCGCGCGGCGCTGGTCGTCTCGATGAGCGTCGCCGCCAATGATGGAATCGTCGAGCTCTATGACATTCTCGGCGGATTCGGCGAGATAGAGGATCAATCCTTCGACGAGGCGAATCTCGCGCCCTGGCTCGAGGATTTGCACGAGAATTTGCGGCGCAAGGCCGAGGGCGGCCAATGCGAGGCCGGCGATCACGATGTCGTGCTCGATTCCGCTCTCGCCGGAATTCTCGCCCATGAGGCGATCGGCCATACTTGCGAGGCCGATCTCGTGCTCGCGGGCTCGGTCGCGGGCGATCATCTCGGCGAGCTGGTGGCGAGCGAGAAGATCACGCTCGGCGATTACGGCGGCCGCGGGCCGGACGGCAAATCCTCCTTCGCCATTCATGTCGATGACGAGGGCACGCCCTGCCGCGATGTGGCGATCATCGAGAATGGCGTGCTGAAAAACTTTCTGCACAATAAGCGCACCGCGCAAATGCTGGGCGCGGAGCCCGCCGGCAACGCCCGCGCCTTCTCCTTTCAGGACGAGCCGCTGGTGCGCATGCGCAACACCTGCATCGCCAAGGGAAACGACAAGCTCTCCGACATGATCGGCGCGATCGAGCGCGGCTATTATCTGAAGCGCTCCACCAATGGCCAGGCGGATGCGACGAGCGAATTCATGTTCGGCGTCAATTGCGGCTATGAGATTCGCGACGGCAAGCTCGGCCGCGCGATTCGCGACACCACCATCTCCGGCGTCGCCTTCGACATGCTGAAGACCGTCACCCATGTCGGCGATGATTTCCACTGGTCGGCGGGCGGCGGCTGGTGCGGCAAGAAGCAGGTGATCGCCGTCGGCATGGGCGGCCCGTCGATCAAATGCCGCGTCACTCTGGGAGGACGCGGATGAGCGCGCCGACGGACGACTTCCTCGACCATATTCTCGCGCGAGCGAAAGACGCCGGCGCCACTGCGGCGCAGGCGCTGAGCAGCCGCACGCGCTATTTCGAGATCGAATTCGATCATCGCAGCGTCGATCTCGTGCGCTCCACCGAGAATGAGACGACGATGATCACCGTGTTCCGCGACGGCAAGCGCGGCGGCGCGACGCTCAACGGCCGCCGGCCGGAGGAGGTGGAGGCGGCGATCGCCGCCGCGGCGACGGCGGCCGAGGCGGGCGTCGCCGATCCTGCGAACGACATCGCCGAGGCGCCCTCGCTGCCGCCCGGCGATCATGGGCCTTTGGCGCAGGACCGCGCCGCCATGCGCGCGCAGGTCGATGAATTTCTGGCGAGCCTGCCCGCGCGCCATCCGCTGCTGCGTCTTCGCGACTGCCTCTACACTTTCACCAGTCAAGAGACCGAATTCGCCAATTCGAACGGGCTGCGCCAGCGCGAGCGGCGCGGCGGTCACGGCTTTCGCGCCATGTTCATGGCCAAGGACGGGCCGCTCACCACATCTTTCAACGCGGCGGGGGGACGGTCCTTCGGGCCCTTCGCCTCGCTCTATGACGCCGCCGGCGTCGGGCGGCTGATGGCGGAATGCGAGCGCTCGCTGGAGCGCCGGCCGGTCACGGGAAAATTCGTCGGCGATGTGATCGTCACGCCGCATTGCCTCACCGGGCTGATGCCCTCCATCGCGGGCGCGCTTTCCGGCCCGGCGCTGCTCGCCGGCTCCTCGCCGTTCAAGGACAAGCGCGGCGAGCGCATCGCCAGCCCTTTATTCTCGCTCGACAACGCCCCGCGCTCCGCGGATTTCGTCGACGGCTCGGATTTCGACGAATTCGGCGTGCCGACGCGCGATCTGCCGATCATCGAGAATGGCGTGCTGAAGGATTTTTACGTCGGCTATTTCTTCTCGCGCAAGCTCGGCATGGCGCAGACGGCGGGCGTGCGCAACAGCCGCGTGCGGCCGGGCGAGACCAGCCTTTCCGACATGATCGCCGGGGTGAAGCGCGGAATTCTGTTCTCGCGCTTTTCCGGCGGCGCGCCCAATGACAATCTGGATTTTTCTGGAATCGCGAAAAACTCGTTCTATATCGAGAATGGCGAGCTGCGGCACGCCCTGAACGAGACCATGGTGAGCGGAAATTTCCAACAATTGCTGCAAGATATTCACGCCGTGTCGAAAGAGGTCGTGAATTTCGGCGATTGCGCCTATCCCTTCGTCGCCGCCTCGGGCGTGACCATTTCGTCGAAATGAGAGGAAGCGTCTTGGTCTATCGCCCCTGGTTTTCCGCGCCTCGCGCCTTCGGCCTCGTGGCGGTCGTTCTCGCTCTGGCGCTCGACCAGGCGCATAAATTCTGGATGCTGCACGTCTTCGACATCGGCTTGCGCCAGCCGATCCGGCTCACCCCCTTTCTCGATCTCGTGCTGTCGTGGAATTTCGGCGTCTCCTATTCGCTGCTCTCCTCGCAGACCGGAGCGACGCGCGCGCTGCTCGTGGCGTTCCAATTGTCGATCGTCGGCTGCCTCGGCTATTGGCTGTGGCGGGCGCCGCGCCGGCTCACCGCGGCGGCTCTCGGCCTGGTGGTGGGCGGGGCGCTCGGCAATGTCGTAGACCGGCTGACGCGCGGCGCGGTGGCGGATTTCTTCTTCTTTCACACCGCCCTGCCGGTGGGGCCGCTGGCCAATTACGTGTTCAACGTCGCCGACGCCGCGATTTTTCTCGGCGTCGTCCTGCTGCTGCTGGAGAGCTTTCGCACCAGCGCCACGCGGCCGACGCCGGCCGCCGGATAGCCCCGAGAGGCTTTCTGCATTTCAATGAAGCTCTCGGTTTTTTGTTTTGACGCGTTTCCACCGAACCGGCGCCCACTCGGTGGAAACGCTCTCGTGTCGATTTCGGCTGGCCCGGAGCCTCACGCGCCTCTAAAATGCCGTTAAGCTGGCCGTAACAATTCGGCTCGTTTAGAATCGCGCGCGCTCTCGGACGGGGCCGCGCCCATGGGAGGAGATCTGGGCGATGAAACGGGCGACAGCCTCTCTGCGTCTCACGCCGGCATGCGTCGGGCTCGCGCTCGTGTTTCTCGGCGGAACGGGCGTCGTCCCGGCCGCGGCCTATGACGACAAATCGACGCTCACCTCGGTGCTCGGCTTCATCGGCGTCTATTCCGACGAGGACGAGAGCCAGAAGATCGTCTTCCGCGAGCATCCCAAGCTGGTCGTGCCGCCCAATCGCCAGGGGCTCCCCTCGCCGCAGGCGGAGGCCGAGCGGCCCGCCTCCTGGCCGGTGGATCAGGAGATCGCGCGCCGCAAAGGAACGCCCGCGCCGGCGCGCCAGCCGGGCCTCAACGAGAATCCCAATGTCGCCGGCTCCAAGAATGGCGAGCACGACGGCCCGCGCAAATGCCTCGTCGCCGCCTCGGACGGCCATTGCACGATCGCCACCGACGCGGACGAGCCCGGCTCCGCTGTCGGACCGAAGACGCGCGGCTCCGGCGAGGCCTCGACCCGCTCCTATCTGACCGAGCCGCCGCAGGCCTATCGCCAGAAGGTCGCGGGCGGCAAGGGCATGAAGGAACCCGAGGAAAAGCCCGGCTGGACCAATCCGATCGGCATGATCGGCAGCCTTTTCGGCGGCTCCTGAGCCGCCGATCCGGCGCCCCGCCGCTCAGCCGCCGCTCAGCACGATGCGGCGATGCGTCGGCTGCAGCGGGCGGGCGTTCATCGGGAACAGCGCCTTGAAGGCGTCTATGTCCGCCTTCGCCACCGTCACCGGCTCGGCGAAGACATTCCAATGCACCACCTCCGAGCAGGGCGGCGTGGTCAGCGAGCCCTCGTAGCGGAAGACTTTCTTTTCCTTCGGCAGCAATGCGGAGGCGTCGATCGGCGCCTTCGGCGCGGCTTTGCCTTCCTCTTTCGGCGCGGCGGCCATCAGCGCGGTTAGCGCCTTATTGGGCGCGCCGGCGACGAGGAAGGAGCCGACCACCAGAAGATCGCCATTGTCCCCGGCATGGACGAAATGCGCCTCCATAGCGAGGCGCTTGCCGCCGAGGGCGTGCTCGCTCGGCGTGTGGAAATGGAACTGCTTCAGCTCGAACTTGCGTCCATCGAGCTCGGCGACGCCGCTCCCGGCGGCGGCGTTGGCCTGGATCGTATGGCCGTTGTTGACGATCTCGAAAGCCTGCGGCTTCCAGCCGAGCTTGGGCGGACGAATGTTCGCTTTCACCGCATCGGTGAGGTCGATCGGCGATTGTTCCGCGCCCAGCGTGCAGGCCTTGGCCGCCTCGTCATGCGCGCCCCAATGCTGCGGATCGTCATAGGTCCAATGCGCCCCCTCGGCGCGTGCCGCGGCGGCGCAGAGCGGACAGGCCGCGAGGCCGGCCAGAAAAGAACGTCGTGTGAAAGCCATGCGATCCCCCTTGCGGCGCATCGGTCGCGGCGCCGTCGAATATCGACGATTCGAGGGTAAGATGATGCCCGAGAGCTTCGGCTGCGGCAACGCTGGCGTGGCGACGCGAGCCGTTCGCCATTCGTCGACGAAGCCATGCGACGCAGACCCGCTATGGCCCTGTGCGCCGGGCCGGATCGCGCGCGGCGCCTGACATGCCTCGCATTCATGCTTATATAGGTCGAATGCTTCCGTCGAAGCGTCCGGGGAAAGCCCGCGGCCAACTGGCGCCGAATTCTCTTGGCCCGAACTGAACTGGCCGGATTCTCTCGGCCGGACCGAGGTTCGATCGGGCCGGCGAGCGCCGGACGCGCTATAGCGAGGAAAGATTATCATGCCGATGACACAGCCGGGGGCCGAGGCGATCGCGGCCGATCACGCCGCCAGCCCCGCCTCCGCCAAGATCGACGCGCGCGCCGGAGCCGCCAAAAGCGAGAGCGCCGCTGCCGGGGTCGTCCATTCGCGCCTCGCCAATGGAATGGAGATCGTCGTCATCGCCGACCGCCGCGCGCCGGTCGTCACCCATATGGTCTGGTATCGCAACGGCTCCGCCGACGATCCGCTCGGCAAGTCGGGCATCGCGCATTTCCTCGAGCATCTGATGTTCAAGGGCACGCACGCCCATCCGCAGGGCGAGTTCTCCAATCTCGTCTCCGAGCTCGGCGGCCAGGAGAACGCCTTCACCAGCTATGACTACACGGCCTATTTCCAGCGGATCGGCAAGGAGCACCTCGGCACGCTGATGGAGTTCGAGGCCGATCGCATGACGAATCTGGTCCTCTCCGACGAGATTGTGGGGCCAGAGCGCGAGGTGGTGCTCGAGGAGCGCCGCATGCGCACCGAGAACGACCCTTCCGCCCAGCTCGACGAGGCGGTGCAAGCGGCGCTGTTCCCGCATCACCCCTATGGCACGCCGATCATCGGCTGGGGGCATGAGATCGAGACGCTCGGCCGCGAGGACGCGCTGCATTATTATCGTCGCTTCTACACGCCCGAGAACGCCATACTCATCGTCGCCGGCGATGTGGATTTCGAGACCGTGCGCGAGCTGGCGGAGAAGAGCTATGGCCGCATTCCCGCGCGCGCCGACGCGCCGAGCCGCAAGCGCCCGCGCGAGCCGGAGCCGCGCGCCCATCGCCTGGTGACGCTCGCCGACGAGAAGGTCGAGCAGCCGACGCATGAGCGCGTCTTCCTCGTGCCCTCCTATACGACCGGCGCGCCCGGCGAGGCCGAGACGCTGGAAGTTCTCGGCCATGTGCTGGGCGGCGGGCCGTCCAGCGTGCTGTATGATTCTCTGGTGGTGGAGCAGAAGCTCGCCGTCAACGCGGGAGCCTATTACATGGGCTCGGCGCTGGACGACACGCGCTTTTGGGTCTTCGCCACGCCGGCGCCCGGCGTCTCGCTGAAGCAGCTGGACGACGCCATCGGCGCGGCGATCGACAAATTCGCCGCCGCCGAGATCGCCGAAGCCGATCTGAAACGCGCTAAGAACCGGCTCATCGCCGAGGCGGTCTATGCGCAGGACAGCCAGGTCTCGCTCGCCCGCTGGTATGGCGAATCGCTGGCCACCGGCCTAGCGGTGGAGGATGTCGCCGCCTGGCCGGACCGCATCGACGCCGTCTCCGCCGCCGACCTCGCCGCCGCGGCCCGCAAATGGCTGCACAAGCGCCGGGCCGTCACCGGCTTCCTCGAATCCGAGGGCCAGGACGAAGCCGAAGCCAAAGACGCCGTGCTCGCCGCCTGATATCGGAGCGTAAATCAATGACAGCCCACGCCATCGCGCCTGCGCGCAGCCGCGCCGAGACCATTCAGCGCGTCGTCACGCCCGGCGGGATCGAAGCCTGGCTCGTCGAGAGCTACGCCGTTCCGCTCGTCGCGCTCGAATTCGCTATGCGCGGCGGCGCCTCGCAGGATCCGGCCGGCAAGGCGGGTCTCGCGACGCTGCTCGCCGGGCTGCTCGACGAGGGCGCCGGCCCCTATGACGCCCGCGCCTTCCACCTCGCCATAGAGGATCTGGCGATCCGGCTCGGCTTCGGCTGCGACCGCGACGCCATCTCCGGCCATATGCAGACGCTCTCCCGCAATAAGGACGAGGCTTTCGAGCTGCTGCGCGTCGCGCTCTGCGAGCCACGGCTCGAGCAACAGGCGATCGACCGCGTGCGCGGCCAGATCGCCGCCGGGCTGAAGCGCGACGCCAATGATCCCGATGCGCTGGTCGCCAGGGCCTTCCGAGAGGCCGCCTTCCCCGACCATCCCTATGGGCGGCCGGTGCGCGGCGATCTGGAGAGTCTCGAAAATCTGACGCGCGACGATCTCGACGCGTTGAGGATTCGCCTGCTGACGCGCAGCGATCTGAAAATCGCCGTCGTCGGCGCCATAGACGCGGCGACGCTCGCCGCCAAGCTGGATGCGATCTTCGGCGCCCTGCCGGCGCAGAGCCTTCTCACCCCCGTGCCCGAGATCGACATTCACGCGCTCGGCGAGCGCCGCATCATCGATCTCGACGTGCCGCAATCGGCGATTCGCTTCGGCCGTCCGGGCATGCAGCGGCATGATCCCGATTATTTCGGCGCTGTGGTGGTCAACCACATCCTCGGCGGCGGCGTCTTCACGGCGCGGCTGTTCAACGAGGTGCGCGAGAAGCGCGGTCTCGCCTATTCGGTCTATTCGCATCTCAACGAATATGACAAATGCGCCATGCTGGTCGGCGGCGCGGCCACGAAGAACGAGCGCGCCCGTGAATCGCTGGAGGTGATCCAGGCCCAATTCGCCGATCTCGCCAATGCGGGGCCGAGCGCGGACGAGCTCGACAAGGCGAAGAAATATCTGACCGGCTCCTATGCGCTGCGCTTCGACACATCGACGAAGATCGCCGGCCAGCTGGTCAATCTCCAGCTCGACGGCTTCGCGCCCTCCTATCTCGACGAGCGCAATGGCCGCATCGACGCGGTGACGCTCGACGACGCCCGCCGCGTGGCCAAGCGCCTGCTCGGCGACGGCGAGCTGCTGGTGTCCATCGCCGGACGTCCGCAGGGCCTCTGATCCAAACTTCAATGCAAGGCGAAATTCGACAGCGCGATCCGGTCCAATGATCGGATCGCGCCGCCAGAAACATATGATCGCATGGCGACCTTCGCAGCGCGCAGCGCGCGATCATCTCGAGGCGACCCAATGATATTCCGCAAAAGAAAACGGGCGCCGCAACCTGCGGCGCCCGACGGATCGTCATGAAAAAAGGGGTTCGGCAGACGCCGAACCCCTGCGCCGTTGCAAATTCCGTCGGGGAATAATTGATCCACTATTGATCGACTACTCTTCTTCTTTAGCGCGCTCCGATCGTAAAGGAAACAACCTAATATAGATCGCGAGCAGAAAGACGACGCCTGTGTCTCGTAGGTAACACTAGTACTTATACCATAGGGAGATTACTTTTAGTGGCATTGCTTGGTACTAATACTAAGCACGCAGACGATGAGTTTTACTTTCAGCGGCTTGCCCTGAGACGAGACAATGCTTCAGCGCAGCCATAATCCGCCCCTCAATTCGAAGGGCGAAAGATTATGAGCATTTCCCGATGACAGGCGAGCGGCTACGGCGGGCTGCCCCCATTATCCACAGGCTCGGTCGGTCAGGGGCAGAGCGAGCCGAAAAGCGGAGCCGCCCACATCCGCGTCCGACAGCGCGAATCCCGCCCCATCGGCCTGGACGAGCGCGCGCGAGCCCGCCGGCGCCACGGCGCATGGATCGGGACGCGGCGCGAGCGGCGCAACGCGAGCGTCGTGGATATCGATGATGATCTGGTCGCCGCGCTCCGATGTGGCGACGATCAATCGGTGCGACGAGGCGATCGCCGCCCGCGCGGCCACGCGAAAGAGATCGGCCAACTCCTGCTCGATCTGCGTTCGATCGCCGATCACGAGATCGCGCGCGGCGCGCAGACGCAGCTCGGCGTCGACGGTCTCGCCGAGATCGCGGCGCAGGGTCTCCCACGTCTCGCCGATCAGCGCATGCAACGAGACCTCCGTCGGCGCGCACGATTCGTGAACGAACAGCTCGCGCCAGTCGCCGACGAGCCGCGCGGCGCGATATAATTGCGCGCCGGCGCGGTCCATGGCCGCGAGTTGATCCTCCGATCGCGCGGGGCCGAGCGTCGCGTGACGGCGCGCCGCCTGCAGATAGGCCGCAGCCGCGGTCAGCGGCTGATTGATGTCATGCGCGAAGCCGACGGCCCTCAGCTCCAACGCCCTCAGCCGCTCCGCCTGCCGGCGCAGCTCCTGCGTTTCCGCCGCCTCCTGCGCGAAAGCCACGCCGCGCGCGCCTTGCGAGTCGAGCGCGACAAAACGGAGCCGCAGCCGCACGCGCGCGCCGTCCTTGCGCACGAAATCCGTTTCCACGCCGGTCTCGGCCGGCGACGGGAGCCGGGTGGCGACCCGCCAATCGATGCGGCGGGCGGCGAGATCGGCGCGCGCATAGCCGGTCACGCGGAGAAACGCGTCATTGCCGTCCGTCACCTCGCCGTTCTCCTCCCAGCAGAAAGCGGCGACCGGCCCATTCTCCCATAGCGCGCGCGCGCAAGCGTCGCCCGCGTCCCTCTCGGAGCGCAAGCGAAGACGGCCGAGCAAGGCGAGCGCCGCTACAGCGGCGGCCACCGCCAGCACGGCGGCGAAATCGCCGACGAGAACCGTGAATCGCCCGGCGAGATCGAAGGACCCCGGGTCGAGCAGCTCCGCCGAGCCGAAGACCGCCAGCGCCGCCAGCGCCGCCAGCGCCGCCAGCGCCACGGCGAGCTCTCGGCGCCGAGCAATAAAATTCCAAAGGGCGCGACGCCCGGCGGCGTGAGTTGCGCCCGTTCGTCGCGGCGCGCCTGCCGCCTCCCGAGAAAATCTCATGCTCGGCACAAGCAATTTCCAACAATTACCGAATGCGACGGGCGCAAGACTGGCCCAGAAGATTTATTTTGGCAATCCATCCGATCGCCGCACGACACACTGGCGACGCGATGCAAAGACGCGAGACGGGCGAGCGCGCGCAGGAACCGGCAGACGACGAGCTGCGCCGACGGCGCTCGCATGATCTTCACTCCTCGGCGCTCCGAATGAGATAGCCTATGCCGCGCGCAGCATGGATATCGGCGCGCGCGCCATGGTTTTTCAGGCGCTGACGCAGGCGGTGGATCAGCATCTTCAGCGCGTCGACCTGATCGGCGCCCTGCGCGCCGTAAATCTCCTCGAGAAGATCGGCGCGCGTCACCGCGAGACCGGCGCGGCGCATCAGCGCGCCGAGCAGGACGAGCTCCAGCTTGGGCGCCAGAAACTGCCGGCCATTGATAAAGCCCCTCTGCTCGTCGAGCTCGAAGCTGAGCGCTCCGACCTGCGCGAAGGGCGCCGACTGTGGTCCAGGCCGGCGCAGAATGGCGCGAATACGCGCCGTCAGCTCCGCAGGATCGAAAGGCTTGGTGAGATAATCATCGGCCCCCGCGTCGAGCCCGTCGACGATCTCGGCTATGTCGCGCATTGCGGAAACGATCAGCACGCGAATGTTCGGCCGAGTCTCGCGCGCCGAGCGGATGATGGCGACGCCATCGCCGTCCGGCAACCGCCGATCCAGCAGCATCACGCCATACTCGACCGCCTCGATCGCCGCGCGGGCCTCGGCGATGGCGCCGACGATATCCGCGACAAAGCCGGAATGAGCGAGCTTTTCCGCCAGCAGAGCGGCGATCTCCGCCTGATCTTCGACGATCAACACACGCATCGGCTGTCTCGTCGCCCTCATCTGCTTTTTGCGGTCTCGCCGGCGGACCCGCCGCGTCTCGATGCGCCCCGGGGGCGCGAGCCCCGAGCGTCTGCAAACTCATCGAATAGCGCGTTACCAATATGCAAATATCATACTTTTTCTCGAGCACGAGAACGTGACATCACGCGAATCGGCGCCGCACGATCGCTGAAAGCTTGCCAGTCGGGAAAGAATGACCGCCTATGCGATAGGGTTGGGCATTTTTCCCGAATATCGGCGCATGGAAGCGCTTTTCGATATATAGAGGCCTCGCGTCGCCATCGAAATGCTCGCTCAGCGAATGCAGTCTGTTTGTGTTCTGTATCCGCGACCATTTTTGAATTGCAAAGGGCGAGAGAGGGCGCGTTCAACGCGGGAATTTTTCCCGAAAGACGCGGTCGTAAGGTAACGCTTCTCAGACTTCGGCGAGCGGCCGAAGCAATAGGCGTCCGCCCCGCGGCGCACGCGTCCGACAGGCGGCCGCGCTGTCTCAGCGTGAGCGAATCTGCTAGTGCTGCGACCGACAGAAAGGTTTCTTCCAAAATGGCGCGCATCCTTCTCCTCTCCCTCATCCTCGCCGGAATCGTCTCGCTGACCGACGGTTTCGCCCCCAGAGCGGCGCTGGCCGGGCCGAATGTGCCGCTGTGTCTCGCGATGCAGAATAATTACAATGAATGCGTGCGCCACGAGCGCGCGCGGGAGCGTCATCGCCACTACGAATATGAGGACGAGTGGGGCCATGGCCCCCACGGGCGCCGCCACCGGTCGGATTGCGGCGCCTGGCTCGTGCAGCTGAAAGCGCAAGGCTGCTTCTGAGCGGCCTTCAGCCGCCGATCAGCAGTCCGGCGGCCGTGGCGCTCATGCAAGTGGCGCTCATGCAGGTGGCGAGCGTGCCGGAGAGAATGGAGCGCAGGCCGAGACGCGTGATCTCCGCGCGCCGGCCCGGCAGCATCACATTCAGCCCGCCGACGAGTATGCCCATGCTGCCGAAATTGGCGAAGCCGCAGAGCGCATAGGTGAGGATCAGCCGGCTGCGCGGCGACAGCGCCTCCGCGCCGAGCGCGCTCATGTCGCGATAGGCGACGAACTCATTGACCACAGTCTTCGTCGCCATCAGCGCGGCGGCGGCCGGCGTCTCGCTCCAGGGCACGCCGATCAGCCAGACGATGGGACGGAAGGCATAGCCGAAAGCGAGCTGCAGGCTCGGCGTCTCGCCGCCCAATTGCGGCAGATGCGCGAGCGCCATATCGACCAGCGTCACCAGCGCGATCGTCGTCAGCAGCATGCTGATGATGCCGACCAGCGGTCCGACGCCGTCGGAGACGCCTTTGACGATGGCGTCGAACGTGCCGGTCGGGGGATTTTCCACGGCGAGCCGCGCTTCGGCATTGTCCTTGTAGATATCCCAGGGCGACATGACCGCGGCGACCGCTATGGCGGCCGGGGTCGCGATCACCGAGGCGATGAGAATATGGCCGAGCGCATCCGGCAGGAAAGGCGCGACGAAGCCGGCGTAGATCACCATGACCGTGCCGGCGACGCCGGCCATTCCGCAGCTCATCAGCGCGAACAGCTCGCCGCGCTGCATGCGCGCGAGATAGGGGCGGATCAGCAGCGGCGCCTCGATCATGCCGACGAAGATGTGAACGGAAGCGCCCAGCGCCAGCGCGCCGGAAAGCCCCATGGAGCGCCGCAGCAGAAAGGCGAAGCCGCCGGCGACGCGCTGCATCACGCCCCAATAAAAGAACAGCGAGGCCAGCGCCGAGATGGTCAGCACCATGGGCAGCGCCTTGAAGGCGAGAATGAAGCCGGCGCCCGGCGTCTTCTCCTCGAAAGGCGCGGGGCCGCCGCCGAGATAGCCGAAGACGAAGCCCGAGCCGGCCTCCGTCGCCTTTTGCAGCGCCTCCGCCGCGTCATTGGCGAGCAGCACGGCCTGCTTCGCCGGCGGGAAATGCACGAGAACCAGCGCCGCCGCGAATTGCAGCGCCAGCCCGCCGACCACGACACGCCAGGGAATGCGGCGCCGATCCTCGCTGACGGCGTAGGCGATGAGCAGGAAGCAGAAAAAGGCGAGACAGGAACGAGCGATATCCGTCATGGGCTGCGTTTCTCCCGGCTGCGCTTCTCCGATCGTCTCCGCGAGACGAGCCGTCGGCGGCGATGCAATTTTCGGGTCCAGCCGGCGCGCTCACACCGCCGTTCGCTCGCCACTGGCGACCCAGCGCTCGAAATCGCCGAGCTTCTTGAACGGAAAGGCGGGGAGCGCGGCGTCGCGGCCGCGGATCGGCGCCTCGACGACGGCGTGCGGCGGCCGCAGTCCCGCGGCGTCGCAAGTCTGCGACGAGACGAGCGCGACGCAATCCATCTCTTTCGTCAGCGATTCGAGCCGCGCGGCGATATTGCCGGTGTCGCCGAGAAATTGCAGCGACTGCCGATCCGTCGGACCGACGGCGCCGACGATGGCGAGTCCGCTGTGCAGCCCGACGCCGAAGGCGAGCGGCGCCTCGAGATCTTGCGCGAAATCGCGGCTGACGCGACGAATGGCGCGCCAGACGCCGCTTGCCGCGCGCAGCGCCGCGCGCGCGCCCTCGTCGGCGTCGCCGTCCAGCCGAAACAGGCTCATGACGCCATCGCCGGCGACGCTGGTCACATGGCCGCCCTCCGCCAAAATCGCATTGGTGGTCGCGCGAATGTAGGAGTCGACGATATAGATCGCGTCATAGGGCAGGCGGTTGGCGGCGAGCTTCGTCGAGTCGCGCAGATCGACGAACATGGCCGTCACGAAGAGCTCGCGGCCCTGGTCGAGGAGAACGCAGAGTCCGTCGAGCGGGCTGTCCGCGGGCAGCATGGGATAGACGCCGATATCGCAGCGCGGCCGCGTCTGGCAGGCGAGGCGCACGCCCTCCGGCGCGCCGATCTGCGCCAAAGCGGCGCGCTCCGCCGGGCCGGGCGGCGGCAGCTCCGACGCGCCATAGAGCACGCGAAAGCGGCAGGTGGAGCAGCGCGCGCGTCCGCCGCAGACGGATGCGTGCGGAATGCCTTTGAAACGGCTGGCCTCGAGCACGGAAAAGCCGAAAGGCGCGCGAATGCTGCGGCCGTCGCGATAGTCTATGCGCACCGTGTCGAACATGCGCTCGCGCGTGTTGCGCAAGGCGCGCAGCAGCAGCACGGCTGCGAGCAGCGCGAGATAGGAAATCTGCAGACAGAGAATGATCGAAGCGAGCATCGCCGGCACATGCGCATGCGGCGTTCCTTTCGCCGGCGGGCCATGCGCCTCGATCACGGCCTCGTCCATATAGGCGCGCAGAATCAGCTCCCAGCCCGAGTTGAGCAGGCCCGCTATGGCGAGAACGGGCAGAGCGAGCGCGAGAAGAAGAAATAGAATGATGCGCCGGCGATACCAATCGCGATAGCGCAGCCACATGTGAATGCCGATGCAGCCATGCGACCAGATGAGGACCATGAGCAGAAATTGCCGCGGCAGGCCGAAGGTCGGATCGCTGATCCAGAAATGATAGAGAATGCGAAAATAGGAATCCTCCAAGCCGAAGGCGAGCACGGCGACGCGCGTGTCGGTGACATGCGGCGCGAGCAGCAGCGGAATGGTGAGGCCGAGGCCGAGCTGCCAGGCCTCTATCGCCGGCATGCGCAAATGCCGCCGGCGATAGAGCGCGAAAAGGCCGAGCGACATGTGAAAGGTGAAGCAGAATAGCAGAAGAGCGACGCCGAAGCTGCTGCGCCAGGGCGCGAGAATGACGCCATGGCCGATGCCCTGGAGATTGTCGAGAAAGAGCAGGCCTGTCGCGTGAGAGACGAAATGACACGCCGCATAAGCGAAGAGCGTGAGCCCCGTGGCGAGGCGCGTGCGGCGCTCCAAATCGAAGTTGACACTCCAAAGCGACATGGACCATCCTTTGAAACGCTGACAAGACGAAATTTTTGGAACGTGGGGCATGATACGAAAAAGCCAGACGCTTGCACGCGTTAGTTTGTTTCGCTCGCTTTCCAAGGAGGAGATCGCGCTGCTCGACGCGCGATGCGTGTGGCGCCGCGCCCAGGAAAAGGAATGCATCCTCAATTATAAGGACGACAGCGCGGATATTTATTTCGTCGCCTATGGCGATGTGCGCGTGTCGATCCAGAGCGTCGCCGGCAAGGATCTGATGCTGCGCGTCATCAAGGAGGGCGAGTTTTTCGGCGAGCTCTCGGCGCTCGACGGCAAGCCGCGCTCGGCGGCGATCCATGCGATAACCGACACGGTGATCGCGCGCATGAGCCCGGCGATCTTCCGCGAGGTGATTCATCATTATCCCAATGTCTGCGATGAAGTGCTCGCGACGCTGACCGGCGAGGTGCGCCGCCTCACCACACGGGTGAACGAGTTCACCAATCTCGACGTGCGCGGACGCATTCACGCAGAATTGCTGCGGCTGGCGCGCAGCGACGGCGGCGGCGAAAATCGCGGCGTGATCTCGCCCGTTCCCACTCATGCGGAGATCGCCGCCCGCGTCAGCACGCATCGCGAGGCGGTCACGCGCGAGCTGAACCGTCTGGAGCGGGCGGGACTGCTCGAGCGCCGCCGCGGCGCCTTCGTGCTGCTCGATCTCGCCGAGCTCTCCGCCTCCGTCGAGGCGGCGCGGTAGCGAATCTCTCCCGCGGCACGGTCGTTGCTACCCGCGCATGGACGCGGGGGAAGAGACCATGAGCAAGTTCATTTACGCCCATTCCGGCGACGCCGACTGGAAGAGCGCCTTGGCCTCCTGCCTCGAGCAGATCGAGCGGCAACGGGCCGACGCGCCCGCGCCCAATCTCGGCTGGTGCTATCTCACCGACTATTTCACCCAGGCGGCGAGCGACATATTGTCGGCGCTGCGCGCGCGCCTGCCCGGCGTCCATTTCGTCGGAACGGTCGGGGTCGGCGTCGGCGCCGAGGCGGTGGAGTATTTCGACGCGCCGGGCCTCGCGATCATGCTGGCCGATCTTCCCGCCGACGCTTTTGCGCTGTTTTCCTCGCTCGAGGGGCTGGACGGGACGCCCAAGGGCTTCGAGCCCTTCACCGCGCTGGTCCACGCCAGCGGCGGCACGCCCGATCTGCAAGCCAAGCTGGAAGCCGCGAGCGCCAAGCTCACCACCGGCTATCAGTTCGGCGGCCTCTCCTCGGCGCGCAACAAGGCGCTGTGCATCGCGGACGAGGTTTTGGCGGGCGGCTTCACCGGCGTCGCCTTCGGGCCGCAAGCGACCGTGTTCTCGCGCGTCACCCAAGGCTGCCAGCCCATAGGGCCGCGGCGCACGGTCACGCGCGCGCAGGGCAATTACCTCGTGACCCTGGACGAGAAGCGCGCCCTCGACTGCGTGCTCGAGGATATGGGGCATACGCTCGACATAGACGACGCCGAACTGCGGCTCGAGCTGGCGCAGACCTTGGCCGGGCTGGTCGCCACTGGCGAGGATGTCTCCGCCAAGCCCGGCCAGTTCGGCACGAACACGGAAGTGCGGCACATTGTCGGCGTCGGCCGCAAGGGCGGGCTGCTGATGATCGCCGAGCAGATAAAGGACGGCATGCGGCTCGCCTTTTGCAAGCGCAACGCCGAGGCGGCCAAGCATGATCTCCTCCGCATCGTGGCGGAGGTGCGCGCCCAGGCGGAGGCCGCCGGCGGCATGAGAGGCGCGCTCTATATCAGCTGCTCGGGGCGCGGCGGCCCGCATTTCGGCGAGCCCAACGCCGAATTCCGCATGGTTCACGAGGCGCTGGGAGGCGAGACGCCCTTGATCGGCTTTTTCGCCGGCGGCGAGATCGCCCGCCATCATCTCTACGGCTATACTGGCGTGCTGACGGTTTTCGCCGGAGCCTGAGAAAGAGGAAGCCCCAAAATGAGCGCCGAGCCGCGCGGCGAGGATCCTGGCCGGATCGTCTCCGCCTCCGGGGTTTTTATGCCCCGCATCATCTATGGCACGGCCTGGAAGAAGGAGCGCACCGCCGCTCTGGTGGAAGAGGCGCTGCGGGCCGGCTTTCGCGGGATCGACACCGCCTGCCAGCCCAAGCATTACAACGAGCCGGGCGTCGGCGAAGGTCTGGCGGCGGCGCTCGGCGCCGGGCTCGACCGCGCGGATATTTATCTGCAGACCAAATTCACGCCCTTCGGTGGGCAGGACCCGGAGAACATCCCCTATGACGCCGAGACGGCCATAGGCGAGCAGGTGCGGCAATCCTTCGAGGTCTCGCTGCGCAATCTGCGCACGGATCGCCTCGACGGATTGGTGCTGCACTCCCCCTACCCGGAGGACAAGGACACTCTCGAGGCCTGGCGCGCGATGGAGAGCCTGGTGGCGCAGGGCGGCGTGCGCCAATTGGGCGTCAGCAATTGCTACGAGCTGTCACGGCTGAAGATGTTGTGGAAGAAGGCGCGGGTGAAGCCGGCCGTGATCCAGAACCGCTTCTACGCCAAGACCGGATATGACCGCGAGATTCGCGCTTTCTGCGCAAAGCATAAAATTTTCTACCAGAGCTTTTGGACGCTCACCGCCAATCCCGAAACGCTGGAAAAGCCGGAGCTCGTCGCTCTCGCCGAAAAATATGGGCGCGGCCGGGCGCAGATTTTCTTCCGCTTCCTGACGCAGCAAGGCGTTCTGTGCCTCACCGGCACGTCGTCGCAGGAGCATATGCGCGACGATCTGGCGATATTCGATTTTTCCCTGACCGCGGCGGAATGCGCGACCCTGGACGCTCTGCTGACCGCCGCGCCCGCCTGAACGGCGTCGCCGCGCGGAAACCGCCCTTGCATTCTCAGGCCCGGCCGAAGATCATGCGGCGCGAGCGCGGGGGCGCGCGACGCGAACGCATCGGGGCGGCTGTATTTCCATGTCGAAGACGCTCGTTTCGGAAGATCAGAGTTTCTGGCAAGACCTCGACGACGAGGATCGCAATAAGATCAAGTCTGGCGTGCAGCTGCGCAGAATTGCGCGCGGCGAGACGCTGATCGAGATCGGCGCGCCGTCGGAGACGCTCTATATCGTCAATTTCGGCCAGTTCGGCGTGGTCAACGCCGCCAATGGCGAGATCGTCGCCGAGATCGGCAAGGATCAGCTCATCGGCGAGATGGGCTTTTTCACCGGCGAGCCGCGCGGCGCCGGCGTCGTCGCCATGCGCGACTCCGAGGTGCTGGAGATCGACCGCGCGCAATTCGAGGCGCTGGTCGCGCAATTCCCCGATATGCAGCGCGCCGTCGCGCGATCGCTGGCCAAGCGCCTCGCCCGTCTCGGCGAGATCACGCGGCGCAATTTCCGCCAGAGCAGCCGCGTGCGCGTGATCGCGCTGATCGCCGCGGGCGGGGGATCTATCCCGGAAGGTTTCAGCGCGCGCCTGCTGCAGGCGATCAATGCGCGCGCCCGCGGCTGCGCGCGCGCCTCCGCCGACGCCCGCGCGCATTTCAAAAATGGCGCATTCGACCGTTACGCCGTCGCCGATTGGCTCGGCGCGCTCGAGCAGGAGAACGACTTCGTTCTCTGCGTCGCCGATGGCGAATTGAACGAATGGACCCGCGCCGTTCTCAATTCGGCCGATTTGCTGATCATGGCCGTCGCCGACGGCTCGCAGGCGGTCAATCCGGTCGAGGAATTCGCCTTCACTTTGTTTCCCGCCAATCGTCGGCGCATCGTGCGGCTCTATCCGTATCGACCGCAGACGCAAGAGCCTTCCGCGCCCTGGCTGCGCGAGCGCGACGTCTTCATGCTGCATCATGTGGCGATGGATTCGGGCGCGGATTTCGATTGCCTCGCGCGCTTCATCACGGGCCAGGCGATCGGCTTCGTCGCCGGCGCCGGCGGCGCGCTCGGCCTCGCCCATATCGGCATCGTAAAAGCCTTTCAGGAGGCGGGCGTCGTCTTCGATATGTTCGGCGGCAGCAGCATCGGCTCCGGCATGGCGGTGGCCTTCGCGCAATTGAAGACGCCGGAGGAGGTGGAGGCGGCGATTCACGAAATATTCGTGCAGAACGCCGCGCTGAAGCGCCTCACTCTGCCGAAATACGGACTGCTCGACCACACAGTTCTCGAGGCGACGCTGGCGCAATCCTACGGCTCCATCGCCTTCGAGGATTTGTGGCGGCCGAGCTTCGCCATAGCGACAGACCTCTCCACCTATACGATGCGCGTGATCCGCTCCGGCCCGACATGGCAGGCGGTGCGCGCCTCCTGCGCCATTCCCGGCGTGCTGCCGCCCTTCTTCGACGAGGACGGCCATATGCTGGTCGACGGCGCCGTCTCCGACAATGCGCCGATCGCGCCCATGCATGGGCTCAAGAACGGCCCCAATGTCGTCGTGGATCTGCGCAACTCCGATCCGCGCCTCTATGACTTCGACTATCGCGCGCTGCCCGGCCGCAACGAGCTGCTCGCCTCCATGCTCAATCCGCTGCGCCGCAAGCCATTGCCCGATTGCCCTTCGCTGGCGAGCGTCATTCAGCAGGCGGTGTTCAGCAATATTCGCGAGAAGCCGGCGTTTTCCGGCGGGCTCGATCTCACCGTGCAGCCGCCCGTCTGTCCCGGAGCCAGCTTCATGACCTGGGACAAGCACCGCGAGGTCGCCGAATTCTCCTATAGATGGGGCCTCGAGACGATCGCCCGATTGGAGGAGGAGGGAAACCCCGCGCTCGCCGAAATGCGCCGCCTGTCGCAGCCGAGCTGAGCGCGCGCGGCGCCAATGGGCGCCGAGCCCTGCTCACGCCGCGTCGAGCGCGGCGCGCAGCATGGGCAGATAGCGCTGCGGATTTTCCAGCATGGGAAAATGCCCGCAATTCTCGAAGAGGACGAATTCCGCCTCCGGCAGAAACGCCTTCAGCGAATCGCCGATCGTCGCCACGAGATTATGGGTCGGATCGCTGTCGCCCCAGACGATCGTCACCTTGCGCGGGCTGGCGGCGTAGGGCTTTTCCGGCGTCGCCATCAAGGCCTGATAGGCGTTGCAGAGGCAAAAGCAGCCGCCGCGATCGAGACCCGCGATCGCCTCTTCCGCGAGCTTCGGCGCGATGGCCGAGGTCGCCGGCGGCATGGCGACCTTATACCAATGCCGCGTCACCACATGATCGAGCGCGCGCATGAAGATCTGCCCGACATAGGGCCGCCGAATCAAATTCATGCGATCGGTTCCCGCCGCCCATTTCTGCGCCTGCGAGATCGAGACTGTCTGCTGCAGCATGAGATGGCGCACGCGATCGGGCCGCGCCGCCGAAAAGGCGACGCCCGCGAATCCGCCGAGACAGGCCATGTCCAGCACGGCGTCCTTTATCTCCAGCTGTGCGAAGAATTCGTCGAAGACCTCGCAATAGCTCGGAACATCGAAGCGAAATCCCGATTTCACGAAGGATTGGCCGAAGCCGGGCGTCTCCATGCAAATGACGCGCGCATGGTTCGACATTTCGTCGATGATCGGCAGATATTGCTCGATGACATTGGGCGGATCGGGCACGATCACCAAAGTCTTATCGCCGGCGCCGTTCTTCTGCGGCGTGATCAGCGTCCGCAAGCTCGCGCCGCGCGTCTCGATGAATTGGCCCTTCGCGCCATTCAGCGTCGGCCCCGCCTCGCTGCGAGCAGCGCGCGCGCGCCGATCCGCCCACAACCAGCGCGACATTTCGATTGCGTCCATTTTTCTCGTCTCCGCTGAAATTCATTTGGCGCGACGCGAACCGCGCTCGCCTATCGATCCTATAGTGCGGACGCGCGCTCGCGCCCTGTGTGGCAGCACACACAAATTCCCCACCGACCCTTTTATCACCTCGGATCAGGCTCGCGCCGATCGTCGTATCGCAAGACGCGACGAGAGGAGGCGAGCGCAAGCTGAGCTGCTTGTCAACATGCAGAAATAATGTGACAACATTTGACACAATCTTGTCGTGCGACGCCATCGCTCAGCACGGCCGACTGCATGAAGAACAAGAGGCGCGGCGCAAATAGCGCGGACGCGGGGAAGATTTCGCGCGTCGTTTCCAGCCCGAGAGGCGCGGAAATTCTTTGCCGAAAGCGCGCGATATGCATTGGGAGAGACAAATGACCGATACGAGATATATGCCCGAACATGCCGCGCGCGCTTTCGACGCGAAGACGGCGCGCCGACAGCTTTCACTCGCGCAGCTTTTGGGAGCGCGTCAGCCGAAGGACGCTTTCTTCGAGATGCTGTCGCGCCATCTTCATCAGGGAACGCTGATCGTTCGTCACAATGGCGTCGATCATCGCTTCGGCGCCGGCGATGAAGCGCCAATCGTGCTGCGCGTGCTGCGCGACGATTTCTTCAGCCGCGTGCTCGCCTTCGGCAATCTCGGCATGGGCGAAGCCTTCATGGCGCAGGATTTCGAGGTCGAGGACGGCCGCCTCGTCGATTGCCTCACAATGCTGTGCCGCGCCGGCCTGCACAAGAAGCTGCGCTCCGATTGGAGCTTCCTGTTCCGCTACGCCGGCATGCTCGCGAGCAATCGCCTCATGAGCCCGGCGACCAATGTGCGCCGTCACTACGACATCGGCGAAGACGTGTTCGACGCCTTTCTGCTCGATCGCTATCAGGTCTATTCCTGCGGCTATGCGCATTCGCAGGACGACGACGCCGATCTCCTGCAGCAGCGCAAGCTCGATCGCATTTGCCAGAAGCTCGAGATCGAGCCCGGCCAGTCGCTGCTCGACATCGGCTGCGGCAAGGGCGGCATGCTGATTCACGCTGCGCTGAATTTCGGCGCGCGCGGCGTCGGCGTCACCAATAGCGTCGCGCATCATGCGCGTGCGCAGGAAAACGCCGCCAAATATGGCGTTTCCGATCGCGTGCGCTTCATCCTCGGCGATTATCGCGAGATCGAAGGCTCTTTCGATCGCATCGTCAGCGTCGGAATGCTCGAGCATGTGCGCGCCAAGGACTATCCCGCCTATTTCGGCGCCATCGAGCGTCTGCTGGCGCCGACAGGACGCGGCCTCGTGCATGTCATCGGCTGCAACACGGCGATCAATCGCCATGATCCCTTCATTCAAAAATACGTCTTCCCCGGTTCCGACACGCCGAAGCTCTCCGCGATGACGACAGAGCTCGAGAAGAATAGCCTCGCCATTCTCGACGTCGAGAATATGGCGCGCCATTACGCCGTGACTCTGCGCCGCTGGCTGGAAGCCTTCCGCGCCAATAGCGGAACGCTCGATCCTGTGCGCTACGACACGGTCTTCAAGCGCATGTGGGAATACTACCTCAGCTGCGGCGTCGCTTCTGCGATGGCGGGGGACCAGGCGCTCTATCAGCTCCTCTTCACCAAGGATTATCACGCGCCGTATCGGCTGCAGCGCGTCTGACGCGCGATTTCGTTTTTATCGGGGGTGCATATGTCTAAGGAAGCCAATCAGGATTTCGCGCGGCTGCGGGAGCAGGTCCGCCGCGCAGGATACGCCCGCAAGCTGACCGCTATCGGCATTGCCGAATGGCTGCTGTTCATCGCCTTGACGGCGACGGGCGTTTCGCTCGTCATCGTCTCGGACATGCTCATCGTCAAGGCGATCGGCATGATTCTCGTCGCCTATGGCTGCATGGGCATGTCGACCAATGGCCACACCGCCTCGCATCATGCGATCAGCAACAGGCCGTGGGTCAATGAATTCATCATGTATTTCGACTTTCCGTTCTTCCTCGGCGTGTCGGGCAATTATTGGCGCCATAAGCATGTCGTCGTGCATCATCCCAATCCGAATGTCATCGGCGTGGACGACGACGCCGATCTGCTGCCGGTGTTCACGCTCAACGATCGCGACGTGAAGAAGGCCAGCGGCCTCGCGCGCTGGTGGTTCGAGCATCAGGGCTATTTCTTCCCCATCGTGCTGCTCGGCAATTCCTTCGGCGTCGCCTTCAAGGGCTGGCGCTTCCTCATCCGCGAGCTGCGCGACGACGAGCGCCGCAATTGGAAAAGCTGGCTCGATCTCGCCTGCATGATCGCGCATTGGATCGTGTGGACGATCATTCCGATCTATCTCTTCGGCTTCGCCAATGTCGCAATGTTCTTCGTCGTGCAGATGTTCATGATGTCCTATGTCATGTTCGCGCTCTTTGCTCCGGCGCATTACCCGGAAGAGGCGATCCAGGTGACGAAGGATGCGACGCGCGACAATTATCTGATGCTGCAGACGGCGACCGCGGTGAATTTCGAGACGGGTCCGATCGGCCGACTGCTGTGCGGCGGCGTCGATTTCCAGATCGAGCATCACCTCTTCCCCTGGATCAGCCCGCGTCACTATCCGCAGCTCGCGCCCATGCTGCGCCAGTTCTGCGAGGAGCACGGCTATCCCTATCGCTCGCAGGGCTGGGGGATCGCCACTTGGAAATCCGTCGTCACCCTCTTCAAGCCGAAGAAGATCGAGGAGGAGTTCCCCGCGGTTGAAAACCTGCCGCTCGCCGCTCACTATCAGCAGCAGAGCAGAATTCGCCGCGAGGCGGAGGCGCCGCTCGCCAAAGCCGAAGCCGCGAGACTGCCCGAAGAGAGCGTGACCGCATGACGAGAGCCGGCGACGGCGCAGTCGACACAATGACCATCGCCGCGAGAGACGGAGCGTCTCTCGCGGCGACGCTATTCTCGCCCCCGAATGGGGAAGGACCCATGGTCGTCATCGCCGGCGCCATTGCGGTGAAGCAGAAATTCTACGAGCGGCTGGCGCGCTTTCTCGCCGCGCGCGGATGCCGCGTTCTCACCTTCGATTATCGCGGCGTCGGCGCCTCCCGCCGCTTCGGCGCGCCCGGCGGCGGATTGCGCGCCTGGGGCGAGCAGGATCTCGCTGGAATCATCGATCATGCGGCGAGGCTCGCGCCGGCGGAGCCCTTGCGAGTCGTCGCTCATAGCGTCGGCGGGCAGATGGTCGGGCTCGCCGACAATAACGTCCGCATTCGCGCCATGCTGGCGGTCAGCACGCAGATCGGCGATTGGCGGCTGTGGCCGGCGCCGCGCAAATATGCGCTATGGCTGATGTGGCGCGCGCTGCTGCCGATCCCAGCCGCCCTGCTCGGCTATTTTCCGGCGGCGCGGCTCGGCCTCGGCGAGGATCTGCCCAGGGACGCCGCGCTGGAATGGGCGCGCTGGTGCCGCAGCGAGGCCTATTTCGTCGATGCGGCGGGCAGGCCCTTCCCCGGATGCTTCGACCGATTCACGGGAGCGATTCGCGCGCTGACCATCGACGATGATTGGATGGCGCCGAAGCCGGCGGTGGAGGCGTTGCTGAAGCGCTACAGCCGCGCCCATATAGAGCCGCAGGCGATTCGCGCCGAAGGGCGGGGCATGGGCCATTTCGGCTTTTTCCGCGACCCCGGCCGGCCCTATTGGGACGATTGCGCGCGCTGGCTGCTGGAGAATTGAAGCGGATGGCTTCAATGGCCTGCGGGCAAATAACGAATCGCCGCAAGGATGACGCCGACCGCGCCGACGATCAGGCCGCCGAGCTTCACCGTCATGCGCAGCTCGACCTCACGAAGCTCCGCCCGCGTGGAGGCTATGTCGGCTTTCAGCTCGGCTTTGGCGGCCGCGAGATCGGATTTGGTGACGAGTTCCTGTCCCGTCGCCTCGGCGAACGCTTCGGCGGTCGCCTTGGCCTGTGCATGGGACACGCCCGCGGCCTCGAGCTTCTCGACGAATTTCAGAGTGTCGAAGACGACGGCTGTCACGGCTCTTCCTCTCGGGCGCGCAACCAATATGGCGCGGCTACGCTTTCGCGTCCAGCACGGACGAGATCGATTCGGCCTGCGGATTCGAAATGGCGAGAGAGACGGGGCTCGAACCCGCGACCTCCGGCGTGACAGGCCGGCGCTCTAACCAACTGAGCTACTCCCCCGCGAGCGCGGCGCAACGCATTGCGCTAGCGAGAGGCGCCGAATAAGGCACGCGCCGGGCAAAGTCAAGAAGTCGGCTGCGGGATTTCTCTTGCGCGGCGTCCCTCGCGGGACGGCGACAAAATCGCGCAGCGACATTTCGAGCCTTCTTACGGAGGCCGCCATGTGCTTCTTATAGCGAGACCGGAGCCTTCGGCGATCACGTACGGGCTTTAAGGACTTTCGCGGTCATGAAGGCGAGGCCGTTCGGGGATAGTGTCCCCCGGCCCGGCGCTTCGGGCGGGGAGAAACGCATGTCGACCCATTCGGCGACGCATCGGCTCGGGCGAGAGATCGCCATCGCCCTCGCTCTCAAGACCGCGGCCCTCGCCCTGCTCTATTTCCTCTGCTTTCCCGCCTCGGAGCGGCCGCATGTCTCGCCGGCCGTCATGGCGGAAAAGCTCTTCGCTCGGGACCGCGGCTGACAATCCTTTCAGGAGCGCATGATGTTCGAACTCGACGTGGTGACGCTTTCAAGACTGCAATTCGCTCTGACGGCCCTCTACCACTTCCTCTTCGTGCCGCTGACGCTCGGCCTTTCGATTCTCCTCGCCATAATGGAGAGCGTCTTCGTGATGACCGGCCGCACCATATGGCGCGACGCGGTCAAATTCTGGGGCACGCTGTTCGGAATCAATTTCGCGATGGGCGTCGCCACCGGCATCACCATGGAGTTCCAGTTCGGAACCAACTGGTCCTACTACTCGCATTACGTGGGCGATATTTTCGGCGCGCCGCTGGCGATCGAAGGACTGATGGCCTTTTTCCTCGAGGCGTCCTTCGTCGGCCTCTTCTTTTTCGGCTGGAACCGGCTGAGCAAGGTGGCGCATCTCGCCGTCACTTGGCTCGTCGCCCTCGGCGCGAATTTTTCGGCGCTGTGGATTCTCATCGCCAATAGCTGGATGCTCAATCCGGTGGGGGCGGCGTTCAATCCCCAAACCTTGCGCATGGAGCTCACCTCCTTCGCGGAAGTGTTCTTCAACCCCGTCGCGCAATCGAAATTCGTGCACACGGTCAGCGCCGGCTATGTGACCGGCGCGATGTTCGTGCTCTCCATCTCGGCCTATTATCTGCTCTATGACCGCCAGCATCGCGAGATCGCGCGGCGCTCCGCCAATGTGGCGGCGAGCTTCGGCCTCGCCTCGGCGCTCTCCGTCGTCGTGCTCGGCGACGAGAGCGGTTATACGGCGAGCTTCAACCAGAAAATGAAGATCGCGGCCATCGAGGCCATGTGGGAGACGGAGCCGCCGCCGGCCTCCTTCACCCTCTTCGGCATTCCCGACGTCAAGGAGCAGACGACGCATTTGAAGGTCGAGGTGCCCTATCTCCTCGGCCTCATCGCGACGCGCTCGCTGGACACGCCGGTGGAAGGCATAAAATCTCTGGTCGAGAAATCGGAGACGCGCATTCGCGCCGGAATGCCCGCCTATGAATGGCTCGCCGCGCGTCCCGACGGACCCGGCGCCGCCATCCCCGCCGAGCTCGAGCCGGCCTTCAAGGACCTCGGCCATTCGCTGCTTTTGAAACGGTTCCGGCCCGATATCGAGAACGCCACCAATGAGCAGGTGCATGAGGCGGCGCTCACCACCATCCCCAATGTGCCGGTGCTGTTCTGGGCCTTCCGCATCATGGTGGCGCTGGGCTTTTATTTCATCTTCCTGTTCGCGGCGGCCTTCCTCGTCGCCAGCCGGCGGCGCTTGCGCGACAATCCCTGGCTCTTGAAGCTCGCCTTCTACAGCCTGCCTCTGCCCTGGATCGCCGCCGAGCTCGGCTGGATCGTCGCCGAATATGGCCGCCAGCCCTGGATCATCGACAGCGTGCTGCCGACCTTCCTCGGCGCGTCCAATGTGCCGGCCTATAATGTTCTGCTGAGCCTCGGCGGATTCGTGCTGTTCTACAGCGCGCTGGCCATCGTCGAAGTGTGGCTGATGCTGAAATACATCCGCCTCGGCCCGACCATCGAGCCCTTCCCGCGTGAGGCGCCGGAGCGGCCCTTCCTGGTCGCGTGATCCTTCCACCCTCCCCTTCAGGGGGAGGGTCGGCCTGCGCAAGCAGGCCGGGGTGGGGTGAGCCCGAGACCGGGGACGTCACCCCCACCCGCCCGCCTTCGACGGTCGACCTCCCCCCTCGAGCGGGAGGTGGGCGCGCGCACTTTTTGATCGTCTTCCTCATCGAGGAGATTCCCGACATGATCGATTACGGAATTCTGCGGCTCGTCTGGTGGGCCTTGCTCGGAACGCTGCTCATCGGATTTGCGATCGCCGACGGCTTCGATCTCGGCGTCGCCGTGCTCCATCCCTTCGTCGCGCGCAGAGACGGCGAGCGCCGGCAGACGCTCAATGTCATCGGCCCGGTGTGGGAGGGCAATCAGGTCTGGCTGATTCTCGGCGGCGGCGCGATCTTCGCCGCCTTTCCGGCGCTCTATGCCGTCTCCTTTTCCGGCTTCTATCTGGCGATGTTCCTCGTCCTGCTCGGCCTCATTCTGCGGCCGGCGGCGATCGTCTATCGCAGCAAGGTGGAGACGCCCGGCTGGCGGCGCGCCTGGGACTGGATTTTCTTCGCCTCCGGCTTTGTGCCGGCGCTTCTCTTCGGCGTCGCCTTCGGCAATGTCCTGCTCGGCGCGCCCTTCCGCTTCGACGATGATCTGAACGTCGTCTACGAGGGCGATCTCTTCGGCCTGCTGACGCCCTTCGCTCTGCTCGCAGGCCTCGTCAGCCTCGCCATGATAACGCTGCAAGGCGCCGCCTGGCTCGCCGCCAAGACGCAAGGCCCGGTCGCCTTTCGCGCCAAGCTGGCCGGCTGGCTGGCGGCGATCGTGCTGCTCGCCGCCTTCACTTACGCCGGCTATTGGGGCGTGGAGAATATCGACGGCTATGTGCTGACCAGCGCCGTCGATCCCTCCGGCCCTTCCAATCCTCTGGCCAAGACCGTCGCGCGCGAGGCCGGCGCTTGGCGGGCCGCCTATGAGGCGCGCCCCTGGACGTTGGCCGCGCCCGCCCTGACCTATTTCGGCGTCATCGTCGCTGTGCTGGCGCTCGCCCTCTCGGCGCCGATCGTGGCCTTCATCGGCTCCAGCCTCGCCACCGCTGGCGTCATCGCCACGGCGGGCTTCACCCTCTTTCCCTTTCTGCTGCCTTCCTCGCTCGATCCCAATCACAGCCTCACTCTTTGGGACGCATCCTCGAGCCGCCTCACCTTGACGCTGATGCTGGGGGCGGTCGCCGTCTTCCTGCCGATCGTGCTCGCCTATACGGGCTGGATCTATCATGCGCTGCGCGGGCAGGTGACGGAGGCGAGCGTGGGAGACAAGGAAAATTACCCCTACTGACCGCAATTTCCCTTATCGCGCAAAGGAGAGCGCCATGTGGTATTTTTCCTGGATTCTCGGCCTCGGCCTCGCCTGCGCCTTTGGCGTCATCAACGCCATGTGGCTGGAGCTCGAGGAATATAGTGAGGAAAAGTGACAGACCAGCGGGCCGAGCGCCTTGACGGGTCGATGGCTTTCGCCTAGGAACCCCACCTTCATCACTTCGGCCTCGCGCTCCGTTCCTCAGCGGGAACGGAGCCGTCGTCGTATAAAAAGCCCGCAGGGGCCGGCCTCCACCGGACGCGGGTCTAATCGGCGAGCCTCGAGCTCGCCCTCACATGGAGAGACGAGAAAATGGCCCGTATAGCCGGCGTCAACATTCCGACCAACAAGCGCGTCGTCATCGCTCTGCAGTATATCCATGGAATCGGGCCGAAAAAGGCGCAGGAGATCATCGAGAAGGTGAACATCCCCGCCGAGCGTCGCGTCGCCCAGCTGACCGACGCCGAAGTGCTGCAGATCCGCGAGACGATCGACCGCGACTATCTGGTCGAAGGCGACCTTCGCCGCGAGGTGGCGATCAACATCAAGCGCCTGATGGACCTCGGCTGCTATCGCGGCCTGCGCCATCGTCGCCAGCTGCCGGTGCGCGGCCAGCGCACCCACACCAACGCCCGCACCCGCAAGGGCAAGGCGAAGCCGATCGCCGGCAAGAAGAAGTAATCGGATTCACGTGTCGCGGACTCTCCCGCGGCGATCACCTGGGCGCGGAGCGACGAGCGCTTCCGCCCTCATCGAGCCCTAGCGCCCGGCATTACGGGCGCGTCCGAAGGACGAGAAAGAGACTATGGCAAAAGAGACCACCCGCGTTCGCCGCAGGGAGCGCAAGAACATCGTTTCCGGCGTCGCGCATGTGAATTCGACGTTCAACAACACGATGATCACCATCACCGACGCGCAGGGCAACACCGTGTCCTGGTCGTCCGCCGGCACGATGGGCTTCAAGGGCTCCCGCAAATCGACGCCCTACGCCGCGCAGATGGCCGCCGAGGACGCGGCCCGCAAGGCTGGCGAGCATGGCGTTCGCACCCTCGAGGTCGAGGTTTCCGGGCCGGGCTCCGGTCGTGAATCGGCGCTGCGCGCGCTGCAGGCCGCGGGCTTCACCGTGACCTCCATCCGCGACGTGACGCCCATTCCGCACAATGGCTGCCGCCCGCGCAAGCGCCGCCGCGTCTGACGAGACCTGTTTCATCGAGACGAATTGCGACGGGGTCTCGCGCCGCAGGCGCGCGGGACCCGGCCGAGAGCTGAAGGAAAGGCGCCACAGTGAGCATCCAGAAGAACTGGCAGGAACTCATCAAGCCCAGCAAGCTCGAGGTGACGGCGGGTTACGATCCGCGCCGCATCGCGGTGGCCGTCGCTTCGCCGCTCGAGCGCGGCTTCGGCTTGACGTTGGGCAATGCGCTGCGTCGCATTCTGCTCTCCTCCCTGCAGGGCGCGGCGATCACCTCCATCCACATCGATGGCGTGCTGCACGAATTCTCGTCGATCCCCGGCGTGCGTGAGGACGTCACCGACATTGTCCTCAACATCAAGGACATCGCCATCAAATACAGCGGCGAGGGCGTCAAGCGCCTGACGCTGAAGAAGCTGGGTCCGGGGCCGGTCACCGCCGGCGACATCCAGGCCACTGGCGATCTGCAGATTCTCAATCCCGATCTCGTCATCTGCACGCTGGACGAGGGCGCCGAGTTCCGCGTGGAGTTCACCATCGCGACCGGCAAGGGCTATGTGCCGGCCGACCGCAACCGCGCCGAGGACGCGCCGATCGGCCTCATCCCGATCGACAGCCTCTATTCGCCGGTCAAGAAGGTGAGCTATCGCGTCGAGAACACCCGCGAGGGCCAGGAGCTCGACAAGGACAAGCTGACGCTGACGATCGAGACCAATGGCGCCATCTCGCCGGAAGACGCGCTCGCCTATGCGGCGCGCATTCTGCAGGATCAGCTGTCGGTGTTCGTGAACTTCGAGGAGCCGCGCCGCGAGGAGGCCGCCCCGTCCATCCCGCAGCTCGCCTTCAACCCGGCGCTGCTGAAGAAGGTGGACGAGCTCGAGCTCTCGGTGCGCTCGGCCAACTGCCTGAAGAACGACAATATCGTCTATATCGGCGACCTCATCCAGAAGTCGGAGGCGGAAATGCTCCGCACCCCGAACTTCGGCCGCAAATCCTTGAACGAGATCAAGGAAGTGCTGGCGCAAATGGGCCTGCACCTCGGCATGGAAGTGCCCGGCTGGCCGCCGGAGAACATCGACGATCTCGCCAAAAGATTCGAAGAGCATTATTGATCCGCCCTCTCCCTTCTCGCGCGTGCGGGAGAAGGTGTCGCGCGAATGCGCGACGGATGAGGGCCCTCACCCGACCCCGCTCCGCGGGGCCACCCTCTCCCGCAAAGCGGGAGAGGGAATAATGGAACGGCCGTTCCTTGGCACGGCGGCCGCTAAAATAACGGAGACGCCAAATGTATCATCGTAACAAGAAGCGCCGCTTCGGCCGCACCCACGAGCATCGTCAGGCGATGTTCGTCAACATGGCCCAGGCGCTCATCAAGCATGAGCAGATCGTCACGACTCTGCCCAAGGCCAAGGATCTTCGCCCCATCGTCGAGAAGCTGGTGACGCTCGGCAAGCGCGGCGACCTCCACGCCCGCCGTCAGGCCATCTCCCGCCTGCGCGACGTCGATCTGGTCAAGAAGCTCTTCGACGTGCTCGGCCCGCGCTACAAGGAGCGCAATGGCGGCTACACGCGCGTGCTGAAGGCCGGCTTCCGCTATGGCGACAACGCCCCGCTCGCCGTGATCGAGTTCGTCGACCGCGACGTGGACGCCAAGGGCCAGGATTCCGGCCCCGTCCAGACCGCGACGGAAGAGGCGGCGTAACGCCGATGCTCCCCGGCCCCGCGAGCGGAAGCGTTCTCGGCTGGCCGAAAATTCTGCTGAGATTAGAAGGGGCGGCGCTGATGGCGGCCGCCCTTTTCGCTTATTTCGGCCTCGGGGCGGATTGGCGCCTGTTGGCCTGGCTGTTCCTCTTCCCCGATCTGTCGATGGCCTTCTATCTCGCCGGCCCGCGTATCGGCGCCATCGCCTATAATATCGCTCATACGACCATCATCCCCTTCGCCGTGCTCGGCGCCGGCGTCTATCTCGGCCAGGGGCTGATGATCTCGATCGCGCTGATCCACTTCGCGCATATCGGCTTCGACCGAATGCTCGGCTTCGGCCTCAAATACGGAAGCGCCTTCGGCGACACGCATCTCGGCCGCGTCGGGCGGCCGCCGGACGCGGCAGCGTGATCCTCGAGCCTTGGGAAGAGCTCTCCCGCGCCCGCACCGCCGCGGGCGACGAGCTGCTGCTGCGCCGGCGCGGCGGCGTCTATGAAATCCGCTGCAACGGCTATGACCTCATGTCCAACCGCGCCCATCGCTCGGAGGAGGCGCTGGCTCGTCTCGCCCTCGCCGAGACGCGCGCCGCCACGCCGCGCATTCTGGTCGGCGGCCTCGGCATGGGCTTCACCCTGCGCGCCGCGCTCGACGCCGCGCCGAGAGATGCGCGCATCATCGTCGCCGAGCTGCTCCCCGACATCATCGCCTGGAACCGCGGCCCGCTCGCGCCGCTGGCCGGCCGGCCGCTGGAGGACGCCCGCGTCCAATTGCGGGAGGGCGACGTCGCCGTGCTGATGGAGGCGGAAGCGGGCGCCTATGACGCCATCCTCCTCGACATAGACAATGGCCCGGAGGCGGTGCTCTGCGACATCAACTCCTCGCTCTTTTCCGCGCGCGGCCTGCGCAAGATGCGCCGCGCCCTCGCCCCTTCCGGCGTGCTCGCCGTCTGGTCCGCCGATCCGTCGCCGCGCTTCGAGGAGCGGCTCGAGGAGACGCGCTTTTCCTTCCGCGCCGTTGAGATCGCCGCGCGCGGCGCCGAGGGCGATCCCCGCCACACGATTTATCTCGCGCGCGCCATCGGCTGAGCCCCGCCCCTACGCGCTCATGCGAATTCCACGAGTCTGACGCTTTTCGGGCTAATATGCGGGACCGAATCTCACCCCGACGAATCGCACCCCGAGAGGACGATCGATGATTTTTCTTCGGCGCCAATTCCTTGCGGCTCTCGCCATTCTCGCGCTCGCCGCCCCGGCGGCGCAGGCGGAGGCCCTGCTCGCGCCCCAGCAGGAACGCGCCCTGCCACAGTCGCGCGCCGACGTCGTCCTGTCCTTCGCGCCCATCGTGAAAAAGGCGACGCCCGCCGTCGTCAATGTCTTCGCGACGCGCATCGAGCAGCGGCCGGCCAATCCCTTCTTCGACGATCCGATCTTCCGCCGCTTCTTCGGCGAGGGCGGCGGCCAGCGCGGGCCGACGGCGCAATCGCTCGGCTCCGGCGTCATCGTCGACGCCTCGGGCCTCGTCGTCACCAATAATCACGTCATCGAGGGCATGACCGACGTAAAGGTCTCGCTCTCCGACAAGCGTGAGATACCGGCGAAAATCCTGCTGCGCGATCCGCGCACCGATCTCGCCGTGCTGAAGCTGACCGAGGCTGCGACCTATCCGATGATGGAGCTCGGCGATTCGGACGCGCTCGAGGTCGGCGATCTCGTCCTCGCCATCGGCAATCCTTTCGGCGTCGGGCAGACGGTGACGCAAGGCATCGTCTCGGCGCTGGCGCGCACGCAGGTCGGCATTTCCGACTATGGCTTCTTCATCCAGACCGACGCCTCCATCAATCCCGGCAATTCCGGCGGCCCGCTCGTCGATATGAGCGGGCGCGTGATCGGCATAAATTCGGCGATCTTCTCCAAATCGGGCGGCTCGGTCGGCATCGGCTTCGCGATTCCCGTCAATATGGTCAAGATCGTCGTGGCGGCGGCCAAAGGCGGCGGCAAGCAGGTCAAACGCCCGTGGCTCGGCGCCACGTTGCAAAATCTCTCCAAGGAGATTTCCGACGGCCTCGGCCTCCAGCGCCCCGCCGGCGCGCTGGTCGCCGATCTCTACCCGAAAGGCCCGGCGCTCGACGCGGGGCTGAAGCGCGGCGATGTCATCGTCACCGTGGACGGCCAATCGGCCGACGATCCAGAGGCGCTCGGCTATCGCCTCGCCACCAAGCCGCTCGGCGGACAGGCGACGCTCGGCGTGCTGCGCGGCGGCAAGACGATCGCCGTGCCTTTGAAGCTCTCCGCCGCTCCCGAAGTTCCGGCGCGCGATGCGGTGAAGGTGAAAGGTCCCTCGCCTTTCGCCGGCGCGACGGTCGTCAACATCTCCCCGGCCGTGCTGGAGGAATTCTCCGTGCAGGGCGCGGCCAATGGCGTCGTCGTCGCGGAGATCGACCCGCAATCGGTCGCCGCGCAGCTCAATCTGCAGAAGGGCGACGTGATCCTCGTCGTCAATGACGAGAAGATCGCCACCACCCGCGACCTCGAGCGGGCGACGATCAACCGCCATTATTATTGGAAGATCACGCTGGCCCGCGAAGGACAGGTGATAACGACAGTGGTGGGCGGGTGAGCGGAGCCCCCTCCCCAGCCCTCTACCGCGCAGCGGCTATCGAATGCGCACATCCTCCGCGCCCCCACGACGTCATGGCCGGGCTCGTCCCGGCCATGACGGCCATAGCGTCTCGAGCGGGATCCGCGGCGGCGCGGCGCTACATCGTGCATTCCTCGAGCATTCGATCACGCGCGTGGACGGCGTGATCCTCGCCCGCTATCGCCTCGATCTCATGCCCTTCGACGACGATCGCTCGCCAGTGTGGGAGAGCGATCCGCTTCCGCCTCCCGCCATTCGCTGAGCTAGTCGCTCCTGTGCGCCTAAGCACAAACACGCGGGCGCAGCTCTCCTACAACAGCATCGTTCGCCGGACATGACGCCGACGACGCGCTGAGGGAGAGAAAACAATGACATTCGCCGTTTCCGAATTCGTTTCGCGCCCTGTCCGCACCGACGCCGCCATGCGCATGGCTTTCGTGATCCTCGGCGCGACCGTCGCCCTCGCCGGCGCCAAGGCCTTTTTGGCGCAGAGCGTCGCCGCCCCCGCGCCGCCGACCACGCCGGTCGCCTCTATCGCCGAGCCGGCGAATTTCGCCGCCGCCGACGTCGGGCAGAGCGTTTGCCGTCCCGTCGTCGTCGAGATCGACGAAGGCTATGGCGTGCGCGGGCAGGTCACGCGCTGGGTCTGCCGCAAGGCCTATTGATCTGTGCCCTCGCGCACAAACGCCGAGACGCCGCTCCCCTAAATCTCGCCTCATACGCGCGGCGCGCGCCGCCCACGACACGAACCGAGCACGACACGAACCGAGGATGAGACAATGACCTTCGCCGTTTCCGAATTCGCCTCGCGCCCCGTCGAGACCGGCTCCGCGATAAAAATCGCCTTCGTCATTCTGGGCGCGACCGTCGCTCTCGCCGGCGCCAAGGCGTTTCTCTCGCGCAGCGCAGCGCCCATCGCCGAGCCGGCCGCCTTCGCCTTCGCCGAGCACGCGCAGGACCGCTGCCGCTTCGTTCCCGTCGAGTCCGAGAGCGGCCTCGCCAAGGGTCAGGCGCTCCGCATCGTCTGCCGCAAGGCGCGCTGAAACGATCAGAGCTTCACGAAACGATAGCCGACCCCCAGCTCCGTCAGAAGGATCGCCGGCGCCGAGGCGTCGTCCTCGATCTTGGCGCGCAGCTGGCCGATGAAAACGCGCAAATATTGCGTGTCCTCGCCATGCGCCGGCCCCCATACGGCCGTCAGAATCTGGCGATGCGTCAGCAGCCGGTCCGCGTGACGCGCGAGCGTCGCCAATAGCTCATATTCCTTGGGCGTCAGCTTCACGGCGACGCCATTCTTCGTCACCCGCCGCCGCGCGAGATCGATGCGCAGCCCGCCGCTCTCTATCTCGGCGGCCTCGGCCACGGTCTTCGCGCCATGCCGCAGCGCCGCGCGCAACCGCGCCAGCAATTCGCCGATCGAGAAGGGCTTTTCCACATAATCGTCGGCGCCGGCGTCGAGCGCGGCGATCTTCTCCGCCTCGCGGTCGCGCGCCGAGAGTATGAGGATCGGCACTTGCGAGAAGGCGCGCGCCTGCCGCAGCGCCTCCTTGCCGTCCATATCCGGCAGGCCGAGATCGAGCAGCACGGCGTCCGGCGCGCTGGCGGCGATCGCCTTCAGCGCCTCGCGGCCGGTTGCGGCCTCCAGCGTCTCATAGCCGCTCGCCACGAGCGCCGGCCGCAGCACGCGCAGCATTTGCGGCTCATCATCGACGATCAATATGCGCGGGCCGCTCATGCCGTCTCGTCGCTCATGCGTTTCGCCGTTCATGCGATTCTTGCGCCCCGTCGCATAATCCGCTTCGCAGCGCCATACAACGGCGCCGATTCGCGCCGATTTGAGTCGGCCGCCGCCCGGCTCTAGAGTGTTTTCGAGCGCGGCGGGAGCCGGTTCGCGTGAAGACAGCACGACCGAACAACGAGAAGCGATGCCGCAAGATCAGTCCGAAGATTTCGCCCGCCTCTATCTGGCGACGCCCCGTCTCGCCGAGGTCGAGCCCTTTCTCCCGCGCCTTTCCGCCGCGCTGGCCGCCGCCGAGGTCGCGAGCCTGCTGCTGCGCCTCGAGACCATGCCTCCTGCGACGGCCGAGCGCGCGATAGGCGCCGTCGCGGCCATAGCGCAGCCGGCGGGCGTCGCGCTCATCATCGAGGGCGAGCCGGAGCTGGTCTCGCGCTACGGCGTCGATGGGCTGCATCTTCCCTATGACGAGAAGCGCCTCGCCACGGCGATCAAACGGCTTTCGCCCGATTTCATCGTCGGCGTCGGCGCTCTCGCCTCGCGCGACGAGGCCATGCGCGCCGGCGAGGCGGGCGCCGATTATCTCCTCTTCGGCGATATAGGCGAGGACGGCGCGCCGCCTTCTCTCCAATGGACCGCCGAGCGCGTCGCCTGGTGGGCGGAGATTTTCAACACGCCTTGCGTGGCGCTGGCGCATAGCCTCGCCGAGGTCGGCCCGCTCTCCGCCGCCGGCGCGGAATTCGTGAGCCTGGACGCCGCAGTGTGGGACGATCCACGCGGTCCGGCGGACGCCATGCGCGAGGCGGCGCGGATCGTCCGAGAGGCGGCGAAATGAGCAAGCGCCTCGCTTTCGCGCTGGCCCTGCTCGTCTCCCCGGCGCTCGCGGCCGAGCCGGCGCCGCCGGCCGCCGATCTCGCCTTCGGCGCCTATCAGCGCGGGGACTATATCGCCGCCATGGGCGAGGCGGAAAAGCGCCTCGCCGCAAATCCCAGAGACGCCGCCGCCCTCACGTTGATCGGCCGGCTCTATCTCGACGGGCAGGGCGTCGCGCGCGACCGCGCCAAGGCGATGCAATGGTTCCGCCGCGCCGCCGACGCCGGCGGCAAGGACGCCGCCTATTTCTTCGGCGCAGCGGCGCTCACCGGCCGCGACATCCCCAAGGACCGCGCGCTCGCGAAAACCTATCTCGAAAAGGCCGAAGGCCATGCGGCGGCGCTCGAGCTATTGGGCGAGCTCTGGCTCGAAAATGAGGGCAAGGAGCCGGACTTCGCCAAGGCGCAGGCCTATTTTCGCCGCGCCGCCGAGCTGGACAATTCCGACGCCGCCTATGCGCTGGCCCTGCTCTACAAGAACGGCCGCGGCGCGCCGGCCGATCCGGCCGAGGCCGCCAATTGGCTGCGCAAGGCCTCCGAGGCCGGCCATACCGCCGCCATGGTGGAATTCGCGATCATGGAGTTCAACGGCGCCGGCGTCGCGCGCGACCGCGCCCATGCGGTGAAGCTGCTGCGGCGGGCCTCCGCCGCCGGCAATGTGGTGGCGCAGAATCGTCTGGCGCGCTTGCTGGCCGAAGGGCTCGGCGTCGAGAAGAATCATTCCGAGGCCATGCTGTGGAACAGCCGCGCCAAGGCCGCCGGCCTCGTGGACGAAAAGCTCGACGCGCTGCTGGAGACGACCATTCCGCCGGCCGAAAAGCCCGCCGCTCCGCCGCCGGCGCCGGCCGCGAAATAGACCGCCATGGCGAGCCTTTCGGCGCGTCTCGCGCGCGGCTTTCTGCGCCGCTTCCTGCGCCCGCACATCTGCGGCGACGGAGGAACGGACGCCGTGCAAGCGCTGAATCTGCGCTTTCCCTGGCCGCCCGCCGGCGCCGCCGAAGCCGATCCCGAAATCCCCGGCGAATGGATCAGAGCGCAGGCGCCGAAGGCCACGCTGCTCTATCTGCATGGCGGCGCCTATATGGCCGGCGCGCCGCGCCTCTATCGCTCGACCGCGCGCTTTTTCGCGAAGGCCGGCTTCGATGTCTTCACCCCAGCCTATCGGCTGGCGCCCGAGCATCGTTTCCCCGCCGCGCTCGACGATGTGAGCGCCGCCTATGAGCGCCTCGCCGCGCGCGGACCTTTGGCGCTCGCCGGCGATTCGGCCGGCGGCGGATTGGCGCTCGCTTTGATGCTGCGGCTACGCGCGCGCGGCCTGCCGCTCCCCCGCGCGGCGGCGCTGTTCTCGCCCTGGACCGATCTTTCGACGAGCGGCGCCTCGACGCGCGACAATGAGGGGAAGGACCCGATCTTCACGCGGCGCGCGCTGCGGCTCGCCGCGCGGCAATATCTCGGCGAAGCGAGCGCGCGCGACCCGGAGGCGTCGCCGCTGCTCGGCGATCTCTCCGGCCTGCCGCCGCTCCTGCTGCATGTGGGCGAGGACGAGCTGCTGCTCGACGATTCGCGCCGCCTCGCCGAGCGCGCCGCAGCGGCGGGAACATCCGTGGAGCTGAAGATTTTTCCGCGCGTCCCGCATGGCTGGCAATTGGGCGCCGCCTTCATGCCGGAGGCGCGCGCGTCGCTGCGCGAGGCGGCTGCGTTTCTGGCGCGGCATAAGTAGACGCGTCGCTGCCGCGATCGGATCGACGTCGCGACAGGCGCGCTCGCCGCTCCCGTTTCCTTCCGACTTCGCCGGGTGTATGGAGTTCGGCCTTCGCCGCCGCCAGCGCGGCCCCCGCCGAGCCAGGTCCACCCATGTCCGCGTCCGGCGAAACGCCGAACAATCACAAGCATCTCGCCTTTCTCTCCTCCGGCACGCCGGAGGCCGATGAGGCGAGGGCGCGGCTCGTCGCCAAATATGGCGAGGTTCCGCCGGAGGAGGCCGATTGCATCGTCGCGCTCGGCGGCGACGGCTTGATGCTGCGCACGCTGCATCGCTTCATGGGCGCCGGCAAGCCCATCTACGGAATGAACCGCGGCTCGGTCGGCTTTCTGATGAATGAATATCGCGAGAGCGGGCTGCGCAAGCGCATCGCCGAATCCAAGCCCTCGATCATTCATCCGCTGCTGATGCGCGCGACCAACACGCATGGCGACGAATTCGCCGCCCATGCGATCAACGAGGTCTCGCTGTTGCGCCAGAGCTCGCAGATCGCCAAGCTGCGCATATTGGTGAATGGCAAGGAACGCCTGCCGGAGCTCATCACCGATGGCGTGCTGGTGGCGACGCCGGCCGGCTCCACCGCCTACAACCTCTCCGCCAATGGCCCCATATTGCCGCTGGACGCGCCTTTGATGGCGCTGACGCCGATCTCCGCCTTTCGCCCGAGGCGCTGGCGCGGCGCGCTGCTGCCGGACGCCGCCAAAGTGCGGCTCGAGGTGCTGGAGGCGGAGAAGCGCCCCGTCTCCGTCGTCGCCGATCACGACGAGTTCCGCGACGCGCTGCAGGTCGACATCGAGATGGATCACGGCGCCGATCTCATCCTGCTGCACGACGCCGGGCATTCGCTGGAGGAGAGAATATTGCGCGAGCAGTTCGGCTATTGAGATACGGCGGTGGCGGCATCGCCAGATAGCGAAAGACCACGGTCTAGCCAGACCGGGCTTCTTTGCCGAGCTTTTCTTGCTATGTACGGATACAATCCGTATGCTCGGCCGAGAGGTGAGGACCATGCCCCGCGAACATATCGACAGCGGCCGGGTCGAGCTTCGGCTCGCGCCCGAGGACAAGGCCGTGCTGGCGCGCGCCGCCGCGCTCGAGCGACTAGATCTCACCAGCTTCATCCTGCGCGCCGTCTTGCCGCGCGCCCGCGCCGTCATTTCGAAATCGGAAAAGCTGTCGCTGTCGGAACGCGATTCCTTGCGCGTGCTCGATCTGCTCGAAAATCCGCCGGACCCGCCCGCGCGCCTCATCCGTGCGGCCAAGGCGGGCTTCGTTCTCGAGTGACCGCCCTCCTTTGGGAGGAGGCGCCGCTCGGCAAGCGCCACGACCGCAATGCTTTCGAATGCGGCGAGGACATCCTCGACACCTATCTGAAGCGCTACGCGCGCCAGAACCATGAAAGCGGCGGCGCGAAATGTTTCGTCGCCACGCCGCGCGACGCGCCGGCCCGCATCCTCGGCTTCTATACGCTGAGCCCCGCATCGATCGAATTCAGCCGCGCGCCCTCTGTCGTGACGCGCGGTCTCGGCCGCTATGAAGTCCCGGCCTTCCGTCTCGGTCGGCTCGCCGTGGATCGCAGCGTGCAAGGACGCGGGCTCGGCGGACGGCTGCTGCTTCGCGCCGCCGAGCGTTGCGTGACGGTCGCGCGAGAAGTGGGCGGCGTCGCTCTGCTGATCGACGCCAAGAGCGATCCGGCCGCGCAATGGTATGAAACCTATGGGGCGTCGCGTCTTCTCGACGCGCCGCTCTCGCTCGTGCTGCCTTTCTCCGTCGTGCTGCAAGCACTGAAGCAGGAGAGCTAGGGCCGCAACAGCGCCCCGCCCTCACGCCGCGACGAGCAGCTGCGCCTCCAGCGCCGCCATGTCGACGAGCGGCGGCGTTGTCAGAGCGGCGGCCGCCTCGCGCGCGTCCTCGCGCAGCGCCTCGGCCTCGAAACGGCGCAGCAGCGCCATCAGCCGATCCAGCTCGCCGGAATTGACGTGATCGCAAGATGTCAGCACGCGCTGCACCATCGCCAGCGACAGGCGCGCGCCGGAAGGAGCGCCCGCGTAGCCGAAGGCGCGCTGCGCCTCCAGCGCGGCGCGATAGGCCGGCAGGAGATTGGCCGGCATTCCCGCGCGCGCATAGAGCGCGGCGAAACCCGCGCCGTCGTAATCGCGCGTCAGGCCGGCGACCTTCTCCTCGTCCACGCCGGACAATTCGGCGAGCGTCGCCTCGAACAGCGCGCGATTGCCGGAGAGCAGCGCGCGCAGAGCGAGGCTCGGCGTCAGCCGCGCCTTGCGGCGCAAATGGCCGACCAGCATGCGCACGCCTCTGCGGCCCTCGCCATCGTCCGCGGAGGCGGCGATGACGACATTGGCCTTGTCGCGCGCCTCCTGCATGATGCGGCGGGTGCGCTCGGGCGACAGCCAATCGCGATCGAGCACGAAGGAGGCGAGGCTCTCCGCGGTCGCCTCGACGAGATCGACGCGCACCGCCGCCGGCAGAAACGGCCGGCCGAGCAGCGCCTCGCGCAGCTGCGCGTCATCGCCGAAACGCTCGATCATGCGGCGCATGGCGAAGGCGGGCAGCTCGGCGCCGGGATTGACCGCGAGCGAGATCAGCGCCTCGCAGGCGCCGATCTCGGCGATGGCCGATGCGAGGCCGGTGGGCACATGGGCGCGCAGCGCAATGGCGCTCTGCGAGAAGACGTCGCCGATCGCGGCGCAATCGATGAGCTCGCTCTCGGAGAGCAGCGGCGAGCGCGACAGCACCATGGCGGCGATGTCCGATTGATCATTGGCGAGCGCCGAAATGATGGAATGCGGGGCGTTGGGCGCGCTGGCGAAGACCTTGGCGAGCGCGCGGCGCACCAGCGGCGAGGGATCGTCGAGCAGAGCGCCGAGCGCCGTCTCCGCCTCGCGCTTCATCGCGGCGTCGAGATCGCTCACCAGATAGGCGCGCGCCAGGGCGGCCGCGCCTTCCACTCTGAGGGCCGTCGGCGCGGTTTGCGCCCATTGCAGAAAATTTCTTACGATCATCGGCGCTCTGGGCTCCGCCCTATGTGCTCGACCGGACTTGACGCGATCATGGGCAGAATCGCGACTTATGGTAAATGCCCGCTTAAGATCACGGCGGCGAATGACGGAAGCAGCGAAGATGCGGTCCTTTCTTTTCGTCGCCCCGCGCGAGGAGACCTTTTCCGCCGCTCTCGCCAGCGGCGCCGATGCGCTGGCGCTCGATCTCGGCGATCCCGCAGACCCTGCCCGAGAGTCGATACGGCGACAGGCGGTCGCGCTCATCGAGCGTCCACGCCCACCGGGGCTGGGCGTCTATGTGTTGGTCCCGCCGCTCGCCGGCGCCGCCATAGACGCCGATCTCGCGGCGATCGTCGCGGCGGGGGCAGACGGGGTCTTTCTTCCACAGGCCTGCGGCGGAGCGAGCGTGCAGCATCTTTCCGCCAAGCTCGCTGTGGCGGAGGCCGAATGCGGCCGGGCCGACGGCGCCACGCGCATCATCGCCCTGGCGACGCAGACGCCCGCCGCCATATTCGCGCTTTCGACCTATGGCGGCGCCTCCTCCCGCCTCGAGGCGCTGGCCTTCGATACGGAGCCACTGCGTCGCGCCCTTCGAGCGGCGCCGGATGGCGCGGCCACGCCGCTCGCCACCGCCCGATCTCTGCTGCTGCTGGGCGCCGCGGCGGCCGGCGTCGCGGCGATCGACGCGCCTTTCGCCGATCTTGCCGACACAGCCGGCCTCGCCGCCCAATGCCGCGCCGCCCGGCGGGACGGGTTCGCCGGCAAGCTGGCGCTCGACCCCATACAAATCCCACCGATAAACCAGACTTTCGCCGCGGACGCGCCTGCGTTATAGAAGGCGGCGCCCGAACGTTCATCATGAGTTCATGAAGGTGAAATCAATCTGAGCCAATTCGGAAAGGGTGGGAGCCGGCTTTTCAGCAAATCCTGCTTTTTTCATCAGAGCCCGGGCATTCTCCGTCGCCGCGGCGACGCGCGCCTGCCCGGACGTTCCCGCGTGAAAGGCGAGCCGCCATCGCGCGACGCCGTCCCCCGGCGCCGCCAGAGCGCTCGCGATAGACAGGTTCGAAAATGTCGATCAGCGACCGCCCGCTCGGCGCATTGACCGCCGAGGACAATCCGCTCGCGCTCACGGAGACGCGTCGGGCGCTCGCCGGACCCGATTCCACCCACGCCCATATTTGGACGCGTCGCGACGCCCTCCTCGCCTTTGCGGGCGTCGCCCTTTTCATGGCGCTGGCCGCCGGCCTATGGGCGGCGAGCGGCGCGGTGGTGCCCTGGGACTCCAAAAATCACTTCTATCCCATGTTCCGCTTTCTCGGCGAGGCGCTGCGCCGGGGCGACGTGCCGCTCTGGAATCCCTATCATTTCGCTGGACATCCCTCCGTCGCCGATCCGCAATCGCTGATCTTCGCGCCGACATTCTTCCTCCTGGCGCTGTTGCGTCCCGCCGCGACGATGCAGGAGTTCGATCTCTTCGTGCTGGCGCATCTGCTGATGGGCGGCGCCGGAATATTGGCCCTCTGCGCGCGGCGCGGCTTCATCCCCTCGGCCTCCGTGCTGGCGGGAATGATCTTCATGCTGGGCGGGGTCGCCGCCTCACGGCTCCAGCATACGGGGATGATCATCTCCTACAGCTTCTTTCCGCTCGCGCTGCTGATGCTGGAAGTCATGCTGGAGCGCCCGCGCCTGCTCTACGGCGTCGGCTTTGGAATTCTCGCCAGCCTGATGGCGCTGGGGCGCGATCAGGTCGCCTATCTCTTCTGCCTGGTGCTGATCGCCCGCCTGCTCTACGCCGCCGCGATCTCCCGCCGGCCGCTGGACTATCTGCTCGGCCGCTGGCCGGCGCTGCTGGCCGCGGGCGCGACGGGCGGCGCCATTCTCGCCGTTCCCGTGCTGCTGACGCTGCAATTTCTGGCGGCCTCCAATCGGCCTGGGATCGCCTTCGGCGTCGCGGCGGCAGGCTCGCTGGCGCCCGTCAATCTCGCCACTCTGCTCGCGCCCGATATCTTCGGCTCGCTGGACAAGAGCTATGATTATTGGGGTCCGGGCTATGACACGATCGCCGCGCCGGACTGGACCGATCGCGCCATCAACTATCTCTTCATCGGCGCGGCGCCCGTCGTTCTCGGCTTCTGGCACGGGCTCGCGGGCGGGCGCATCTTCGCCAAGGAGATGCGCTTTTTCCATTACATGCTCGCCGCCGCGCTGGTCTACACCTTCGGCCGCTGGACGCCGGTTTTCTCCGCCGTCTATGATTTCTTCCCCGGCGTTTCACTGTATCGCCGGCCGGCGGACGCGGCCTTTCTACTCAATGCCGGTTTCGCGCTCAGCGCCGCCTATCTTCTGCATCGCTATGTCGCCCATGGCGCGCCGCGCCCCTTTCAGAAAATGCCGCGCGCTCTCGCCCATGGGCTCGCCGCCGCGGCGGTGGGCGTCACTTCGGCGCTGATCCTCGGCGGACTGGCCTTCTCCTTCGCCCATGGCCATGGCGTGGAATCGCTCATCGCCGTGGCGGCGTCGCTGGGCGCGGCCGGCGCTGTGGCGGCGGCGCTCCGGCTCGGCGACAAATTCGACAAGCGCGGCCTCGTCGCCATTCTTCTCGTCGCCCTCACCGGGGGCGAGCTCTTGTGGCGCAACGCCGCCGATCCGCTGAACGCCGAGCCGGCGACGCGCTATTCCGTTCTCAACGAGGCCTCGCCCGCCGAGCGCGGCGCCATAGCCGCCCTGCGCAAGGATATTTCCGAGCGCGCCGCCAAGGGCGAGCGTCCGCGCGTCGAAATCCTCGGCCTGCCGGGCGGCTGGCAGAACGCCTCGATGATTCTCGGTCTCGAGGACACGCTCGGCTATAATCCGCTGCGCATCGCCGATTATGAGCGCGCCGTCGGGCCGGGCGACAACGCCGTCGATCCCAATCTGCGGCATTATCCCGGCACGTTCCGCGGCTATCGATGCAAGCTGGCGCGGCTGCTCGGGCTCGATTATCTGGTGCTCGGCCGCCCGCTGGCGCGCATGCCGCGGCATATGCCGCGCCCCAACGCTCTGCCGATCTTCGTCTCCGACCAGATTTATGTCTACAAGCTCGGCCGCGCCGCGCCGCGCGCCTATTTCGCGACCCATGTCGCGGGCGTCGACTCGGATGCGGCGATCGCCGATGACGATATTCCCGATTTCGATGGCGCCCGTGAGGCGCTGGTCGATCAGACGGATCTTCCGAGGCTCGACCCCACCCTCGCCGATCCGGCGGCGGCCGGAGGGCCGGAGGGAAAAGCGACCATCGTCTCCTATGAGAACGAGCGCATTCTCATCGACGTCGAATCGGACAAGGACGGATTGCTCGTCCTCCACGATCTCTATTATCCGGGCTGGGAGGCGCGGGTGGACGGCGCGCCGGCGCCGATCGTGAAGGCGAATATTCTGTTCCGCGGCGTGCCGACGGCCAAGGGACGGCATCGGGTGGAATTCCTATTTCGGCCGTTTTCCGTCGCCAATCTCGCCTCGGCCGCCTCCACCTTGCTCGCTCATCGAGAGGAGTGACAGGGCGGACGGCGGACGTCACAATAGGCCGTCGTGTCCGGCGTCTCGCCTCCCTCCAATTTGCGGCGCATGAAGCTTCTCATCCTCCACACATCGAGGTTGCTGCTCGCCTCGACCATGCTCGTCGCCGGCGCCGGCGGCGCGGCCTCCCAGACCGCCGCTCCGCCCGCACAGCAGAAAGGCCGCTCGGCCAAGCCCGCCTCATCCTCGCCCGCGCCGGCGGAGGAGGAGAAGCCGGCTGCTGGCGCGACGCTGCGCCTCTCCGCGGTGCTGACGCAGAGCGATTCCGCCGCGCTGCGCAGCGGTCTGGTTTGGCGGATTTTCGAGGACGCCGCGCAGGCGGACGGATCCCGCAAGCTGGTCGCCGAATCGCGCGAGGCGAGCTTTTCCGAGCAATTGCCGGATGGCGCCTATATCGTCCATGTCGCCTTCGGCCTCGCCGGGGCGACGCGCCGCGTCGTCATGGATGGGCGCAATATCAGCGAGAGGCTGACGCTCAACGCCGGCGGACTGAAGCTCATCGACACTCTGGGCGACAATCAGCTGCCGGCGCAACGGCTCGCCATCTCCATCTATGTGCCGGAAAAAGGGAATTCCGAGGCCAAGCTGGTGCTCGCCAATGCGCGGTCCGGCGAGGTGCTGTGCCTGCCCGAGGGCGGCTATCACATCGTCTCGACGCTTCTGGATGTGAGCCAGGGCTCGCAGGGCGACAATAACGCGACCAATTCCGTCGTCACCGCCGATTTGCGCGTGCCCGCCGGCAAGGTCACCGAGGCGACGCTGCGCCATCGCGCTGCGACAATGACGCTGAAGCTGGTGAAGGCGCCGGGCGGCGAGGCGCTGGCCAACACCTCCTTCTCCGTGCTGACGCCGGGCGGCGACGTGATCCGCGAATTGATCGGCGCCTTTCCGTCGCTGGCGCTGGCCGAGGGCGAATATGTCGCCATCGCCCGCCGCGAGGGCAAGACCTTTCAGACGACGTTCAAGGTGACCTCGACGCAGGATCGGGACGTCGAAATCCTCACGCAATGACAGACAAAAAAACGGACCCGCGTCGCCGCGGGTCCGTTTCGCGAGGCGAGCCGGCGAGGGCTTACTTGAAGGTCGCCGAGCTGAAATCGACCGACAGCGAGGCGACGAAGCGCGCGCCGCACCAGCTCGACGAACTCTGGCCGGTGATGGTGTTCACCGAGGCGACGTAATTGCCCGACGGGTCGGAGGTGTTCAGGAAGCAGCCTGCGCGGGTCAGATTGGAGTCGTAGTAGCGCAGGTCGAGCGTCACCACGTTCCAATTATAGGAAGCGCCGACGTTCCAAGTGTTGTAGCTGGCGAATTTGAAGCCCTTGGTGCCGAGAATGCCGGTCGCCAGGAAGGCATAGTCGGGATCGATATAGCTGCCGCCATAGGCCGGGCTGGAATTGCCGATGTAATAGTGGCCGAAGGCGCCCGAGATCGACAGCCCCGAATAATCGGTGTTGGCGAAGGGGACGAGCTTGGCGTTGATCTCCGAATACAGCGCATGGGCGCTATAATTGTTCCAGTTCGGAGCATAGGCGATCTGGCCGCCGAGCGTCAGATAGTCGTTCACCGCCCAGCTCGGCTTGAAGTAGATCTCGACATAGCTCGGGTCGAAAGCCGTGGTGGGGAGGGCGGTGTAGGAGTTCTTGAACGTCGTGACCGGGATCGCGCCGCCGATGAACCATTGCTGATGGTTGCTCGGATAGGCGTAGTAGATCGCGCCGAAGTCCAGCGTCAGCGGACCCCAGGTGGGGCGGATGCCGGCGGTGATGTCGATCTCGGCGAGCGGGCTCGTGGCCAGCGTCACATTGGTGGCGGCGAGACCCGTGTAGAACCAGCCGTAGCGCAGCTCCTCATAAACGCTGCCGGCCGGGCGGTGGGCGCTGTTGGAAATGCCGCGGACGATATAGTCCGACATGAATTTCGCGCCATAGGCGTAGTCGAAGCCGGCGTCGAAAACGTCGAGATTCGGTTCCGGCCAAGCGACCAGCGGCTTGGCGGGCTCGGGCTTGGCGGTCTTGGCGTCATCGGCCGCATAGGCGCCATTCGCAAAGAGCGCGAGCGCGGCGACGCCGGCAAACAGGACGGATTTCATAGTCTTAGGCTCCCCGATACTGGAATCGTTCTCGTCGTGATTGTTGCGATAAAGCGCCTAGGCACTCAAGCGGAACAGGGAAGCAATTGCCTAGATCTCGAGCAGAATCCGGGTTTTGGCGCTTTTTCTCTTTCGAGAGTGGCGAAAATGTCACAATCGAGTACGCAAACCGACAAGTTTTGTCGATTTGGAACAAAAAAAACGCGTCGTGTCCGGCCGCCGAGGCGACCCGGCGGAAAGCGGACACGGATTACAGGTTACAGATTACCCATCACGACGCCATGGCCCGCCCTGGCGCCTGCTTTTGCGGCGCCTGGACGGGGAGCGTCACTCGAAACGGCCCGCCGCATGGCCGAGCATGGTGTAGACCTTGCCGGCGTCGGAGGTGAGATAGCCACGCGTCAGCGCGCCATCGCGATCATTGCGGCTGGTCTCGGCGACGAGTCGCTCGAACTCCTGAACATAATGATCGACCGTGGCGTGGAAATCGGGATCGACTCGGTAGCGGCGACGAATTTCCTCGAAGGTCTGGTGGCCCTGGGCCGTATAGAGCCTGCGGGTGAACAGGCCCTTCTCCCCTCGCTGGAAGCGATCCCAGAACTCCCCGACCGCGGCATGATCGACCATGCGGGCGATGTCGAGGGTGAGATTGTCCAGAGCGCCGGCGGCCTTGGCGCGGCCGGCCGCCGTATTGGCGCGCGGCGGCGCGGCGGCGGGAGCCTCGTCGCGGGAGGCGCGCGCCAAGAGATCCGTGAGCCAGCCATCCTCTGTCGCTGAGGCGACGGGCCGCGCCGGAGGAGCCGGCGGGGGCGGAGGCGGCGCCTGAATCGCCCGCGCGGCGCGTTGCGGCTCCTCGCGCGGAGCGCGGCTGGTCCAGCTCGGCTCTTGCGCGCGCGGGGCGGGCGGCGGCGGCGCGACCGGCGCCGGCGCGGGCTGCGGCTGCGGCTCGAAACCACGACGCGCGGGAGCGGCGGGGGCCGCCGCAGGAACTGTCTCCGCTATGTCATAGGCGCGGCCCGAGCGCGCGACGATATCGGTCAGCTCATTGAGCGCCTTCACCTGCTCGCCGACGACCCGGCGCAGCGCGGCGGCCTGCTCGGCCGTCTCGCGCGGCAATTCCTGCGCGCCGCGACGCAGCTCGGCGCGGGTCTGCTCCAGCTCGCTCTGAATCTCCGCCGACATGCCGCGAATCTCGGTCGCGGCGGCGGCGAATTTCTCCGTCGCCCGCCCGAATATCTCGGCCAGCTCGTCATTGGCCTGATCATAGGCCGCGCGCAGCGCCGCGGCGGTCTCCTCACGCTCGCGCGAGGCGGCGTCGCGCACGGCGGCGAAGCGCTCGTCGACCAGCTCCGCCGTCTCCTGCGTCGATTGGGCGATGAAGCCGCCGACATCGCGCGCGCGCTCCTCGACCCGGCGGAAATTCTCCTCCACGAGGCCGGAGAAATTGGCGACCGTGTCCTCGAAATCCCGGCGCTTGTCCTCGACCAGCAGCACGAGATTTTCCAGCGAGCGGCGGCGCGCGTCGAGCGCCGCGTCGAGCTCGGACTGGCTCTGCGCCAGCCGCTCGGCGCTCTGCGTCAGGCTCTGCTGATGCGTCTCCATCGCGCCGACCACAGAGCCCGCGTCGCGCATCACGCCGCTCGAGACCTCGCCCACTGTCGCGATATGCTGCGCGACCGTCTCGATCGCGCCCTGGAACTCGCGCAGCTTGCCGCCGAGCTCCTTATCGAGATTGGAGAGATTGCCGCCCGCCGCCGAGATGATCGTCTGCAGCGAGGAATTGGTCTCGCCCAGCCGGTCGAGCACCTCGGGCAGCTCGGCGCGGAGCTTCTCATTGACGTCGAGCAGCGCCCGCACGGAGCCCTCGGCGCCGTCGGTGAGCGCTTTCTTCAGCTCCTCCGCCGATTGGTCGATCGCCGCCGCCAGCTCGACGCGCTTCTCGCCGAGATGCTGCACGATGGTGGAGCCGCGGCTCTCGATCGCATGGGCGACCAGCTCGCCGACATTGGCGAGCTCCCGCGTCACCTCGCCGCCGCGATCGCCGAGCGTCGTCTGGATCTGCGTGAGGCGCTGCTCCAGCGTCGAGCTGATCTCGCCGACGCGCTCGGTGAGCGCCTGGCCGAGATCGCCGGTGCGGGCGTGCAGAGTGGTGTCGAGATCGCGCCGCGCCGAGGCCAGCGTCGCGTTGATCTCCTCGATGCGGGCGTTGATCGTCTCGACGACGACGCGGCTGCGCTCGCCGATCTCGCCGGAGACCGCGTCCAGGCGGCCGACGACATTGTTCTCGAAGACGCCGATGCGCCCGTCCAGCGTGCCGGCGATCTCCTCCGCGCGGCCGCCGAGCGTGGAATTGATCTCCTCCGCTTTGGAGGAGAGCGTCTCGGTGAGCTGGGTCGAGCGGGCGAGCAGCACCGCATCGATATCCTTGACCTTCTCGTCCAGCGAGCGAATGACCTCGCGGCCGCCCTCGCCCATGGCGCGCGCGACCTCCACCGCATGGCGGGCGAGCGTGTCCTGAAAAGCCTTGCCTGCCGAATCGAGCCCGGAATCGACGCGCCCGACCAGCGCATCTATGCGATCCGCCGCCTGCCGCGTGCGGGCGTTGGAGACGGTCTCGAAGCTCTCGATCTTCGACGACATGACCGCGGCGATCTCCTCGGCGCGGGCGCCGAGCAATTCGACCAGCGCGGTGCCGTCGCCCGAAATCGTCTTGTCTATGGCCGCCAGCCGCTGGCCGACGTCATCCGCCAAGCGCTGCGACTGATCGCCGATGCGCGCCGCGATCTCGTCGGCGCGCTCCGCCAGACGATCGGCCAGCGCTCCGCCCTGCTGGACGATGGCCGCGTCCACCGCGGCCAGACGCTCGGCCAAACTCGCCGCGAGCTGCTGCGAATGCTCGCCGATCTGCGCCGCGATCTGGCCGCCCTGATGGCGCAGGCGCTCGTCGAAAGCGAGGAGCTGCTGCTCCACCCCGCGCGTGACCCCCTCGCCGCTCGCCGCCAGCGCCGCGACAAGCGCGCCGCCGCGATCCACGATCGACGTATCCACCGCCGAAAGTCCCTCGGCCAGCGCCGAAGCGAGCTGCTGCGAGCGCTCGCCGATCTGCGTGGCGAGCTCGCCGCCGTGATGGCGCAGGCGCTCGTCGAAAGCGGCGAGCTGCTCCTCCACGCCGCGGGCGACGCCGTCGCCGCTGGCCGCCAGAGCCGCGACCAGCGCGCCGCCCTGGTCGATGATCGTCGTATCGACCGCCGCGAGCCGCTCGGCGAGCGCCGCCGCGAGCTGCTCGGAGTGCTCGCCGATCTGCGCGGCCATGAGATTGCTGCGATTGCGCAGCGCCTCGTCGAAGGCCGCGAGCTGCTCGCCGACGTCGCGGCTGAAGCCCTCGCCATTGGCGGCGATGGCCGCCACAAGGGCCGCGCCCTCGTTGACGATGGCCGAGTCGACCGCCGTCAGACGCTGAGTGAGCTCGGCCGCGAGCTGCTCGGTATGCTCGCCGATCTTGGCGCCGAGCTCGTCGCCGCGATTGCGCAGCGCCTCGTCGAAGGCCGCGAGCTGATCGCCTATGTCGCGGGTGAAGCCCTCGCCATTGGCGGCGATGGCCGCCACCAGCGCCGCGCCTTCGTTGACGATCGTCGAATCGACGGCCGCCAGCCGCTCGGAGAGCTCGGCCGAAAGCCGCTGCGAATGCTCACCGATCTGCGCGCTGAGCTCGCCGCCGCGATTGCGCAGCGCCTCGTCGAAAGCGGCGAGCTGATCGCCGATCTCGCGCGTGAAGCCATCGCCATTGGCGGCGATGGCGGAAACCAGCGCGGAGCCTTCCTCGACAATGGCCGAGTCGACCGCTGTGAGACGCTCGGTGAGCTCGGCCGCGAGCTGCTGCGTATGCTCGTCGATCTGCGCCGCGAGACGCGCGGAATGGCCGCGCAATGTCTCGTCGAGAGAGGCGAGGCGCTCGGCGACGTCGCGCGCGAGGCCTTCGCCGCTCGCCGTCAGCGCATTGGCCAGCGCGCCGCCTTGATCGAGCGCCATGGCCTCGAAAGCGGCGATGCGGCCGGCGAGCGCTTCCTCGATGCGCTCGCCCTGCGTGGCGATGGCGAGCGCCGCCTCGCTGGCCGTGACCGCGAAACGCTCCTGCAGCGAGGCGGATTGCTCGGCGAGAGTCGCGGCGACATCGGCGACGCTCGCGGCGAGGCCCGCCTCGAGCGCGGCGCCGCCGACCGTGAAGGCCTGCTCGGCGCGGCTCTGCGTCTCCTCGAGCGTGCGGGAGACTTGCGCGGTCGCCTCCTCCAGCGCGTCCAGCCGATTGACCAGCACGCCGTCGACCCATTCCCCCTGCTCGGTGACGCGGGCGACGACATCGCCGCTCTGCCGCACCACCTGCTCCTCGAAAGCGGTGAGCCGCTCGGAGAGCACGGAAGCGATGCGATCCGAATGCTCGGTGACGCGCGTCGCCACCTCGTCGCCATGGCGCACCACCGTCTCCTCGAAGGCCGCGAGGCCCTGGGAGAGATAGGCGCCGATCTCGTCGCCGCGCTCGACCAGACGCAGGACGGTCTCGTCGCTGCGGCCGGCGATGCGCTCCTCGAAGGAGGCGAGCCCTTCGGCGATGGCCTGGCCGACGCGCTCGCCCTGCTGCAGGAACCGCGAGGCGGTTTCCTCGCTCTGCTGCACGACCGCCTCGCGGAAGGCCTCGAGGCCGCCCGCGACGGCCGTCGTGGCGCGCTCGCTCTGCTCCTCGAGGCTGGACAGCGTCGCCTCATGCTGCTGCGAGAGCCGATCCTCGAAAGCGGCGATGCCTTCCGCAACGGCGAGGCCGAGGGCGTCGCCGTGAGCGGTGAGCCGCGCGGCGGCCTCCTCGCTCTGGCCGAGAACGCGCGTCTCGAATTTGGCGAGGCCTTCGGTGACGATGCCGCTGATCGTGTCGCCATGGGCGACGAGGCGCTGCGCCACATCCTCGCCATGGCCGAGAATGCGCGCCTCGAAGGCGGCGAGGCCGTCGGCGACCGCGACCCCGATGGCGTCGCCATGGGAGACCAGACGTTCGGCCGCCTGCTCGCTCTGGCCGAGGACCCGCTCCTCGAAGACGGCGAGGCTGCCGGAAACGGTGGAGCCGATCTGCTCCGCATGAGCGACGAGACGTTCCGTCGCCTCGGCGCTGTGGCCGGTCACGCGCTCCTCGAAGGCCGCGAGGCCTTCCGAGACCGCGGCTCCGATCGCATCGCCCTGCGCGACGAGACGATCGGCGACCACCTCGCTGTGGCCGAGCACGCGCGCCTCGAAAGCGGCGACGCCCTCCGACACGGAGAGGCCGATGCGCGCGCCTTCCTCGATGAGGCGCTCGGCCGCTGCGGCGCCCTGGCCGGCGACACGCTCCTCGAAAGCCGCGAGCCCTTCGTTGACGGCGGCGCCGACCGCGTCGGCATGAGCTGCGAGCCGCGCCGCGACATCCTCGCTCTGGCCGGCGACGCGCTCCTCGAAGGCCGCGAGGCCCTCGGTGACGGCGGCGCCGATCGCGTCGCCATGCGAGACGAGACGATTGGCGACATCCTCGCTATGGCCGATGACGCGTTCCTCGAAGGCGGAGAGGCCTTCCGCCACCGCCGACCCGATGGCGTCGCCATGCGCCGAGAGACGCGTCGCGACATCCTCGCTCTGACCGGTGACGCGCTCCTCGAAAGCCGCGAGGCTGGCCGCCAACGCCGCGCCGATCGTTTCGCCCTGCGTCGAAAGACGCGCGGCCGCATCCTCGCTGCGGCCGGCGACACGCTCCTCGAATGCGGCGAGGCCTTCCGCCACCGCGGAGCCGATCGCATCGCCATGGGTGACGAGACGCGTCGCCACTTCCTCGCTGTGGCCGAGGACGCGTTCCTCGAAGGCCGCGAGGCCTTCCGCCACCGCGGAGCCGATCGCATCGCCATGGGTGACGAGACGCGTCGCCACTTCCTCGCTGTGGCCGAGGACGCGTTCCTCGAAGGCCGCGAGACCCGCCGCCACCGCAGAGCCGATCGTCTCGCCCTGGACCGAAAGACGCTCCGCCGCCGCCTCGCTGCGGCCCGCGACGCGCTCCTCGAAAGAGGCGAGGCCGGCGGCCACGGCGGAGCCGATCTCGTCGCCTCGCGTCAGCAGGCGCGTCGCCACTTCCTCGCTATGGCCGGTGACGCGCTCCTCGAAGGCCGCGAGACCTTCCGCAACGGCGGAGCCGATGGCGTCGCCATGCAGAACGAGACGCGCCGCGACCTCGTCGCCATGGCCGGTCACACGTTCCTCGAAAGCCATGAGTCCTTCGGCCACCGTCTGGCCGAGACGCGCGCCCTCTTCGGCGAGGCGCGCCGTCGCTTCGGCGCTGCGCTGCGCGACGCTCTGCTCGAATTCCGCGACGCCCTGCGTCAGCGCCGCGCCGATGCGCTCGCCCTGCTCGGCGAAGCGCGAGGCGATCTCGCCGCCCTGGACGACGACATTCTCCTCGAAGGCGCCGAGGCGATCGGCGAGCGTGTCGGTGACGCGATCGCCATGCGAAGCGATGGCGGCGATTGCCTCGCCGGCCACGGCGGCGAAACGCTCGTGCAGAGCGTCGGCCTGCTCGGTGAAGGCGCTGGCGCTTTCGGCGAGCGTCTGCGCGAAACGTTCGTTGAGGCCGCCGCCATGCGCCTCCAGCTCGGCGCGGGCGCGCTCGCGCGTTTCCTCGAGCAGCTCGGCGAGGCGGTCGCCGGCCGTGCGGAAGGCCGATTCGGTCGCCGCCACTTTCTCGGCGAGCTGGGTCGCGAGATTTTCAGAAGCCGACAGCAGCGAACGCTCGATCGCGCCGCCATGCGTCTCGATCGCCTCGTCGACGCGCCCGCTGGTCTCCGCGAGACGATCGACGAAGCTCTCGCCGCGCTCGCCCACCGCCTGCACGAGATGGCCGCCGATGGAGTCGAGCCGATCGACGACATAGGCGCCGCGCGATTCGAAATCGGTCGCCAGCGCGTCGCCGCGCTCCTGAAGCTTGCGATCGGCCTCGGCTATGCCGTCGGAGAAGCGCCGCGTGACCTCCTCCGAGGCCAGAGTGAGGCTGACCGCGATCGTCTCCCCGGCGACGGAGAGACGCTGCACCATATCCTCGCCACGCGTCGAGAGCGTGGAGTTGAAGCCGTCGCCGACGCGCTCCAGCGCCAGACGAATCTCCTCCCCCTTGGAGCCGAGAGCGGCGGTCACGCGGCCGCCGGCCTCGCTCACCGTCTCGGCGAGATGGGAGGAGCTGGTCTGCAATTCCGCCGACAGCGACTCGCGCGCGCCGAGCAGCGCCGTGCGGGCGTTGTCGGCGTTGACGAGGATCGCCTCGCGCTCGCGCGTCAGCTCGTCGATGAGCACGCGAATGCGGCGCTCATTCTCGGAATAGGAGCGCTCGAGATTCGAGACCTCGGTGCGCACGATGATCTCGAGCTCGCTGGCCCGCGCCAGCGCGCGCTCTATGCCGTCGCCCATGGAGGCGGCCTCGCGGCGAATGGCCTGCGACAGCGTCACCATCTGCTCGGTGGCGATGGTCTCCGGCTCGATCAGCCTTATCGCCACTTCCGCCATGGAATTGGCGACCTGCTTCATCTCATGGGCGCGGCGCGCCATCACGCCGGTCACGAAAATAAAGACGATGGGGGCGAGCAGCGCCAGCAGCGTCAGCACCGGCTTGGGCGCGAGGAAGGAGCCGTTCTCGCGGTCGAGAATCTCGCCCTGATTGAAATAGACGAAGAGGGTCCACAGCACCGCCCAGGCGGCGATGGACAGGAAAGTATAGCCGAGAATAGCGGTGTTGGGACGGACCTGCAGCGCGGCGCGCAGCTCGCCGACGGTCTGGCGATCGTCATTGGCGGGCGCGCCGGCGGGAGCCACCTGCGGCTTGGCCGCGGCGCGGCCGGACGCGACCACGGAGCCTTCCGACGGGCGCGCAGACTCCCGCGCGGCGTCGCGCGCATCTTGGCGTCGCGAGGAGGGGAGGCTGAAGTTGAAGCCGGGGGCCGTCTTGGCCTGGCTCTTGCCCTCGGCCTTATCGGCGGGCTTGGCGCCCGCCTCGGCCGGCGACGCGATTTTCTCGCCCGCTTCCGTCGCGGCCTCGGCGGTGGGCTCCAAGCCCAGATTCAACGCCTCTTCGACCGCCGACAGCGCAGCGATAGCCGCGTCCTGGGGCTTGCCCGATTTCGCCATCGTCACCTCTCCGAGCGGTCATGGTTCCGCTTTATGACGCCGCTCACCCTTTGTCGCCGTTCACATCGAGCAGAAAAGATTAACCAAATATTACCGCCGTCGGCCCGCAAATGAAACGGGCGCCGGCGGCCAATCGAAATCGTCGTTAACGCGACGGGAGAAAGATGCTCGGCGCTCCGGCTGCAGCGGAGCAAAAGGGACGACCTGTGGCCTGGCCGAAAATCCGAAGCAATGCCTACATAAGATTGATTCGAATAAGAATACGACGCCCGATTCGGCCCGGCGAGCGCAATCGCCGAGGCCCCGCGCGGGCTCGCGGCGCAATCCACAGGAAAAACGAGACTTTTCCGCGAAGGGTCGATCGGAGACGTAGAATGACGGATGGCGGAAACACCGAAGGCGCGCCCGACGCGATCGATTGGGCGCATCTCTCGCGTCAGACGATGGGCGACGCCGAGCTCGAGATCGAGCTGCTGACGTTGTTCCTCACCCAGGCGGGCGAGTTCGAGGGGAGGCTGGCGGCGGCGGCCTCGGACAAGGCGCGCCGAGACCTCGCCCATACGCTCAAAGGCGCGGCGCGCGCCATCGGCGCCTTCGCGCTCGGCGACGCGGCCGAGGATTATGAGTCCGCCCTCGCCGAGCCGGAGCGGCGACGGGCGCTCATCGCGCGGCTGGCCGAGGCGCAGCTGGCGATCGCGTCCCGGCTCGGTCGGTGAGGCGTCAGATCTGGCCGCCATCGATCGATCGCACCTCCGCGGTCGAGGGCGCCCTTATGCTGGCGTTGAGCTTGCGCAGCATGATGAGGCACTGCTCCTTGACCTGCTCGTCGCGGACGGAGTCGGCGACTTTTGCGAGGTGGCAGAAGGCGATGGCGCGCTGAGAGACGATGTCCTCATATTCGGAAGGGTCACTCAGATCGACCGTATGATCGCTCGTCTCGTCGGTCATGGTGTAACGGAACCTCTGGTTTGTCGCATCGGTTGCGGCGGACACTGCCGCCCAATTGTGGTCGCGGCTTGGCCGTACGCGCAGAACGCCTTGTTCTAGCCAAAGCTTTGCTTTTCCTGCCGAAAGCGTAGCGAGAGCAGGGCCAGCCAGCGCCGCCAGAAAGACGGCCGCCAGAACATCACGGCGGCGATCTGCAGCCTCTGCTCCGCAAAAGGCGCGCCCGGCGCGGCCGGCAGCAGCGTCTTCTCCTGCGGCAGGGCCGCGAGGGCGCTCTCATCGTTCGGCATGGCGATCTCGAGATCGAAATCGGCGCGCGGACGCCTGCGCGAATAATGCAGCAGAATGAGATTGGGCACGATCTCGCGCATGCTCGATTGCGCCGTCCGGGCGAAGGCGCGCCCGCCCGCCGATATGCGATAGACGCCGCTCTCGCTGGTCGAGCGCAGCAGCAGGCCGGCGAGCCGGCCGCGGCCGGGCCAGCGGCTCGCCCCCGGCCGGGCGATTTCCAGAAAGCTCCCCGAGAAGACCGTTGAAGCGATCTCCACCCTGCGGCAGCTTCCCTGCGGCTCGGCCTGCGACGCGGAGACATAATCGAAAATGGGCGCGTGACGCCGGCCCGCCCGCGGAACTGGAATGGCGCCGCCGGAAATGAGATCGGCCACGACCTTCGCGCATTTCACCGAGGCTTCCGCAGTGAGATGATGCGGATCGACGAAATCCTCCGCGCGCTCCTCGCCGAAGATCGTCGCAGGCGTCACGCAAGGGGCCATCCCATGCGCAGCGGCGATGCGGCGATAGACGCGATCGATGCGCCGCACGAAGGCGGAGAGGCGCCGACCGCCGGTCGGGCGCGGACGCAGGCACAAGAACAGCAGAGGGACGCTGCGCTCGGCGCAATGTTGCGCGACGCTGGCCAGCGCATCGTGAACCAGCGCCGCGGTGGTGAAGCCGGCGTCCAGCAGAATGACGTCGTTGAGCGCATATTCGAAAACGACGAGATCGGGCGGCGCCTCGCCGCGCCGCTCCGCCTCGATGAGCCGGGCGAGGCCGTAGAGAGAGCCGACCGCGCCGAGAAAACGGTTGGTGATCTCATGCTCCGGCATGAGCCCCTGCAATTGGGCGGCCCAGCCGAAATAGACCCCGGCGTTGGACCCGCCGAGCAGCATCACTCTCATATCGCCTTCCCGCTCCGGCCCTCGGCCCGCGCCTTACGATGACTTCCGCGCGAAGATCGATATGGCCGGGCCGAAGAAATGATCTGGATCGTCGTGATTGGTCCGAATGTCGTCGAAGCCGAGCGCCCGCAGCGCGGCGAGGAGATCGTCCCTGTCGAGCCAGCGATGATCGTCGCGCATGCCGCCGCAAAAGGCCGGATTGCCCTGCGTCCTCACATAGCTGCGCGGATAGGCGCGCACCTTCACGCCATGAAAGGAGAGGATTTCCGGCTCCTTCGCCATGACGCTGCGCCGCGGATCGGAGATCGGCATGGCGTCCGAGACGACATGCGTCCAGATGAACACGGAAGAGGCGCGCTGCGCGATCAGCTCCAGCAGCCGCAGCGGATCATGCTGATGATAGAGCACGCCGGAGGCGACGATGAGATCATAGCTCTTCTCGGTCTGCTCCAGCCATTTGACGAAATCGCCGAGCCAGAAGCGCGCCTTGTGCAGCCGCAGAATCTCCTTGGCGACGAGGCAGCGCATGAAGGCGAGCTGATTGGCCTCCACCGCGTCCACCACCGCGCCGGCGTTCTCCAGCATATAGGTGTGGCCGGCCTCCAGCGGGCCGAGCTCCAGAACCTCGCGGCTCTCGAGCGACCCGAAACATTCGACGGCCCAGAAAATCCGCGAATCATAATAGGTCGGGACGATGCCGGCCTTCACCCCGAAGGCTTCGGGGAAAGCGGTGCTCCAGCCGGGAATGGCGTCAATGGCGTTCTGATGCGTGGGGAGCGCGTCGACATAGCGATCGAAAGTCCGCTCCTTGCGCTCGAATAAGTTCAGCAATCTGTCCAAACCGAATGCGCGACCCGACATATTTCATTCCCATGCCCGCTCGAGCGCCCGCCTCTTTCGAAACCGGCGCGACTCTATCTTAACAGCAGGCGAGAGACAGGAATTATCCGAATCTTTGCCGTCCGCGCCTTTCCACCCTCTTCGGGCGAAGGCGCGCGCGGCGGTCTTCGGCGAGGCGATCTTCGGAATGGGGAGGGCTTTTGCTGGCGCCCGGGCCGCGCCGAAAGCCGATCTTTCAGGAGCCTCGACTGAGAGAGGCTTGGTGCGGTCGAGAGGACTCGAACCTCCACTGGTTGCCCAACTAGCACCTCAAGCTAGCGCGTCTACCAATTCCGCCACGACCGCGCCGGGGCGCTGATCGAAACCAAAGCGCCGGCAGGCGGCCCGTCTAACAAAAACCCTCCCCCATGACAAGGCGCTTCGCCTCAATGTTTTGGAAATTCGACAGGCGCGATCCGGGAGGAGGGCCGCAGAGGGGCCGCCCGGACGCTGCGGCCCTCGAGCTCCGACTTGGTGAGATCTATGCTGCGCAGGGTCTGATTATCGTAGCTCTTCACATAATAGACGCGGCCGGAGAGATCGGCGATCGACGACCATTGCGTGAACTCGAAGCGCGACGTCTCCTGCGGGGCGACACGCACCAGGCCCATGGGAATGTCGAAATTATTGAGGATGTGCTCGGCGAGGCGCACCGTGCCGGCGGCGTCCTTCTGCGGCTCGGCGGAGAGGGTCATGCCCACGGCGCGCACGAATCGCGACGGCGGGGTGGGGTCGCCCGGCACGCCGATGAGGCCGGAGCCGGCGCCCAGCGGGGCGAAGCTCTCCCCCGCGATCTTCAGCGGCGGCGCATCCACCGGCGAGAGCTTCACATAATTGCGCAGATTGGTGAGGTGCCAATCGAAGGAGGGGGCGTTGGTGACGACGCCGAGCGGATTCTCATAGATTTTCAGCCGCCCGCCGATGGGCTCGACGACCAGAGAGGCGCCGCTGGCGTCATGCAACGTGTAATGAAAGGGCGGAATGATTCCGAGGTTCGGCTGCACGACATCGACGATGGCGATCGTATCCAGCGCCGCGCGCAACTCCTCGACATTGACGAAATTGCCCAGCGCCCAGGTGAGGAAATCCCAAGGGGCCAGCGCATGGCCGGGATCGACGGTCTTGGGATCGGCGTAGCCGGCGAAGCCCGGAAAATAGAGAATGCCGCCGGCGAGGCCTTTTTCATTCATGCCGTCGACGACGACCGGCAGGCCGAAGGCGTTGAGCCCGGCGATCGCATAGCGGGATTTCCAGCCCCAGCCGGGCTTGCCCTCCGGCCCCGTCGCCCGCGCGGCGTAATTGCGCGGAATGACGATCGCCTCCGATTCCAGCGGAAAGCCGAACTCGAGCGTGCGGCCATAGACGCGCGCGCCGTCGGCGGCCTTCAAGAGAAAGCTCGTGCAGGCCCCTGCCGGCGCGAGCGCGAAGGCCAGAGCGAGCGGCGCCAGAGCGAGCCGCCCCAAAGCACGACGAAAAGACATCGCAGCCATCTTCCTCTCCGAAATGATTCTTTGCGGGAGAAATAGGCCAGCCGGGGGCGCGGGGACGGGCGCGGCGAGCGAAAAGCGGAGAACGGCCTCGAGGCATTATGGCGGCGAAAGGGAAAATTCCACGCAATTCTTCTCGACGTGCGCGAGCGCATAGATTTCAGCCGACATTAACCAATAAGAGCAATGCAGGCGAGGGCGAGGCTCTGTCCAGTTCGGCCCAGAGCGTTATGTGCTCGAGCAATGTGTTCGTGTGTGTCAGGAGTTTTCGCGTCATGTCGGAAGTCGCTGCTGTAGCCCGCAGCCGCAGGGTCTGCCTTCGCGCCTTTTCCGCGGCCTGCGCCGCGAGCGTCGCCGCCTCGGTTCTCGCCCTCGAGGCGCGACCGGCATCTGCGCTCGGCTATTCAGCCGATTCTCCGGTGGGCGAGGCGCCCAAGGCGCCGCGCAAGCGCGGCAAGCGCGGAACCTCCTCCGAGGCCAAGCCGGCGGAGAATGTGAGCCTCGCGCGGCCGCTGTTCGCGGTCGTGTCGCTCGGCGGGCAGCATATCTCCATCTATAATCACAATGGCCTCGTCGATCGCTCGGTCATTTCCACCGGCGTGCCCGGCCATCCGACGCCGGAAGGCATGTTCACCATTCTCGGCCGCGAGCGCTTCCACCGCTCCAATCTCTATTCCGGCGCGCCCATGCCCTACATGCAGCGCATCACCTGGTCCGGCGTCGCCATGCATACGGGTCATGTGACCGGCCATCCCGCCTCGCACGGCTGCATCCGCCTGCCGGACTCCTTCGCGCAGAAGCTGTGGGGCATGACCCGCATCGGCGAGCGCGTCGTCATCGCGCCTTATGATCTTTCGCCCAGTGAAATCTCGCATCCCGCCTTGCCGGCGCCCAAGATGCGCTCGCCGACGGAAGCCTTGGCCGCGACGCTGGCCGACGCTGGCCTGCGCGACGGCTTCGCCGACGCCGGCGCGGCGCCGCTGATCAATCCGCGTCGCTACGCCGAGCAGCTGAAGACGAAATCCGCCGCCGACGCCGCGGCCGCCTCCAAGGCTGCGACGGAAGCCTCGGTCGCTCTCAACGCCAAGCGGCAGCAGGCCGCCCGCGCCTCCGCCGAGCTGCGATCTGCGGAAGCGGCCGAAGCGAGCGCCCGCGCCAAGGCGGAAGCCGCGGCCAAGGCCGCCGACGCCGCCGCCGCCAAGCGTCAGGACGTGGCGACCGCCAAGCCGGACCTGCCCACCAATGACGGCGCGAGCCCGGCCGAGGCCGCCAAGGCCAAAGCGGACGCCGCCCTCGCCGAGGCCAAGGCCCGGCTCGAGGCCGCCAAAACCGCCTATGACGCCAGCGATGCGGAAGTCGTGGAGGCGGGCCGCCGCTCCCGCGAGGCGGCGGAAGCCTCCGCCGCCGCCGCCAAGGCGGAGAAGGACGCGCAATTGCGCGCCGCGCCCATCTCCATTCTGGTGAGCAAGAAGAATCAGCGCATCTATGTGCGCCAGGGGCTGACGCCGATCTTCGAGGCGCCGGCGACGATCCGCGAGCCGGAACGTCCGCTCGGCTCGCATCTCTATATCGCCACCGCCGCCGGCGAGAATGGCGCGTTGAAATGGTCGGTTCTGTCCATGCCGCCGCGCATCGCCGAGGCGCGCGCCGCGCATAAGAAGAAGGGGATGGTGGAGGAGCGCAGCGCCGCCCCGCTGGGCGCGGCCTCCAGCGCCGCCGAGGCGCTGGACCGCCTCGAGCTATCGGACGATGTCCGCCAGCAGATCGCCGATCGTCTATGGCTCGGCGGCTCGATCATCATCTCCGATCAAGGCCCGAGCTCGGAGACTGGCGCCGTCGGCACCGATCTCACCGTGAAGTTCCGCTGAGGGCGCGATGCGCGCCTGAAGGCTCGCAGTCCGACGCCGCGCCGGCTACTCGTCGAAAAGGTCGGCGTGAGCGCCGGCGCGAATGAAAACGACGAGGCCCGCCTCGTCGCTGTCGTCTACCTTATAGGCGAGGAGGAAATCGCCGCCGATATGGCATTCTCGGTAGCCTTTCCACTCGCCTTTCAAGGGATGGTCGCGCCACTCGGGTCCGAGTGGACCATCGTTGGCGATGAGCAGCAGCATGGCCTCTTTGAGCCGGCTCATGTCGAACCGGCCAGAACGCGACAATCTTTCCCAGTCTTTCAGGAACGACTTTGCGTAATCTGCCGCGCGAGGCAGTTGCGCTCTCTTACTCGCCGCGGGCTTTTTCAAGGTCGGCAAACAGCTCGCCGGCAGTTGCGAAGCGACCACGGCGAGTCCGAGCGATTTCTTCGGCCTCCGCCATGGCTGAACGCGTTTCGGCGTTCGGCGCCTTGAGCTCCAGCGGGAAGGCTTGTTCCGCTACGACTCGATGCAAGAACAGCCGCACCGCGTCGGAGACGGACAAGCCCATGGCGTTGAGCGCAGCCGTCGCTTGCGCCTTGATTTCATCGTCCACTCGGACATGAAGCATGGAAGTGCGTGCCGCCATGTGCTTACCCTATGCGCGCGCCCCTATTCGTCGAATAGCGTATCTCAAATGAGATACGCTATCAAGAGGCGCGGCTCGGGGCATTCGCTCATAGCCCGCGCATTCCCGATCGCGCGAAATCGCGCGTGTCGGGAATGACGGCCATCACCGAATGACGACTATTTCGCCTCTGTCGTGTGCTGCGGCAGCAGGGCCAGCAACGAGGCCATTTTCGGCGCGGCGCCCGGATTCATCATGCCGACGACATGATAGCCGGCGTCCACATGCAGCACCTCGCCGGTGACGCCGCGCGCCATGGGCGAGAGCAGATAGACCGCCGTCTCGCCCACCTCCTCGATCGTCACCACGCGGCGCAGCGGGGCGTTATATTCGTTCCAGCGCAGAATATAGCGGAAGTCGCCGATGCCCGAGGCCGCCAAAGTCTTGATCGGCCCGGCGGAAATCGCGTTGACGCGAATGTTCTTCTCGCCGAGATCGGCGGCGAGATAGCGCACCGAGGCCTCGAGCGCGGCCTTGGCGACGCCCATCACATTGTAATGCGGCATCCATTTCTCGGCGCCGTAATAGGTGAGGGTGAGCAGCGAGCCGCCGTCCTTCATCAGCTTCTCGGCGCGCTGGGCGACGGCCGTGAAGGAAAAGCAGGAGATCATCAGCGATTGCGTGAAATTCTCCGCCGTCGTGTCGACATAGCGGCCGTCGAGCTGATCCTTGTCCGAAAAGGCGAGACAATGGACGACGAAATCGATTCTGCCCCACAGCTTCTCGACCTCGGCGAAGACGGCGTCGATCGTCTCCGGCTCGGAGACGTCGCAGCGGCCGACGACGGTCGCGCCGATCTCGGCGGCGAGCGGGCGAACGCGCTTCTCCAGCGCCTCGACCTGGAAGGTGAGGGCGAGCTCGGCTCCGGCGTCGGCCGCGGCCTTGGCTATGCCCCAGGCGATGGATTTATTATTGGCGACGCCGAGCACGAGGCCCCGCTTGCCTGCGAGAACGCCGCTGAAAATATTGCCGTTCGACGTCGGTTCCGGTTGCGACATGGGAGCAATGGTCCATAAATCTGCGATCGAGAGGCGGGGTTCCGCCGCCTGTCGGCAACGCCGTTGGAGGGCTGCGCGCAACATGCGCGCTCAGCGCGCGCACATCGGGCGCTTCAGCGCGCGCATTTGGGCGCGCGGGCTCGGGACGTGAGGCGGGGCGCACGAGCAAAGACGCCTTTGGCGTCGCTCGCGGCCCGACATACAAAAACAGATAAATCTCAGGGCGCGGAGATAGTCAATCGCGCCGGACTGGCATAATATCCGTGGGGAAAGAAACCGAACCAGCGCCGCGCGGGCGAGGCGTCGAGGACCGCGCGAGACGGGCCGAGCGATGGGACAGGCGGAGGATTTCGACGAGACCTTGGAAAGGCTCACGCCGGGCCTGCGCCGCTACGCACGCGCGCTGCTTTCCGGCGCCGCCAATGATCTCGCCGACGAGCTGGTCCACACGGCGCTGCAGACCACGGCGGACGAAGCCGGGCGCGAGTCGACCGGCGCCGTTCTCGACCTTCGCGTCGATCTCTACGCCTCCTTGACCCACGCCGCGCAACGCCGGCTGCGGTCCGCCGCGCCGCATCGTCCTTCTCTGCGGCAGCCGGCGATCATGCATCGCCTCGCCGATCTCCCTTTCGAGGAGCGGGAGACGCTACTGCTCGTGGCGCTCGAGGGCTTCACTTACGAGGAGGTCGCCCGCATCACCCGCACCGATCGGCCGGTGGCGCTGATGCGGCTGATGCGCGCGCGCTCGGCGCTGACCGCGCTGGACCGCCATCCCTCGCCGGGGGCCGACGCCGGCCGCCGGCCGGGGCCGCATCTGCGCGTCGTGAAATAAACAGGCCGCAAATGACGAGCCCCCGGGAGCATGTCGACGAATCCGACCTGCATGCTTTCGTCGATGGCGAGCTCGACGCCGAGAATCGCCGGCGCATAGAGGACCATCTGCACAATCACGCCGAGGACGCCGCTCTGGTCGAAGGCTGGCGCCGGCAGAATGCGGCGCTGCGCGCGGCCTTCGCCCAGACGGTGAAGGAGCCCGTGCCCGCCGGCCTGCGGACGGCCTCGGTGACGAGCCTCACGCGCAGCTTCGGCTCCGGCGTCAATTGGGCGCGCTTCAGCCCCAGCAAGGGCGCTTCGCTGCGCGCCATGCGGCGCTCGGACACGAGCCGCAAGCTCCCGCGCCGGCCCGCCATCATCATGTCGCTGCTGACGCTGCTCGCCGGCGCGGCGGTGGCGGGAGCGGCGCTGCTGGCCTTCACCGGCCCCGCCTCGCCGCCCTCCGCCCCGCAACGGATCATGATCGAGCCGCCGGGGCTCGTCGCCCACGCCCAGCTCGCCTATCTGACCTTCGCGCAGGATTCGCGGCCAGTGGAGATCGTCGCCGAGCGCAAGGCCGAGCTGGCCACCTGGCTCGGCGAGCGCGCCGGCTTCGGCCGACTGCCGAACCTCGCCGATGTGGGCCTCGAGCTCATCGGCGGCAGGCTCGTTCCGGGCGTGATCTCGCCGGCGGGGCTGCTGATCTATCAATCCGCCGCCGGCGCCCGGGCGGCGCTCTATTTCGAGCGCGCCGGCGGCGAGCGACCCTCGGCTCCGCCCAAGACCGCGGCCGGCCTCGCGGCGGTGGAATGGCGCGCCGCCGGCTTCGCCTTCATCCTCATCGGCCCGCTCACGGCCGAGACCGCGCGCGCCGCCGCCGAAAGCGCCGCCGCCCAAGCCAGCCGCTGAAAGCCAGCCGCGATAAGCCGATCGCCTGCCGGGCGGCATGTTTCCTTCTACCGATCTCGCCAGCCGTCGGGAACGTCCCCGATCGGCGCAGCATATCCGCGGCCGCTCGGCAGCGGCGTCGAATTGTGTCGAAAGGAGCGGCGTTGTCCGGCAGCAGCGTGAGCGGAACCGAGGAAATCCGCGCCGTCCAATATTTGCGGGCGGCCGCGGCGATCCTCGTCGTCTTCATCCATACCGGCGTCTACGCCGAGCAAATCTATTGGCCGACGCCGCGCGCCGGTCGGCGCATGGCCGCGCTGCTGCTCTGCGCGCTCGGCGTCGTCGCCATCGCCTTCGCCGAGCGAGGCCTCGCCGCCGAGCCGAAACGCGCGCCCCCGCGTCTCGTGCATGAGGAGGATTTCTCGCGCGCCGGCGGGCTCGATCAAAATTTCTGGTCCTATGAGATCAGCTTCATCCGCAATCGCGAGGCGCAATATTATCGCCCCGAGAATGTCTTCGTCGCCAATGGCGCGCTGGCGCTGGAAGGCCGCGCGGAAGGCGTGCTGAACGCCCGCTACGACGGCGCCTCGAAAGATTGGACCCGCTCGACGCTCACTTCGGAATACACATCCGGCAGCATCTTCTCGCGCTTTTCGATGCGCTATGGCGCCGTGGAGGTGATCGCGCGCGCGCCGAAAGGCGCGGGCACATGGCCGGCGATCTGGATGCTCGGCGGCGACGACGGGCCGCCCTATCGCGAGATCGATATAGTGGAGGCGGTCGGCAAGCATCCGAACATCGTCTTCACCAGCGCCCATGCGGGTCCGACGCTGGACGAGCTGACCAATTGGTCGGCCGAGACCAATGTGCCGACGCTGTCCTCGCAATGGCACGTCTATCGGCTGGATTGGAGCGCGGAGACCGTCGCCGTCTCCATCGACGGCCGGCAGGTGCTCGCCGTCGCGCCGCGCGGCCCGGACGATCCGCTGCGCATGCCGATGCGCATTCGCATCAATCTCGCGCTCGGCGGCTCCTGGGGCGGACAGATCGACAGAAGCGCATTGCCAGCGCGCTTCGAATTTCGATCGATCCGCGTCTATTCCAACGAGATGTGATCGCTCCGCGTGAGAGGCGCCTATCTCAGGTCATCGTCGACCATCGCATGGGCGGCATGCGGAGCGGAAACGCGCGTCCAGGTCTCGCCGCTGCACAACATGCCCCAGAGGCAGCCCTTCAGCGTCAATCGCGTCGGGCTGTCGACAGTGACGAAGCCGTCATAGGTCTTGCCGTCCTCGACATTGAAGATCTGGCCGGCCCAGCGATTGGGGCCGGTCTGCGTGGCGCCGCGAAGAATCACCGCGCCTATCGAGGAGCGATCCTCGGCGTTTTGCGCGGCGACGACCTTGGCGCAGAGCTTGCCGTTCTCGCAATCATAGAAGCTGAAGCGCACGCCGCCTTCCTGCCGCAGCCAGACGCCGCGCGGATCATTGGACGAGGCGCCGGCCGCAGAACCGCAGGCCAGAGCGGCGGCGGCCAGCAGCGCGGAAGGCGCGAGAAGCTCGCGAGCGAAAGAGCGCGTCATGTCGATCCTCCTTCTGTCAGCGAGGGAGGATCGACGAGCATGATGTCGAATCTTCGGCCGCGACGCCTCAGCCGTTGGCGAAGACGAAGAGCGCGACCGCGAGCGCGCCGAGCGCCGTGAGCGCGAGCTGAACCTTGCCCCACAGCTCGATCGCCTTGCGCGCATCGGCGCCGTCCTCGGCCGAGATCAAGGCGAGAATGCGGTTGTCGAGCGGTGAGACCGCATAGAACATGAAGGGCCAGGCGGCGACGATCACCGCGGCGCCGGCGAGCCAGCGCGCATCGTCGGAGGTCTTGTAGTCGATGAATCCGAGAATGGCCGAGAGCAGCGAGAGGCCGGCGAGCAGAGCGAAGCCGCGATGATCGGAGGTCTCCCATTCCTTCATCAGCGATTTGTCGTCGAGCTTCAACCGCGCGGGCTGCTCGACGAAATTGACGTAGAGAGACGCCCCTGTGAAAGCGCCGGCGACAGCGAGCGCGAGCGAGCCCGTGACCATGAGGCGAATCCTCCGTTCGAACTGCGACAGAGGATATATAAGCTCTAGTTTCGGGAAACGAAGATCGCGTTTCCCGCCGATGGGCGGGAAACGCTAAAAAGGTCACGCGGTCTCGATCGCCTCTTCGTCGCAGACGATGCGGGAATTGCTCTCCGCCTCCGCCGCCACGTCGAATTTCAGCGGCTCGATCTTGGCCGTCTGCGTCTCGCGCTCGGTGAAATGGTCGAAGAACAGGCGCATCGTCTGGCTGATGCCGAAGGGATTTATGCGCCGCACATCCTCCCGATAGAAGCGCGCGACATTTGGCGGCGCCGTCGCGACGTCGTACGACGGGAAATATGCGATATTGGGCCGCGCCCGCACCACCTCGTCCGCCGCCGCGCGCAGAATCGCCTTGATCGCCGAATTGGCCTCGAGCACATGGCGGTCCTCGTAAGTGGCGATGATGCCGACCGGCGAGACGCTGAGGATGATTCGCGACGCCGGATTGACCGAGCGAATGCGATCGACCGAGGCGAGGAAGTCGCGCACCACCTCCGAAACGGTCATATTGTGGAAAGCGTAGAGCGAAGGATCCCACACGCCGCCGGCGACGCCGGGCGCCTGCTGCAGCACCGCGCCATCGCTGCGGCAGCGCCAGGATTCGGTATGGCCGAAGGTGAAGACGAAGACGTCCAGCGTCTCGAACATTTTGCGCACGGCGGCGAAATGCCGCTCGCGCTCGGCCAGCATGTCCTCGATCGTGTCATAGCCGTCCGGCTCTATGCTCGGGCGGAAAGGATCGACGATGCGGCCATCCTCCTGCCGCACCCAATGCACGAGCTCCGGCTTGAAGGCGCCATAGGCGCGGTCGAACAGCTGGAGCAGCGCCGTCGTGGTGTAGAGATTGCCATAGCGGCAGGAATACATCGAATAATTGCGCCGCTCCGCCTCGGCGGCGGACATGCCCTCCGGCGGCTGCTCGGCGAGATAATAGTGGAAGCCGCTGGCCTTTAGTTTCTGAGCTATTTCTTGCGCGAAACAGCTCCCGCCGGTCGCCACTTTGTCTGTCAGCGAGATTTTGAACGGCGTGGAGAGAATGGGGTCGATCGCGAAAGGAGGCGTCTGCGTCACCGCCTTGCGCCAGAAGCGATGGTCGGGTAGGGAGCTATAGGGATGTTCCGCCAATTGTCGGTCTCCTGGAAAGCCGCCGGCCGCATGGCTCGTCGAGCAGGGTTCATCTACGACGCGCGGTCCGCCCTCACAAAGGCGAGAACAGCGCGCCGGAATGGGATGAATGCGGCGGCTTCATCGATGCGGCCGGGAGCATAAACGGCGACCGGGCGCTTGTCATCCTTCGGCGCCGACTTCGATTTCGGGCCGCGACGAAATGGCGTAACGCGCGCATGTTGTCTCAGATCGACCGGCAGATCATCCGCTCCTGGTACAATCATCTCGTCGAGCCGCGGCTCGCGCCCTTCCACGCGAAGGGTCCGCGCCTCACCGGGCCGCGCATCGCCGTCATCGGCAATTGCCAGGCTTTCGGTCTCGCCTATGCGATGAAGCTGCTCGACCCTTCCGCGCGCGTCTCGCATTTCTCGGCGATCGCCAAGACGCTCGCGGACATAAAGCTGCTCGCCAAGACGCTCGCCACCTACGACTATGTGTTCAGCCACGAGTTTCTGCACGGGCATGTGCGCGGCGGCGGCTCGGCGGAGCTGTGCGAGCTCTTGGACAAAGTGATCATGATTCCGGCGATCACCTTCTCCGCCTTCCATCCCGATCTCGTCTATCTGCTGGACGAAACGCGCGGCCATGCGCCGACCATCGGCCCGGTCGGCCCCTATCATTCGGCGCTCGCCGTCTTCGCCTTCCGCCGCGGCCTCTCGGTGGAGGAGGCGCATGCGCTGTTCAACCGCAATGTGTTCGAGGCGCTCGGCTATTTCGACGTCTGGAACGACGCCGTGAACGAGCTGGTCGAGACCGGCAAGCGCAAATACGGCATGGATCTCTCCGGCGAGATCGCCAATTGGTCGCGCCGCGGCGTGTTCATGTATTCGCTGGTGCATCCGCGGCCGTTCGTGCTCTTCGATCTCGCCAAGAAATTTTTCGCCCATGCCGGCCTGCCGACTCCGGCGCCCGTCAATGGCGACTATTATGCGATCGACGATCTCGGCCGCGCGGAGATATTCCCCATCTATCCGCCGATCGGCGAATATTTCGGCGTGCAGGGCAGCTACACCTTCAAGCTCGAGAATTATCATCTCTCGAGCGAGGTCGGCGAATTCGTGTCGCTGAAGTATTTTCTCACCGAATGCTACAAGGTCTATCGCCGCAGCACGCCGGCGCAGCTCACCCATCCGCGCATAGAGGCGTGGCTGGCCGACCCGGCCGCCGTCGGCCGCATCATCACGCTCGCGGGCGAGAATTTGCGCAAGGGCCTGCTGCCAGCCTGACGCGCCGCCTGCCTTCAGAACCGCGCAAGGCTCTCACGCGCCGTCGAGGCGCGTGGACCAATCCTCCACCGCGCCGCGCGCGAGACGGCGCGCGGCCAGCTCTCGCCAATTGCGCGCCAGCGGCGCCAGCTCGGCCATTTGCGCCAGCGCATCGCGATCGAGCATGCGTAGATAGAGCAATTCATTGAGCCGCGACAAAGGCCAATCCGGCAGCGGCCGCTCCATGCGCTGGAGAGATGCGCCCGGCTCGGCGACGCCTTCGCGAAGCACGCGATAATACCAGCCGGTGCGCCCGCTCGTTTGAACGCGCCGCGCCATATCCGGGCGCGCGAAACGCGTATTCAGCTTCCAGCAGGGCTGGCGGCCCTGGCTCACCTGCAGCAGCGCCGAGCCCAGTTCGAAGATGTCGCCGATGCAGATGTCGCGCTCGGTCACGCCCAGAGTGGAGATATTCTCGCCGAAGGCCGGAGCCGCCGCGACAAGCGCCGGCTCCTCCGTCGCCCAGGCCGCGTAATGATCGCGCGGATAGTGATGCAGCGCCTTCTCCGGCCCGCCGTGATGGCGCAAATCGCCCTGACGATCGCCGTCGAGGCCGTCGCGCAATATGCGCCAAGGCGGCGTCGCCGCGCTTTTGGCGATGCCGCTCGGCGCCGCGCGGGGACCGAGAGAAATGAGCGCCGGAGCCGCGAAGAGGGTTTCGATCACAGGGGTCATAGGCGGAGCTCGCTCGAAAAAAGGCCTCGCGCGAGCATGGCTCGGCGAGGCAGTTCGGAGTCGCCGAAGTGACAACGGCGGGGGGTCGTCGGTGGTCTATTTCAGCGCGGAGAGATCGGCGCCGAAATTAATGTGATAGGCGCGCCCGTCGATGACGAAGGCGGGCACGGATTTGACTCCGGCCGCCTCGGCCTCGCCGAGCCGCGCCTTGTCCTCGCCGAGATGCACGATCTCGACATCGAAGACTTGCGGGTCGAGCGCTTTGGCGAAGGCGGTCTCCGCATCCGCGCAAACGGGGCATCCGGCGTGATAGAAAGTCGCTTTCGTCGCCATGGCCTTGGTCCTCCTCTCTTCTACCTGCGGCGCGCCCTCTCGAAATGGCGCGCCATTCTGCTGCGAACCCGCCGCGGGCTTGGATCGGCGACGCCGGAATCCCGAGCGGCTCGAGAATTTGCGATACATCTCAGGCGCCCGCGCGCGGCCCCACCGGCTGCGCGTCGCGATGCGCGAAAAGGCTCCAAGCCTCCTCGCTCTCCGCCGGCGGCGCGGGATCGTGCTCCGGGCAGTCCAGGCGCAAATGACGGCCGCCGAAAGCCGCGTCGACGAGCGCGCAATGATGCGGAAGCTCGGCGTCCGCATGGGCGTGCGGGCGAAAGTGGCGGCAGCTGACGCAGAGCCGCTGCGGCGGAATGGCCTCGGCCTTCTGCAAGGCGCGGATCGTCTTGATGACCAGATCGAGCAGCGTCTGCTGCTCTTGTGGCGTCAGCGTCTCCAGCGCGCTTTCGGCGGAGGTCATGGCGAGGCCGATAGCGCGAACGACGTCGCAGCCGGCCGGCGTCACGCGAATGGCGATGGCGCGTTTGTCCTGAGGATCGGCGAGCTTGGTGACGAGACCCTTGCGCGTGAGGGCGGCGATGGAATCGGTGGCCGTCGGCTGGGTGACGCCCAAATGCTCCGCCACAGCGCGCAGGCGCAGCCCGGCCTCGCCGCGGCCGGCGATGAAGGTGAGCGCATGCAATTGTGTGGGGGTGAGCCCGGTCTCCTCGGCGACGCCCCATTCATCGGCGCGCATGGCGGCGGCGATGCGGTCGAGCCCCTCGCGCAAGCGGCGCGGCAGAGGGGTGGTGATGGCGTCGAAGAGCGTCATGGACATTTATTAGGAGTCCTAATTATTTTTGTCAAGCGTCGTCTAGACGGGGTCGTGACGGACCGCTTCCGGCGCCGCATGATCGGGCGAGGCCGCGGGAAGGAAGATGAGAACCAGAGTTAAAATCTGCTGCATCGGATCGCCGTGCGAAGCCGAATTGGCGATCGGCGCGGGAGCGGATGCGCTCGGGCTCGTCGCGGCCATGCCCTCGGGACCCGGCCCTATCGCCGACGAGCTGATCGCCGATATCGCCGCCGCCGCTCCGCCGGCGATCTCGACCTTTCTCCTCACCAGCGAAACGAGCGCCGCATCGATCGCCGCCCATATCGATCGCACCAGGCCCACGACGGTGCAGATCGTCTCTCACATCGCCGCCGGCGACGCCGCGGAACTGGCGAGGCTTCGGCCCCACATAAGGCGCGTGCAGGTGATTCATGTAGAAGGACCGCGCGCGCTGGATCTCATTCCGGCCTACAGCCCCTTCGTTCATGCCTTTCTGCTCGATTCGGGTCGCCCCGGCGCCGCCACGCCGGAGCTCGGCGGCACCGGCCGCACTCACGATTGGTCGATCAGCGCGGCTTTCGTCGCGGCGAGCCCACGGCCGGTCTTCCTCGCCGGCGGCCTCGACGCCGCCAATGTCGGCGAGGCGATCCGGCGCGTCCGGCCTTTCGGCGTCGACGTGTGTTCCGGGGTGCGACGGAATGGCGCGCTCGACCACACGGCGCTGAGCGAATTCATGCGCGCTGTACGCGCGGCGGACGAGAGCTGACGCGCGATCGCGCTTGCGAGCTGTCGCCTCCCTGCGCTAGGCCAAGAAGGTCATTCGCCTCTCGCAGGATCGACCCTATGCTCCGCCCCGCCGCCGCTTGCCTCTTCGCCCTCGCCGCCACCATTCCCGCGCGCGCCGCCGATCTCAATGATTATCCGACCTCTGCGCGGGCGGATTATGTGTTCGGCTGCATGAAGGCCAATGGCGATTCGCGGCAGGCGCTGGAGCAGTGCTCCTGCTCCATCGACATCGTCGCCTCCATATTGCCCTATGAGCGCTATGTCTCGGCCGAGACGGTCGCCAGCATGGATCAGCAGGCGGGGCAGATCGGCTCGCTGTTCCGAAACTCGCGCCTCGCCAAGGAGGCGCTCGAGGAGTTGCGTCGGGCACAGGCGGAAGCGCAGGTGCGGTGCTTCTGAGGGGCGCGCGCCCTCACGCCCCCGAGAGCCTCGCCACCGCCCGCGCATGGCCGATCAGCGGCAGCAGCAGCGATAGTTCCGGCCCAGTCTCCGCGCCGGTCAGCGCGACGCGCAATGGATGAAACAGCGCCTTGCCCTTGCGGCCGGTGCCCGCCTTCACGGCGCTGGTCCAGGCCGACCATGTGGTTTCGTCCCAAGGCTCGGCGGGCAGCAGCGCCTGCGCCTGCGCCAAAAACTCCGCATCCTCGCGGATCGGCTCGATCTCGCCCTCGACGACGCGCCACCACTCCAGCACATCGGCGAAGCGCGTCAAATTCCCCCGCACCGCGCGCCAGAACGGCTCGGCCTTGAAGCCGACGATGTCATGCGCCTCCAGGCGCTCGCGAACGTCGTCATATTCCGATATCGCCAGAGTGCGATGGGTGAGCGGACCGAGGTCGGCGGGATCGAAACGCGCAGCGTTGCGCGAAAGATGCGCGAGATCGAAAGAATGCGCGAGATCGCCGAGCGAGCGCACCGCATGGACGCTGTCCGACGAGCCGGTGAGCACCGCCAGCGCCGCCACGGCGAGCGCCTCATAACCCTCCTCGCGCAGCGAGGCGATGGCGAGCGAGCCGGTGCGCTTGGAGAGCGCCTCGCCCGCGCCGCCGACGAGAAGATTGTGATGCGCGAAAACAGGATGCGCATGTCCCGGCGCCAGCGCCTGGAACAGGCGAATCTGCACCGCCGTATTGGTCACATGATCCTCGCCGCGAATCACATGGGTAATGCCGAGCTCTATGTCGTCCACCACGGAAGGGAGCGTGTAGAGAAAGCTGCCGTCCTCGCGCAGCAGCACCGGATCGGACAGAGTGGCGCAGTCGATCGCGCAATCGCCGCGAACGAGATCGCGCCATTCCACGACGCCCGCCGGCAGCTTGAAACGCCAATGCGGCTTGCGTCCCTCCGCCGCCAGCCGCGCGCGCTCCTCGACCGAAAGCTTCAGCGCGGCGCGGTCATAGACGGGCGGCAGCCCGCGCGCCTGCTGCAATTTGCGGCGCTTCTCCAATTCCTCCGGCGTCTCGTAGCAGGGATAGAGCAGGCCCGCCGCCTCGAGGCGCGCCGCCGCGGCATCGTAATGCGCGACGCGCTGCGACTGCCGCACCACCACATCCGGGCGCACGCCGAGCCAGGCGAGATCGATCTCGATCGCCTGCGCGAACTCCTCGCTCGAGCGGGCCAAATCGGTGTCATCGAATCGCAGCACGAATCTTCCATGGTGGGAGAGGGCGTACAAGTAGTTCAGCAGGGCCGGACGCGCATTGCCGATATGGATGCGGCCGGTCGGCGAGGGCGCGAAGCGAACGATCGGAGTGGTCATGAGCAAACTTCGGCAGGAGGAGAGTGCGAGGGCCGCGCGACGCGACAAGATTCTCGCGCCGCCCCCCTTTTGCCAAGAGCTGAGCTCCTTGTCAGGCGGAATATCGGTCTGGCCCGCTCCGGGGCTGCGCGGCCGTCGCCGCCCGCTGGCGCAGGCGCAGGCCGCCGCCCGTCTCGAATCCCGAAAGTGACAGGCAGGGAACACGCATGATCATGGCCTATGTGTGCGCCGCCTTCTGCGCGACGCTGCTCTCGCTCAACCTCGCCAGCATCGCCATCGCCGCCTTCCGCTGCAAAGCGCGCCCCCGCAATTTGCGCGTTCCCGCCCATGCGCCGCCGGTGAGCATCGTGCGGCCGCTGCGCGGGCTCGAGACCTTCAGCGAGGAGACGATCGGCTCCACCTTCGCGCTCGACTATCCGAGCTATGAGGCGCTGTTCTGCGTGCAATGCGCCAATGATCCGGTGATTCCGCTGGTCGAGCGGCTCATCGCCGCGCATCCCCATATCTCCGCCCGGCTGCTGGTCGGCGACGATTATGTGAGCGTCAATCCCAAGCTCAACAATTGCGTGAAGGGCTGGGACGCCGCCCGCCATTCCTGGGTCGTGCTCGCCGACTCCAACGCCCTGCTGCCGCCGGACTATGTTCAGACCATGCTCGCCGCCTTCCGCGACGACACGGCGCTCTCCATCTCCATGCCGATCGGCTCTCGCCCCAAGGGCTTTTGGGCGGAAGTGGAATGCGCCTTCCTCAACACCTTCCAGGCGCGCTGGCAATATGGGGCGGAGGCGGTCGGCATCGGCTTCGCGCAGGGCAAGAATATGATGTGGCGCCGCGAGGTGCTGGAGCGCGCCGGCGGCATTCGCGCCCTGGGCGCCGAGATCGCCGAGGACGCCGCCTCCACCAAGATCATCCGCGCGCAAAAGATGAAGGTGCGGCTCGTGGACATGCCCTTCGAGCAGCCGCTCGGCCATCGCACGGCGCATGAGGTCTACTCCCGCCATGTGCGCTGGGCGCGTCTGCGCCGCGTCACCTTCCCCGCCTATTTCGCGCCGGAATTCATGAATGGCAGCTTCATGCCGGTCATCACCGGCGCCTATGCAGCGCATCTGCTCGACGCCAATGTGGCGCTGACCGCCGGCGCGATCCTCGCCGCGCTCTATGGCGCGGAATGCCTCCTCGCCCGCATCGCCGGCTGGCGGCTCTCCCGGCTGACCCCGCTGGCGCTGCTGACGCGCGACATTCTGCTACCGGTGATGTTCGTGGACGCCTGCCTCTTCGACGATTTCGTCTGGCACGGCAACGCCATGACCGTCCGCGAGCAGGAAGAGCAGACGACCGGCTGAGCCATCCCCCCGAGGTCTCTCTCGAAAAGACCTGCGAAGACGAAGGGGCGCCGCGAGGCGCCCCTTTTCATTTGGCCGGCTCCTCCGGCGTCGCTATGTCGATCTTGCGAATGACGCGCTCCGGCTCCGGCCGCACCAGATCGATGGACAAGAGCCCATTGATGAGATCGGCGCCCAGCACCTGCATCCCCTCGGCCAACAGAAAGGCGCGCTGAAACTGCCGCGCGGCGATGCCGCGATGCAGGAACTGGCGCTCACGATCGTCCACCTGCTTGCCGCGAATGACGAGCTGGCTCTCCTCGAGCGAAATCTCCAGCTGCTCGCGCGTGAAGCCGGCGACCGCCAGCGTCAGCCGCAGCCGATCGGGGCAGGAATCGGCGCCCGGCAGCCTCTCGATATTATAGGGCGGATAACCATCGGAGCCCGAGCGTGTGACGCGATCCAGCGCGCGTTCAATCTCGTCGAACCCCAGGAGGAAGGGGGAATTCAGCGTCGGCAGTCGTGCCATAACGAAGCCCTCGCGGCGCTTCTCTTGCGAAGAATCTGCGAGGCCCGGCGTCGGCGCCTCGGGGCCGTATATGGAGCCGAAGCTCGACACGATCAAGCGGGGCGGCGGGGGCGAGGGAGACAAACGCCGAAGGCGCTCGGCGGATTAGTCGGGGTCGGGATAGCCGGCCAGAAGCTCGCCGCGCGGCAACGCTTCACGCATGGCCGATCGGAGTGCGTCGAAAGCCGCGGCGACCTTGTCGAGCGCGGCGCCGTCTCCCTTCAGCGCCTCACGGAAAACCGCCGCGCTTTCGATCTGTGACAGTATTTCGGCAATGCCCTGCCGATAGCTTTCGATCGGCTCCTTCGCAAAAGGCGACATGTTGAGCTTTGTCGCAATTTTTGCGTCTGCTGGGAGATAGACGACGTTCGTCTCCGAGTCGAAATCAAATTTTTTCTTGCCGATCAGCAATCTCAAAACCGGATGATCGTCGAACGCCCTCGGAATGATACGCTGCGCCTCGAACGTGACCATGCCGAGTCTGGTGGAAATTTGCTTCGCAGGCCACTCCGCAGCGAGCGCGACGGTCGCGTCGGATACGAAAAGGGCTGAAACGAGACCGATCAATTTTCGCATCCGCAATCCTTTTCGATTAAATCGTCCCTCCGCATCGGGTCGACGAGCAGAGATTTTTCCAACGTCGTGGAAGGTGTCAACCCGATTCGGTCGCCCTTTCAGAGTCCGGTCCAGGCTAGCCACGCGTGCGAATTTGGTGTATGCGCCCCGCACGAGTTTTCACCCCGCCCCCGATGCGGGGAGTTGGAGATCGAGACAAATGGCCGTTCCGAAGCGAAAAACCTCCCCGATGAAGCGCGGGTTCCGCCGCTCCGCCGACGCGATCAAAGCGCCGACCTATGTCGAGGACAAGGATTCGGGCGAGCTGCGCCGTCCGCATCACATCGACCTCAAGACCGGCATTTATCGCGGCCGGCAGGTGCTGAAGGTCAAGGCTCAGGAAGCCTGATCTTTTCAGCCGCGCGAATTTGCGAGCCCGACGCGCGAGAGCGCCGTCGGGCTCGCGGCGTTTCAGCGATGACGATCAGCGCGCCTGCTGCGCCTTGGCCAGCAGCGGCAGCAGAATCGCGCGCGGCGCCGCGCGTCCCGCCGCGACGAAGAATTTGTTCACCAGCCCCGGCACCACCACGCGGCGACCGGAGAACAGCGCATCATAGCCCTGCCGTGCGACCTCCTCGGCCGGCAATAGCGCAGGCCTCACCGCTTTCATCTCGCCTTTGTAATCGAATCCGGCGCGGGCCTGGAAACCCGTCTGCACCGGACCGGGGCAGAGCGCGGTGACGCGCACGCCATGCGGCTTCAGCTCCTCGGCCAGAGCCTCGCTGAAGGAGCGGACATAGGCCTTGCTGGCGTAATAGACGGCGAAGCCCGGCCCCGGCATGAAGGAGGCGACGGAGGCGACATTCAATATCCCGCCGCGCGTCTCTATGACCGAGGGCAGGAAGCGAAGCGTCAGCGCCGTCAGCACGCGTATATTGAGATCGACGATCGCCAATTGCTCGGCGGCGTCCAGCTCGGCGACCCGGCCGACGAGGCCGAAGCCGGCGTTGTTGACGAGAATCTCGGGCTTGCGCCCGGCCGCGCTCAGAGTTTCGGCCAGGCTCTCGCAGGCGCCCGTCTCGCAGAGGTCGAGATCGACGACCAGCGGCCGCTCCGGCGCGCCGGCCGCCTCGATCTCGCCGGCCAAAGCCTCCAGCCGATCGCGGCGGCGGGCGACCAGAGTGACGTGATGGCCCTTGCGAGCGAAGAGCTTGGCCAGCTCCAGGCCGATGCCGTCCGAGGCTCCGGTGACGATGGCGGTGGTCGCGGCGCTCATGTCTTCAGCCTCCCCAGGGGCCGGGCGGAACCGGCTTGTCCGCGTCCTTCGCAGCAATGTCTTTCGCTTCTTGGCGGAGCGCGACGCGATCGCGCGTGGAGACGCCGAGCAGCTCGGCGACGCGCCAAATCACATTTTCCTCGAATTCATGGACCTCGCCATCGGCATAGGCCATCTCCCACAACATGCCGATGACGACGCGCCGACCCTCTTCGTCGAGCTTGCGCTTCAGCACCTGGGTGAAACGATAGAGATCGACGGCGTCACGCTCGCTCTCCGCCGCCGCCTCGATCAGCGCGCGGGCGGCGGCGTGGTCCAGGCCGAAACGCGTCTCGACGATCTTTTGTAGCAGCGCGCGCTCGCCGGCGTCGAATTCCCCGTCTATGGAGGCGAGATGCACCAGAAGCGCGACCGCGGCGAGCCGATAATCGGACGCCTCCAGCGGACGCGGGCGCGCCGGCGCGGCGACCTCATCGAGAAAAGCGCGGAGTGCTTCGAGCATGGCGCGGACCTTCGAGGGTTCGGAATATCCTATGCTCTATATGGCGGCGAACGGGCGAAGCATAGTCCACGGCCACGCCTGCCGCGCGCGGCCAAAGCGCCACAATGGCGCAAACTGCGCGATTGCCGATTGACAGAGCCTTGAATTCTCTTTACCTACGTTCTTGCTGCAATGCAGCGTGACTCGTTCCGGCCGCGTGGATCGCTTCCCACAGGGGATCGGAGCCGTAGAGCGGGTCCTCATCACGATGACGGCCCGATACGCGGGGCAGGTCTCCCATCCATCGCTGCATGGCCTCGCACGGGAGACGTTCTCGCGCGCATGCGGCCTATTTCGAAAGTTACGCAGTGACCAATTTCGCCGATCTCGGCTTCGCCGAGGTCATTCTGCGCGCGCTCGCGCAGGAAGATTACGTGACGCCTACGCCGATCCAGGCTCAGGCGATCCCCGCGCTTCTCCAAGGCCGCGACCTGCTCGGCATCGCCCAGACGGGCACCGGCAAGACCGCCGCCTTCGCTCTGCCGATCCTGCAACGGCTGCTCGAGGACCGCCGCCGCCCCGCCCCCAACACGACGCGCGTTCTGGTGCTCGCCCCGACGCGTGAGCTGGCCGCGCAGATCGCCGACAGCTTCCGCGCCTATGCGCAATTCGCCCGCATCAGCATCGGCGTCATCGTCGGCGGCGTGGCCCATGGTCCGCAGATCCGCATGCTCGCCGGCGGGCTCGACGTTCTCGTCGCGACGCCCGGCCGCCTGCTCGACCATGTCTCCTCCAATCATCTGCGGCTCGAGTCGACGCGGACGATCGTGCTGGACGAGGCCGATCATATGCTCGACCTCGGCTTCATCGTCCCCATTCGCAAGATCGTCTCGCGCCTTCCCAAGGAGCGGCAGAATCTCTTCTTCTCGGCGACCATGCCGAAGGAGATCGCCTCGCTCGCCGACGACATGCTGCGCGACCCCATCACCGTCAAGGTGACGCCGGCGGCGACGACGGCCGAGCGCGTGGACCAGCGGGTGATCATGGTGGACGGCGCGGCCAAGCGCGACGTTCTGCTGGAGCTTTTCGCCGATCGGAACTTCTCGCGCGCCATCGTCTTCACGCGCACCAAGCGCGGCGCCGATCGCGTGGCGCAGCATCTCGACGCGAATGGCGTCGGCGCCTCGGCGATCCACGGCAATAAGAGCCAGAATCAGCGCCAGCGCGCGCTCGAGGATTTCCGCTCCGGCCGCACCCGCGCGCTGGTGGCCACCGATATCGCCGCCCGCGGCATCGATATCGACGGGGTCTCCCATGTCGTGAATTTCGAGCTGCCGGAAACGCCCGAGGCCTATGTCCACCGTATCGGCCGCACCGCGCGCGCCGGCGCGACGGGCGCCGCCGTCTCGCTCTGCGACAATAGCGAGCGCTCGCTGCTCAAGCAGATCGAGCGCGTGACGCGCCAGACGCTGCCGATCACCGACCGACGCAGCGCGCCGGGCGCCGCCCCGGCCGAGGGCGACTCGCCGCGCCGTCCGCACGAGCATCGCCGCACGCATCAGGAGCCGGGCCGCGCCGCGCGCCATCCGGGCAAGCCCGCCGAGCATGGGCGACCCCCGCAGCAGCAGCAGCGCCGCCGCGCCAAGCCGGCCGCCGCCCGCCGGCCGGACCATTCCGCGCCGCGCTCACGCGCCTCCGAGTAAGCTGCATTGGAGCGGGAGGGGACCGCGCAGGCCCCTCCCTCCCCCGCTTCGCGGGAGCGGGGGACGGCAAGCATTTCGCGAAGCCTCGATGACGCGCCGAATCTACTCCCTCTCCCGCGCAGCGGGGGAGGGTTGGGGAGGGGGCGCTGGCGAATCTTTCAGCTCTCGGCTCTACTTTCTCTTCGCGAGCAAAATCGCGGAGGGAGCCGGCAATGGTCTTCGATCTGCTTATCGTCGGCGGCGGCGTCAATGGCTGCGCCATAGCGCGCGACGCCGCCGGACGCGGGCTGAGCGTGCTTCTGCTCGAGAGCAAGGACCTCGCCGCCGCGACCTCCTCCGCCTCCACCAAGCTGGTCCATGGCGGGCTGCGCTATCTCGAGCAATATGAGTTCCGCCTCGTTCACGAGGCCTTGGCCGAGCGCGAGCTGCTGCTCGCCGCCGCGCCGCATATCATCCACCCGCTGCAATTCATCCTGCCGCATGAGAGCGCGATCCGCCCCGCCTGGCTCGTGCGGCTGGGGCTTCTGCTTTATGACCATCTGGCGCGGCGAAAGCGCATCCCCGGCTCCTCGACGGTCGCCCTCGCCGGCGCGAAATTCGGCGCGCCGCTGACCGCCGATCATCGCCTCGGCTTCTCCTATTACGATTGCCGCGTCGATGATTCGCGCCTCGTCGTGCTGGAGGCGCTGGACGCTGTCGAGCGCGGCGCGCAAATTCGCATCGGCGCGCGGCTCGTCGGCGCGCGACGGGACGGCGCGCAATGGATCGCCAGCGTCGCCGGCGCCGATGGCAAGCTCGAGGAGGTCCGCGCCCGCGCGCTCGTCAACGCCTCCGGCCCCTTCGTCTCAGAGACGCTGGAGCATCGTCTCGGCCTCAGCTCGCGCAAGCATGTGCGGCTGGTGAAAGGCTCGCATATCGTCACGCGCAAGCTCTATGAGGGCGCGCAAGCCTATATGCTGCAGCGGCCGGACAAGCGCATCATTTTCGCCATTCCCTTCGAGGAGGATTTCACCCTCGTCGGCACCACCGACATTCCTTTTCCCGCAGCGCCGGGTCCGGTGGCGATCAGCGACGAGGAGACGGATTATCTCATCGCGGCGGTGAATCATTTCTTCGAGAAGAAGATCGCGCGCAGCGATGTCGTCTGGACCTATTCAGGCCTGCGCCCGCTCTATGACGATGGCGCGCTCGAGGCCTCCGTCGTCACGCGCGATTACGCTTTCGATCTCGACGCGCGGGCGGAAGAGGCGCCGGCCCTGTCGATTTTCGGCGGCAAGATCACCACGGCGCGCCGCCTCGCCGAACATGCGCTGGAGACGCTCGCGCCCTTCTTTCCGAATATGCGCGCCGCCTGGACGGCAGGCGCCATTCTGCCCGGCGGCGACATAGGCGCGGCCGGCTTCGGCGCCTTTGTCGCGGAGCTGGAGCTCGCCAAGCCGTTTCTAGGGTCCCGCCTCGCGCGCCGGCTCGTCGGCGCCTATGGGACGCGGGCTTGGCGCTTTTTGGCGCCGGCGAAATCTCTCGCCGATCTCGGCGCGGATTTGGGCTGCGGCCTCACCGAGGCCGAGCTCGATTATCTGCGCGCGCAGGAATGGGCGCGCACGGCCGAGGATGTGCTGTGGCGGCGCTCCAAGCTCGGCCTGTGGTTCGATTCGGCGCAGACGGAGAGGCTGACCCGCGCGCTCACCCCGCGCGGGGCGTGAAGCGCGCCACCTTGTGCCAGCGAAAGGCGGCGATCGGCGCCGCCTCGAGGCCCGCCGCGCGCGCCTGCGCCTGCAGAATGGAGAAGCTCTCCGGCATATCGTTCTCGACGAGATGCGCGCAGGTCGTCTCGCGCTCCTCGAGCGTCAGCTCGCTCCAGTCGCGGCGCAGCCATTCCACATAATGGGCGTGATAGAGGGGCAGCGTCTCGTCCTCCTCGCGCATTACATCGGTCATCAGCAGCAGCCCGCGCTCGGAAAGGCGCGCGGCGGCGCGGCGGAAGAATTCGGCCTTCTGCTCCGTGGAAAGGTGATGCACGGCGAAGCTCGTATGAATGACGTCGAAGCGCTCCTCGCCCGAGCCGACGGCGGCGAGCAGATCCTCGCGGCGCAGCTCCGCCGGGCAGGCGAGAATTTTCAAATTCTCGGCGGCGAGGCCGAGCGCGGTCTCGGAGAGATCGACGCCGACATAGCGATTGGGACGGAGCCGCGCGAGCCGCGGCGCGAAGACAGAGGCGTCGCCGCAGCCGAGGTCGAGAATGGAAAAACCCTCACCGCCGAAGGCGGCGCGCAGCGTCTCCTCGACGCGCTCGCCGATCTCGCGATGGAACATGTAATTCGTGTCGACGATCTTGCGATAGGTGCGCCAGGCGGCGAAGAATGCGTCGGTAGGCTGGTTCGTCATCTCGGACCCGTTCCTCGAGTTTTTGCTCTCATAACATTTAGCGCATCTCGTGTCTTCGTGGCGCGAAAGGACAGAGGCGGAGCGGTCATGACCAGATATGTCGGCGCGATCGACCAGGGCACGACGAGCTCGCGCTTCATCCTCTTCGATCATGAGGGCGAGATCGTCGCGCTCGACCAGCGCGAGCATGCGCAAATCTATCCGCGCCCCGGCTGGGTGGAGCATGACGCGGCGGAAATCTGGCGCAACACGCAGAGCGTCATCGCGGGGGCCTTGAACAAGGCGGGGCTGACGCCGGCCGATCTCGCCTGCGTCGGCCTCACCAATCAGCGCGAGACGACGCTGCTGTGGGATCGCCGCACGGGCGCGCCGCTGCACAACGCCATCGTCTGGATGGACACGCGCACCGACGCGCTGGTCGCGCGCTTTTCCGCGCAGGGCGGCAAGGATCGCTTGCGCGCGAAGACGGGCCTGCCGCTCTCCACCTATTTCTCCAGCCTGAAGCTCATCTGGCTCTTCGAGAACATTCCCGGCGCGCGCGAGAAGGCAGCCGCCGGCGAAGCGCTGTTCGGCACGATGGATTCGTGGATCGCCTGGAATCTGACCGGGCGCCATTTCACCGACGCCACCAACGCCGCGCGCACGCAGCTGATGAATCTCGAGACGCTGCAATGGGACGATGAGCTGCTCGCGCTCTTCGACATTCCGCGCGCCTGCCTGCCGCAGATTCTCTCCTCGAGCGAAATCTATGGCGCCTGCCGCGCGCCGCTCGCAGGCGCGCCGCTGTCGGGCGCGCTCGGCGATCAGCATGCGGCGCTGATCGGACAGGCCTGCTTTGCGCCCGGCGACGCGAAAAACACCTATGGCACAGGATGCTTTCTGCTGATGAACATCGGCGAGACGCCGCGTCTCTCCACCAAAGGCCTGCTGACGACGCTCGCCTACAAGCTCGGCGACGCGAAGCCCGTCTATGCGCTCGAGGGCTCCGTCGCCATCGCCGGCGCGCTGGTGCAATGGCTGCGCGACAATCTCGGAATTATCGAGAAGAGCGCGGATATAGAAGCGCTGGCGGCGAGCGTTCCCGACAATGGCGACGTCTATTTCACGCCCGCATTCTCCGGCCTCTATGCGCCCTATTGGCGCGAGAGCGCGCGCGGGATCATCGCCGGCCTCACGCGCTTCTCGACGAAAGCGCATATCGCGCGCGCCGCGCTGGAAGCCGTCGCCTTTCAGACGCGCGACGTCGTCGCGGCGATGGCGGCCGATTCCGGCGTCGCGCTGGAGGAGCTGCGCGTCGACGGCGGCATGGCGGTCAATGCGCTGCTGATGCAGTTTCAGGCCGATATTCTCGGCGCTCCCGTCGTGCGGCCACGCTGCATAGAGACGACGGCGCTCGGCGCCGCCTATGCCGCAGGACTGGCCGTCGGCTTTTGGAAAGACAAGCGCGAGATCGCCGCGCATTGGCGCGCCGAGAAAAGATGGAGCCCGACGATGTCGAAGGAAGAGCGCGACCGCCGCATCGCCAAATGGGCGAAGGCGGTGACGCGCTCCTTCGATTGGACGGATTGACGCGCGAGGCTTCGTCAGAATTTGGCGAGCACGGGAATGGTCGGCGCGGCGCCCTCGAACGGATAATAGCGAAAGCTGGTGAACACCATGCTGTCGCGCGCCTGCGGCGCGCCGCCGACGCCGAAATAACCGTCCTTCACCGTGTAGGAATATTGCACGCCGCCGCGCACCTTGCCGAACTGGCCTTCGTATAATGTATGCCAGAAGCCGCCGGTGACTTGCCGAATGTCTTTGATGATTCCGGCGCAGGCCAAAGCGCCGCCCAATGGAACATTGGCCGCCGTGCCGCCGGAGAGGAAGGCCGTCGTCGTCAGCGCCTCATTCTCTATGTTGCAGCCCAGATTGTTGAAATAGGGATTGGCGAAGCCGCCGAAAATGACATTGCCCGGCACGGCGACATATTGCGGATTGGCGCGCGTGAACTCGCCGCCGGCATAGGCGTATATGTCGAGATCGGGCCGCGGATGCAGGACGCCGCCGATGAGAATCATGCGCTCGTTGATCGGCAGCGGGCCGCCGTCGAAGACCGACCATGTCGAGTCCGCGAGCTGCCCGGCGCCATAGCGGCCGATTCCATGGCCGATGGCGCCGGAAACTTGGAAATCGAGGAGGCCGGGGAGAACCGGCGCGAATAGGCCGGCTCCGAAGCCGCCGCCCCAAGCGTTGCGATTTCCCCAGTAAGCGCGCGTTGTGAAATTGCGCGCCAGGCCGAAGCCCTCCAAATGCACGGTTCGATCGCCGAGACTGGCGTCCCATGCGGCTTTGCCGATGAGATCGGGCGCGCGATTGAGCGAATAGCTGTTCACAATGTTGAACAGGCCGCCGCCCGCCGCTTGTCCGAACAATATCGGATTTTGCAGCGGCAGAGCGGTCGTGCCGAAGAAGCCCGGAGGGAGGGAGCCATAGCCGGTGAAAGTGGTGGCGGCGCCCTCGGCGGCGAAGGCGAGCCAGAATTCCTTGTTGAAATCCACAGTGAGGCGCATGCCGGGCTGCCGCGCCCAGACATAGCCGGGAACATATTGCGCATCGATGGTGAGCGGCTGAATCGTCGTGTCCGGCTTTATGCCGACCTTGTTCAACGTCACCAGCGACCACGCCTGCCCGGCCATGAAATGCGCGCCGAACGAATCCCAATCGATATTCGTGTACATCTGCCGCAGGCGCAGATTGTAGGAATTACTCTCATTCGAATTGGCGGTTTGCGCCGCGCCGAGAAAATCGGTTTCGACATAGCCGGTGATCTTGGTGAAAGGATCGATGTCGCCCTTCACCAGCATGGACAGACGACTCTGTCGCGCGCTGAAGCGGAACTCGCTCGAATGTCCCGTCGCGAAGAAATTATAAGGAATGTTCTGAAACGGCGTGTTGACGTCGGCGCCGACCCAACGGCTGCGCCAGACGCTTTCGAGCGCGATGAAGCCGCCGGGCGTGATCGTGATTCCCCGAAAGCGGAAATTGTCCGGCCCTTTCTTTTCCGCCTCCTCCTTTTTTTCCTTCTCTTTCTGCTTCTCCTCCTTCTCCTTTTTCTTATCGGCCTGCGCGGTCTTTTGCGACTTGTCCAATCTCGCCTCGAGCTTGTGCAAGCGCTCCGTGAGCGCGCGAACCTCCGCGCGCAACTCCTCTTCATTCGCGCTCGACGATGTCGTCGAGACGAGGAGAAGCGTGATCGCGAAAGAGCCGCGCAGCAGCTCTGCGCGATGAGAATGAAAAGGATTCATTGCGCCGGTCCCCTGGACGGCGCCGCGCCGATGAGAAAGGCGCGCCCGCGCGCGTCGCCGAACGAGCGCCCGAGGAGCAGCCGAAACGCTGTGCGGCGCGACGCCGATCACTGTCGAAAACGAAGAGGTGCTGAAATCGCACGCGACGCGCGACACGAATGCGCGCGGCCATGCCGGCGCGGCGCCGATTCGCTCGGCGTCGGGACGCTACGCGCAGGCTATGACGAATCGACGACCGAGGGAATGCTCGCTCACGCTGCTCTCCGACGATCACATGCGCGGAAAGCGGACGCGAGCTCTAGCCGCGCAGCGCGAATCGAAAGCGCCGGCGAATCACGGCGCCGTCGATGCGCGAGCGTCGCTTTTGGCGCGGGCCGCGCGCATGCGGGAGCGCGAGCGCTGCGCGCAGGGGCGGCACGGCTGCGGACGCGCCGACAACATCTTGCTTTTTATCGAAATTTTCGACGCTTTGCGGAAGCCTTGCGAGCGAAGGCTTCGCCGCCTGTTTCCGCGGCGATTCGTCCCTTGTGACGGCAGTAGGTGATTTGTGTCGCGATTATGTATATAAGGCGACATCGAAGCCGATCGTCGGCCCAGTTTCGGCCGACGTCATGCGAATGGCCGAGGCCAGCCACATTTCGGCCGCCAACGCCTTGGAACGTGGCGCCCGAACGGCGATGTTCCAAAGCGGCGAGGCGAGCCGCCGAGACGACGAGTCGCGCGGGCGCAAAAATCGAGGCCCCCGAAGCGAACATCGAGCCCGATATCGGACGTAAACAGTAAAGGTTGAAGATGCCGACAATCGCTCTCGTCGACGACGACCGCAATATTCTCACTTCCGTCTCGATCGCGCTGGAAGGCGAGGGCTACCGCGTTCAAACCTATACCGACGGCGCCGCCGCGCTCGACGGCTTGCGGGCCAATCCGCCGGACCTCGCCATTTTCGACATAAAGATGCCGCGCATGGACGGAATGGAGCTGCTGCGCCGTCTGCGGCAGAAATCCGACCTTCCGGTGATCTTCCTCACCTCCAAGGACGAGGAGATCGACGAATTGTTCGGCCTCAAAATGGGCGCCGACGATTTCATTCACAAGCCGTTCTCGCAGCGCCTGCTGGTGGAGCGCGTGAAGGCGATTCTTCGCCGCGCCAATCCCAAGGAAGCCGCCGCGCAGAAGGAATCGGAAGCCAAGGTGCTGGAGCGCGGCGCGCTCGTCATGGACCCGGAGCGCCACACCTGCACCTGGCGCGGCGATCCCGTCGTGCTCACGGTGACGGAATTCCTCATCCTGCAAGCGCTGGCGCAGCGCCCCGGCGTGGTGAAGAGCCGCAATGCGCTGATGGACGCGGCCTATGACGATCAGGTCTATGTCGACGACCGCACCATCGACAGCCACATCAAGCGGCTGCGCAAGAAGTTCAAGGTCGTCGACAATGAGTTCGAGATGATCGAGACGCTCTATGGCGTCGGCTATCGCTTCAAGGAAGCCCCATAACGGCTCATGACAGTCACGACCGACAATGAACATGGCGTCGAGACGCAGGCGCGGCAAAAGCGAATCGGCCGCGCCGCGTCGGTTCGCTTCGCGCGGCTCACGCGCGCGATTCAGTCGCGCCTGTCGTCCTCGCTCACGCGTCGCATCGTCGTGCTCAATCTTGGCGGCCTCGTGGCGCTGCTCGGCGGTTTTCTCTATCTCAACCAATTTCGCGAAGGTCTGATCGACGCGCGCGTGCAGAGCCTGCAGACGCAGGGCGAGATCATCGCCGCGGCCATCGCCGCCTCCGCGACCGTCGACACGGACGCGATCACCATCGATCCCGAGAAGCTGCTGCGTCTCGCGCCCGGGGAGAGCTACAGCCTCGCCGAGGGCAGCCAGCCGTCGATGGAGTTCTCGCTCAATCCCGAGCGCATCGGCCCGCTGCTGCGTCGCCTCGTCTCGCCGACGCGCACGCGCGCGCGCATCTATGATCGCGACGGCTATCTCTTGCTCGACTCGCGCTCCGTCTCCGGCCGCTCCAATATTCTGCGCTTCGATCTCGGGCCGCCGGGCGGCGCGAGCGAATCGTCCAGCTATCTCGAGCAGGGCATAAATGCGCTGCGCCGTTGGACGCGCCGGCCGGAGCTGCCGCTCTATGAGGATATCGGCGCCGGCAATGGCAAAGCCTATCCAGAGGTCGCCGCCGCGCTCACCGGCGGCGCGCTCTCCGTGGTGCGGGCCAACGCCAAGGGCGAGACCATCATATCGGTCGCCGTGCCGGTGCAGCGCTTCCGCTCGGTGCGCGGCGCGCTGCTGCTCTCCACGCTCGGCGGCGACATAGACGCCATTCTGGCGCAGGAGCGCTGGGGCATCATCCGCATCTTCCTGGTCTCGGCCGGCGTGATGCTGCTGCTGTCGCTGCTCTTCGCCGGCACCATCGCCGAGCCCATGCGCCGTCTCGCCGAGGCGGCCGATCGCGTGCGGCGCGGCGTCAAATCGCGGCAGGAGATTCCCGATTTCTCGCAGCGCCAGGACGAGATCGGCCATCTCTCCGGCGCGCTGCGCGACATGACGCGCGCGCTCTACAATCGCATAGAGGCGATCGAGCATTTCGCGGCGGATGTGGCGCATGAGCTGAAGAATCCGCTCACCTCGCTGCGCAGCGCGGTGGAGACTCTGCCCATCGTCAAGGACGAGAATGCGCGCTCGCGTCTGCTGACCATCATCAAGCACGACGTCGGACGGCTCGACCGTCTCATCAGCGATATTTCCGACGCCTCGCGTCTCGACGCCGAGCTGGCCCGCGCAGACATGGACATTGTCGATGTCGCCGGCGTGCTGAAGACCGTCGTCGGCATGGCGCATGATCTCGATCGCGGCGATGGCGTCGCCATCACGCTCGACATTCAGCCCGCCGATCCGCGGCGGCGCTGGCGCATCCTCGGCCATGATTCGCGCCTCGCGCAAGTGTTCGACAATCTCATCGGCAACGCCCGCTCCTTCTCGGCGGAGGGCGGCAATGTGCGCGTCTATCTGCGGCCGGAGCAGGCGATGGGGCCGGGCGGCCAGCCGATCGACGGCTATGAGATCATCGTCGACGACGACGGGCCGGGCATTCCCGCCCATGCCTTCGAGCGCATTTTCGAGCGTTTCTACACGGATCGGCCGGAGCAGGGCTTCGGCCAGAATTCCGGTCTCGGCCTCTCCATCTCCCGCCAGATCGTCGAGGCGCATAACGGCCGCATCCGCGCGATGAACCGCACGCGGGCGGAGCCGGAGGGAACCGACGAGATCGCGCCGGAGGATGTGGTGCTGGGCGCGCGCTTCGTGCTCTGGCTTCCGGCGGCGAAATGACCAGCGCGCCTCTCCAAGACGCGCCTCCCGGAGCGGAGCAGGTCGAGGAGCGGATCGTGATTCACGCCAACGCCCTGCTCATCGGCGCGGCCGGCGTGCTGCTGCGCGGGCCATCCGGCGCCGGCAAGAGCGGGCTCAGCCTCGAGCTGATCCATCTCGCCGAGGGGCGGGGGCTTTTCGCGCGGCTCATCGGCGATGATCGGGTCGCGCTCATGCGCCGTCACGGCCGCCTGCTGGCGCGCCCGCATCCGGCCATAGCCGGGGCGATAGAGGAGCGCGGAAGGGGCGTGCTGCCGATCGAATTCGAGCCCGCGGGGGTGCTGCGCTGTCTCGTCGATCTATGTGGACCAAGAGACGAGACGCCGCCCCGCTATCCGCCGGAAGGGAGCGCGGAGGCCGATCTGTGCGGCGTGAGGCTGCCGAGGCTCGCCGCGAACGCCCGAGAGGCCGGGGCGGCGAGGGAGATTTTGTCGTTTATTCATCAGTTTGTAGCATTTTAGCGAGGATCGGAGGTTTTCGCTTGCCAATTTCGCCGCAACGCACAAAATGGCGCCCGAAACGCTGCGAACGTCGGGGCGACATTCGCGTTAGTAAATTGGTGAGCCGCAATGCCGGTCTGCTTCGGTTCTCCGGTTTCGACGATCTCGTTCTCCTGCGAGACGGTCTTCATGAGCGGTAGCTGCGAATGATCGGAATGGTCCTGGTGACCCATGGCCACCTCGCCACGGAGTTTCGCGCGGCCCTCGAGCATGTCGTCGGCCCGCAGAAGCAGCTCGTGTCGATCTCGATCGGCCCCGAGGACGATATGGAGCGTCGGCGCCGGGACATTATCGACGCCATCGCCGAAGCGGACAGCGGCGACGGCGTCGTCGTGCTGACCGACATGTTCGGCGGCACCCCCTCCAATCTGGCGATTTCCGTGATGAATGGCGGCAAGGTGGAGGTGCTGGCGGGCATCAACCTGCCCATGCTGATCAAGCTGGCCTCGGTGCGCGAATCGGCTCCGCTCGAGCAGGCGGTGTTGCAAGCCCAGGACGCCGGGCGCAAATATGTCTATATCGCCAGCCGAGTCCTCAACGCCAAATGACCGACCAATCCGTTTCCGCCGCCGCCGATGGCGGCCGCATCGTCCGCGATCTCACCATCGTCAACCGCAAGGGCCTGCACGCGCGGGCGACGGCCAAATTCGTCCAGTGCTGCGAGGCTTATGAGGCCGAGATCACCGTCTCCAAATGCGGGGACACGGTCGGCGGCAGCTCCATCATGGGCATATTGACGCTGGGCGCCGCCCAAGGCTCCACCATCACCGTGACCGCCGCCGGCCCGCAGGCCTCGCAGGCGATAGAGGCGCTGGCGGCGCTGGTCGGCAACCGCTTCGGCGAGGACGAGTAGGGCGCGCAGGCGCCCTCCGCTACGCCTCCCCCCGCTTCGGCTTGGACAATTCGCTCAAATCCGGCTCACCGCAGCGCGCGAGAATGGCGGCGCGGACATGATCCCGCAACCGCAGCGCGCAGAGGAAATCGCTCCCGCCCGCCCGTATCGGCGGCAGAATGGCGAGCGACAGCGCCGAGCGGCGCGGGAACCATTGCTCGCCGCGCAACATGCCGCGGGTTCCGCGCAGGACGCCCGGATAGACCGGCAGCTCCGCCTCCGCGGCGATCTTGAAGGCGCCGAGATAGAAGCCGCAGAGCCCGGCGCGGCGCGTGAAGGTCCCCTCCGGGAAGAACACGAGATTGCGCCCCTCCCGGGCCGCCGCCGCGAGCGTCTCCGCGTCGGCCACGCTCGCGGCAATATCGTAGCGCTCGACGAAAAGCGCCCCGAGCCGGCGCAGGAACGGCCCGGCGAACATCTGCCCGGCCAGCTCCTTCTTGGCGACGAAGGCCGGCTCTCCCGGCAGAGAGGCGGCGAGCAGCATGACGTCGACATAGCTCGAATGGTTGAAGGCGAGCACGGCGCCGCCCGGCGGCAGACGCTCCAGCCCCTCCGTCGTGACTTTGGCGCCGATGGCGCCGAGCATGGCGCCGGCGATCTTGCGCACGGCGGGCCAGCGCGAGCGGCGGGGCAGGATCATCACCGCCCACCAGGCGGCAAAATAGCCGGCGCAGACGATGAGCCACCACCAGCAGGCATAGGCGAGCTCGCCGGCTCGCCCAACCGCGCCTCGGATCGCCGGCCATAGGCCGAGCAGCGCCAGCCTGCCGATCTGCAGCCAGACCGGACCGCGCGGCTCGCCGAGCCGACCCTCCTCGAACAGCGCCTTGGCGGCGCCGCGGCGAATCTTGCCGCTCGAGGTTTTGGGCGTCGAGCGCGGCGGCAGGAAGCGAACCTCATCGGCCGGCGCGCCGCAGACGGCGGCCACCGCCGTCTGGACCTTGGTCTCCAACACGCCCAGCGCCTCCGGCACGGTCTCATAGGTCTCGGCGACGACGATCAGCCGTTCCGTTCCGGTCTCCACATCGGGCGCGCCGAAAGCGGCGACGCAGCCCTTGCGAATGCCGGGAAGCGCGGCGACGGCCTCCTCTATCTCCTGCGGATAGAGATGCCGCCCGGCGCGAATCACAATGTCCTTGACCCGCCCGGTCACAAAAATCTCGCCGCCGGCCATGTAGGCGCGATCGCCGCTGTCGAGCCAGCCGCCCCGAAGCAGCGATTTGGTCTTCTCCTCATTGCGGAAATAGCCCGTTGTGGCCGAGGGGCCGCGAAACTCCAGCCGCCCCTCGCGGCGCTCGGAAAGCTCGCGGCCGGCGGCGTCGACGATGCGAATCTCATGGCCCGGCAGCGGGGCGCCGCAGCCGACGATCTCCAATGAGCCGTCGCCTTCGCCCGCCGGCTCGGCGCGGCCGGAGGTCGCCAGCGCCTCGCGGGAGATGCGGTCGATGACCGGCGCGCGGCCGGGCGGCGGAAAAGCGAGGCCGACCGCATTTTCCGCGAGCCCATAGACCGGCGCCATGGCCTCCGCCCGAAAGCCATGTCTGGCGAATTTTTCGGCGAATCGCCGGATGGTGCGCGGGGAGATGGGCTCGGCGCCATTGGCGATCATGCGCAGCGAGCAAAGATCGAGCCCTTCGATCTGCGCCGGATCGATCTTGTCGAGGCAGAGCTCGAAGGCGAAATTGGGCGCGGCGCTCAGCGTGCCGCGATGGCGGTCGATCGCCTCCAGCCAGCTCGCCGGCCGCGAGAGGAAGGTCAGCGGCGACATGACATAGAGCGGCGCGCCGAAATGCAGGCAGCCGAGCCAGGCGCCGATCAGCCCCATATCGTGATAGAGCGGCAGCCAGCTGACGAATGTGTCCGCCGAGCTGGCGCCGATGGCGAGGCCCATGGCGCGAACATTGGCGAGAAGATTGGCGTGGCTCAGCACCACGCCTTTGGGATCGCCCGTGCTGCCGGACGTATATTGCAGCATGGCGGTCGCGCCCGCCTCGCGCGTCGGCGGCAGCGGCGCGCCATTGGCGCCGCTCGTGAGATCGGCGACGCAGACGATCGCCTCCAAGCTCTCCACGCGCCCGCGGGCGAGGCCGGCGAGGCGCAGCCCATCCTGTGTGGTGACGAGCAGCCGCACCCCCGCATTGCGCAAAATGCCGATCTGGCGCGTGAGATGCTCCTCGATCTGCGCCATGCGCATCGGCGGATAGATCGGCACGGGAATGGCGCCGGCGTAGAGCGCGCCGAAAAAGCCGACGAAGAAATCGATTCCCGTCGGCAGCATCAGCGCGATTCGGTCGCCCGGCGCGACGTCGCGGGCGACGAAGCCCTCCGCCGCGCGGCGCGCCTCATCGGCGAGCCGCCAATAGGTGAGCGCGCCGCCGGGCGTCGCGGCGTCGCGCAGAAAGGTGAGATGCAGCCGCTCGGGATTTTGGGCGGCGTGCCAGTCCAGCGCCTCGGTCAGCGTCCTCGCCTCGAAGGCGGCGCGAATATGCGGCAGCGCCTCGGCGGGGGAAGGCTCGGAGAAGGCGGGCGGCTCGGCGCCGGGGGCCTTCTCCAGCGCCGTCAGCAGATCGCCGACCGTATCGGCGCGGCCCAATTCCTCGAGCGGCAGCGGGGCGTGGAAGGCGCGCTCCAGCCGCATATTCAATTCGGCGCGCGCCAGGCTGTCGACGCCGAGATCCTGCTCGAGCCGGCTGGACAGCGAAATCTCGGTCGGAGCGCCGCGCCGCGGATGCATTTCGCGGGCGAGCGAGTCGACAACGGCGAAAACCTCCCGCCGCGCCGCCTCCTGCGTGGCGCGCCGACGTCCCGGATAGTTGGAGACCGCATGCATTGGGAGGCCCTCCCTCGCTCTCGAGGCAGATAGAGCGAGGTCGGCGGCATTCGACTCTTTTCTGTAACCCGCCGTCGACATGGGCCGCCGACAATCGCTCCGGTTGCGCTGACGCCAGCTTCGCGCAAGGCGGACGCCGGAAACTAGATGCGCGTCCGACGCGCCATGGATGGTCACGAATCATGGTTTCGCCGATTTCCGCTCTCACCTCCCGAGCGCCCAGCGTGCGCGCGCTGTCGCGCGTCTCGCAGGTCACGGCGAAAGCCGAGGCGGTGGAGGAGGAGACGAAGGTCGCGACCGCGACGGCCGCCAAGCCGCCGCCCCCGCCCGGTCCGGGCCTCCGCGACGCGCTGCCCGCCGGCTATCGCAATTTCGCCATGCCGCTCGGCGCCGAATCCGACGGGCCGCTCGCCGGCGAGAATGCGCCTTTGCGGTCGGCCTATGGGCCGAGCGCGGCTGCGCTCTCCGGCCTGCCGCGGCTCATCGGCGAACGCATTCCGCCGCGCATCGTCATTCGCGAGGCGCAGACCGCGCTGCGCGCGGCCGCGGAGGCGCGCGGCGAGACGGTCCGGGAATTCCTCGACGCCGCCGAGACCGTTCCGCGCGCGCGTCTTCCCTCGCGCAATTCAGCCGAGGCCGCGCCGACGATTCGCGCCGCGCTTCTGGTCCGCGACGGCGAGCGCGACACAGCGACCATCGACCTCTATGTGACCAAGACCGGGCCGGGCGCCGTCGAGGCCGCCGCCTATGACCGCGATTTCGCTTCACCCTCCGGCGGCTTTCCCTATGCCGCGCCGCCGCTCTTCATCGATCGCATCAATTTCGATCCCGCCTATCAGGCCGTGGTCTCGGCTGTCGCCAGCCCGCCGCGACGGCGCAGCGCTGCGAGCGGCGGCGGGGCGTCGCCGGTCGGCTCCATCATCGTCACCACGGTGATCGGCGTCGCCACCTTCGTCGCCGTCATGCTGACGCTCGCCGCCGGCCAACCGGTGTTCGCCGCCACGATCGCGCTGCTCGGCGCCATGGGCTTCGTCTACACGCTGCGCGCGCGCTCGGCCTGAAGCGTCACGGCCGGAAATTCCCGGCCAGAAATTCTCTCGCCCGGAAATTCTTGCGCTCCGGCGCGTCCCCCGCTAACCCTGCGGCCAGCCTCCGAAGCCCAAACAGGGAAGCCGCCGCATGAAAGCCCGCGTCATCGTCACCTTGAAGAACGGCGTGCTCGATCCGCAGGGCAAGGCCATAGAAGGCGCGCTGGCCTCGCTCGGCGTCGAGGGCGTCGGCGGCGTGCGGCAAGGCAAGGTGTTCGACATAGAGCTCGAGGGCTCCGACCGCGCCCTCGCCGAGGCGCGACTGCGCGCGGCCTGCGAGAAGCTGCTCGCCAACACCGTCATCGAGAATTTCCAGATCGAGATCTGATCCCATGAAAGCCGCCGTCCTCGTCTTTCCCGGCTCCAATCGCGAAGGCGATATGGCGCGCGCGCTTCGCCAAGCCACCGGCCACGAGCCCGCAATGGTCTGGCATTCGCAGACCGAGCTGCCCGCGGGCACCGATCTCGTCGTGCTGCCGGGCGGCTTCTCCTATGGCGATTATCTGCGCTGCGGCGCCATCGCCGGCCGCGCCGCCATCATGGACGCGGTGCGCGCCCATGCCGCGCGCGGCGGGCTGACGCTCGGCGTCTGCAACGGCTTCCAGATTTTGTGCGAGGGCGGGCTGCTGCCCGGCGTGCTGATGCGCAACGCCAATCTGCGCTTCGTCTGCCGCATGCAGCATTTGCGCGTCGAGCGCGCCGACACCGCCTTCACCAGCCATTATCGGCAGGGCCAGACGATCGAGGTCGCCATCGCCCATGGCGAGGGCAATTACGAGGCCGATGACGAGACGATCGCCCGGCTCGAGGGCGAGGGGCTCATCGCCTTCCGCTATTGCGATGCGCTCGGGCGCGTCGGCGGCGATGCCAATCCCAACGGCTCGCGCAACGACATCGCCGGAATCTTCTCCGAGCGCCGCAATGTGCTCGGCCTGATGCCGCACCCCGAAAATCTCATCGATCCGCTGGTCGGCGGAATCGACGGCCGGGGATTGTTCGAAAGCCTCGCGGCGGCGTGAGGCTGAACGGCGTGGGCTACGTCATCCCTCGCGGCGCTTGATCCACATCAGCGCGAAAAAGGCCGCCGCCGCCGAGGCGAGGCAGAGCGCCGCCGCATAGAGCGTCCCCTGCTCATTATCGGCGAAGAACAGATTCTTCGTGTTCATGCCGAATATGCCGGAGACGAGAGTCGGCGGCATGAGCAGAGTGCCGAGAATGGTCAGCACATAGAGCTGGCGATTGGTCTCCGCCGTGAGATTGGAGACGATCTCGTCCTGCAGCAGGCGCGCGCGCTCCTCCACCGCCTGCAGCTCCTGCTGCAATGAATCGAAACGCTGCGTCAGCCGGCGCAGCGCCGCATGGGTCGGCGGCGTGACGCGCGGCGAGAAAGCGGCGCGCGAGAAGACGCGTTGCCCATCGGCGAGCTCGCGCCGCAGCCGGATCGTCTGGCGGCGCAGCGCGCCGAGATCACGCCGGTCGTCATGCGCTTCATCGTCCAACACGCGATCCTCGATCTTGTTGAATTTGGCCAGCAGCTTCTCGAGCCCGGTGTCCATGGAGGCGAGGCTGCGCGTCACCAGCGCCTCGAAGAGATCGAGCGGCGTTTGCAGCCGCTGGCCCTCCAGCGCCGCCTGCCGAATGGCGGCGGTCGATTCGACGGCGTAGCGTCGTGCGGTGACGATGCAGCGCTCGGTGACGACGACGCGCAGCGGACGCAGCACATCTTCCTCACGCTCGAGATCGCGACCGTAATCGGCGATCACGCCCCACAGCGCCTGCTCGTCGGCGTCGAGCCGCTGATGACCGTCCTGATCGATGAGCAGCGCCCGCGCTTCCGCCGGCATTTGCTGGCGGCCGGCGACCCAATCGCGATAGCGAAGATCGGCGACATTGAGATGGACCCAGAAATAGCCGTCGGCCTCCGCATCGAGCTGCGCGGAATCGTGATCGGCGACGAGCGTCGCCGCGCCCTCCGCATCGAAGCGCATGACCCAGAGAAAGGGCGAATCGCCCACGATAGCGCCGGCCGGCGGCAACGTCTTCATTTTCACGCGTCCCCGCGGGCGCGCGCCTTCGGCGGCCCGCCTCGGGTCCTCGCCATTAGAGGAGGGTTGCGACGTTTCGTCGACAGAGGGCGGCACGGATGACCTTCAGGCTCATGCGTCGGCTTTTTGCGGCTCGCGCTCCAGCTCCTCGATCGGCTGCGGAAGGCGCCGGCGCCGGCGCTCCTCCGCCGCCTCGAAGGCTCTGCGCAATGCGCGCCGCGCGGAATTGGTGTGCGCCTCGGTGACGCGCGAGAAGAGGAAGCCGAAGACGACCGCCGCCGTCATCACCGCCGCCATCACCAGCCAATGGACAGGCGTCGCCAGCTCGCGCGCCCATTGCGCGCCGAAATGCCGATCGGCCATGGCGCGCGCCAGAATCAGCACGGGCATATGGACGCTGTAGAGCGAGAAGGAGAAATCGGCGAGCCGCCGATGCAGCTGCGGTTGGAACAGCGCCCAGCCTTGCTGCGGCCCGAAGCGCAGCGTCGCCACCAGATTGAGGAAGAGAACGGCCGACAGCGTATCGGCGAGATCGGCGAGATAGGGATGAACCTCGAGATTGGGGCCGCGCACCAAAAGGCGGATCGGGATGACGGCCGCGACATAGAGCGCGAGCGCGATCCAGCGCGATTGGACCAGCGGGCGCCGCGCCAGAGTCGCCAGCGCGCCGAGGCCCCAGAGCAAATAGCCGAAACGAAACCAGCCGCCGGCGGGGATCGACATGACCACGAGAATGGCGAGGCCGAGGGCGAATCCGACGGCGCGCGTCCGCAGCGGATAGGCGCGGGCGAAGGGCAGCAGCAGCAGCGGGAAGGAGATGTAATACCAAAACTCGCAGGCGAGCGACCAGAGCGGCCCATTGGTGCCGAAGAAATCGCAATAGATCGCCGAGAGATTGGCCAGCGAGCCGAGGAAGAGATCGACGCGATCATGGTCCTTGAACACCGGCCAGTCATAGACGCCGCTGTCGCCGAACCAGTTGCGGCCGATCCAATCCGCCGCCACTGTGACGAGCAGCGCCGGCGCGAGCACGATATAGATGCGCGCGAAACGATGAATGAGATAATCACGCAGAAAGGGCTTGTCCTTGCGCAATTGCGCCAGCACCGCGCCGCCGACCAGATAGCCTGAGATGGCGAAGAAGCCGACGACGGCCTGATGGCCGAGCTCGAAGCTGACGAAGAACCACCAGGCGTAGACGCTCGCCGCATGGGGAGCGCTCATTATGTCCGCGAGATTGACGAACATATTGGTGGAGTGGACGGCGAGCACGAGCAGCGCGCCCACCCAACGACATGCCTCGATGAATTGCGACAGAAGGACGGGCATGTGTCTCCGAAGGCTTTGGCGCGAATGGATCGCCCCAAACGAAAAAAAGCAGGACAGGGCCGAGTTATAGCCCCTCGGCTCGACCTTGGCCAACCCAGCGGGCGGGCGCGCCGAGCCGCGCGCGCCGGTCCAGCGCGGCGACAGCCGCATGCAGAAGCCGCCGCAGCGCCGGCGTATGCGCCTCGGTCACACGCGAGAAGACGAAGGCCGTCGCGACGGCGACGAGGAGCAGCGCCGCCGTGACGAGCCAATGCGTCGGCGTCGGCAGAAGCTTGTGCCAGTCCGCGCCGAAAATATGGCCGGCTCCGGCCCAGAAGAAGAAAACGATCGGCATATGCGTGGCGTAGAGCGAGAAGGAGAAGTCCGCGAGCCGGCGATGCAGCGCCGAACGCCCGAATGCAAAGCCGCTTTCCGCGAAACGCAGCGTCGTCAGCAGATTGGCGAGCGTCGCCGCGGTGAGCGCGTCGGCGATGTCGTGCAGAACCGGATGCGCCTCGAAAAGAGGCCCGCGCGCGGCGAGGCGGCCAATGACGAGCGCCACGAGAAAAATCCCCAGCGACAGATATTTGCCGGAGAGGAGCGGGCGCGTCGCGCGCGCCGCCAACGCGCCCATGACCCATAGCGTGAAACCGAAAGGCACGCGCGAGGAGGGAATCGAGAGAAGGAACAGCAACAGCGCGCCGAGGGCGAAGGCGGCGAGGCGCGCAGGCTCCGAATAGAAGCGCGCCCACGGAAGCAGCAGCAGCGGGAACAGCAGATAATACCAGAACTCGCAGGCCAGCGACCACAGCGGGCCGTCTGTGCCGGCCTGGCCGGCCCAGATATTCTGCTGCATGGCCAGCGCCGAGAGAATGCGCGTGGGCTCATAGGCGCCCTCGAGGCCGGAAAGCTCGTAGACGCCGGCGCCGGCGAAGAGGTCGCGGCCGAGCGCGTCGAGAGCGAAGGTCAGCGCCAGCGCCGGGACCAGCACGAGATAGATGCGGGCGAAGCGATCGACGAAATAGGCGCGCAGGAAGGGCGTCCGCCGCGCCATGGCCGCAAAGACGCGGCCGCCGACGAGAAAGCCCGACAGAACGAAGAAGACCGTCACCGCCTGATGCGAGAAGGCGGTGACGAACCACCAGAAATAAACGAGCGGCCCATGCGGCGCGACCATTATGTCGCTCAACGAGATGAGCACATTGGCGTGAGCGAGAAGAACGGCGAGAGCGGCGAGCCAGCGGGCGGCGTGAATGAAATCCGACAAAAAGACAGGCATGAAAAAAGCGCTCGTACGAAAAGGGCGCCGTCGAGGCTAGGGAAAGCAGCGCGCCGCGTCACCTTGCGGAAAGACCGCAGGTCGTGGCCGATGGATAAGGCGACGCTCGCGGCGGGCGGGCAAAAGCTCGCCTCTGCGGGCGCGCTCCTGTATAGCTGGGCCGCGCAGGGGAGCGGCGAGCAGGAGCCAGGCTAGTGGAGAATTGGACGCCCGGAAGCTGGAGAGGAAGACCGATCGAGCAGACGCCGATCTATCAGGATCAGGCGGCGCTCGCCGATGTCGAGCGGCAGCTCGCCGGATTTCCGCCCCTCGTCTTCGCCGGCGAGGCGCGCAGCCTCAAGCGCTCGCTCGCCGAGGTGGCCGGCGGCCGCGCCTTTCTGCTGCAGGGCGGCGATTGCGCCGAGAGCTTCAGCGAGCATTCGGCCGACAATATCCGCGATTTCTTCCGCGTCTTTCTGCAAATGGCGGTGGTGCTGACCTATGCGGCGGCCTCGCCCGTGGTGAAGGTCGGCCGCATCGCCGGCCAATTCGCCAAGCCGCGCTCCGCCCCCACCGAGAAGCAGGGCGCGCTGGAGCTGCCGAGCTATCGCGGCGACATCATCAACGACATTGAATTCACCGCCGCCGCCCGCGAGCCCGATCCGCAGCGCCAGCTGATGGCCTATCGGCAATCCGCCGCGACGCTCAACCTCATCCGCGCCTTCGCGACGGGCGGCTTCGCCAATCTCGTCAACGCCCATCGCTGGATGCTGGGCTTCGTGCGCAACAGCCCGCTCTCGGACCGCTATTCGCAGCTCGCCGACCATATCAGCGAGACCTTGGGCTTCATGCGCGCCATCGGCCTCGATCCCGAGCATCATCCCGAGCTGCGGCAGACGGATTTCTACACCTCTCACGAGGCGCTGCTGCTCGGCTATGAGCAGGCGCTCACCCGCGTCGATTCGCTCGAGGGCGGCTATTTCGCCACCTCCGGCCATTTCCTCTGGATCGGCGACCGCACGCGCCAGGAGGACGGCGCCCATATCGAATATCTCCGCGGCGTGCAGAATCCCATCGGCCTCAAATGCGGGCCGAGCCTGAGGCCGGACGCGCTGCTGCGCCTCATCGACAAGCTCGATCCGCAGAACGAGCCGGGGCGGCTGACGCTCATCTGCCGTTTCGGCTCCGACAAGGCGGCCGAGGCGCTGCCGCCGATCCTGCGCGCCGTCGCCCGCGAGGGGCGCAATGTCGTGTGGTGCTGCGATCCGATGCATGGCAACACGATCAGCGCCGGCGGCCGCAAGACCCGGCCCTTCGATCGCGTGATGGCGGAAATCCGCAATTTCTTCGAGGTTCATCGCGCCGAGGGGACTTACGCCGGCGGCATTCACCTCGAGATGACCGGGCAGAATGTCACCGAATGCATGGGCGGCGCGCGCGATATTTCCGAGCAAGAGCTGGGCGTGCGTTACGACACGACCTGCGATCCGCGCCTCAACGCCGAGCAGGCGATAGAAGTGGCCTTCCTCGTCGCGGAATTGCTGAAGGCCGAGCGTCTGGCGCGCGGCGCGCAAGAGCCGGACGCGGCGGAGTAATACCCCCCCCAGCGCCCTCATCCTGAGGCGCTTTTTGCGGAAACGCAAAAAGCCTCGATGGATGCTTCAGGAGGCCGCCGCCCCCCATCCTTCGAGACGGCCCCTTCGGGGCCTCCTCAGGATGAAGGAACTGGCGTTTTCGATACCAACAATCACTCCGCCGCGGCATGGACATTGGCGACGGCGGGCCGCGGCGTGGCGAGGCGGGTGGCGATGACGATGCCCGCCAGCGTCGTCACATAGGCGACCAGCTGCAGCGCCGTCGGCTGATCGACATAGCCGATCAGCGTATGCAGCACACGGCCGAAGATGCTCGAATCCGGCAGCACGCCGGATGTGTCCCACACTGTCTGCGAGAGGGCGGTGACGATCCAGGCCTGCTGCAGAAAGCCCGCGCATTGCGCCGCGAGGCCGGCCGCCAGCAGAGTGATCATCGCCGTCGTCACGGCGAACAAATGCCGCGCCGGAATGGTGACGAGACCGAAATAGGTGAGCGCGCTGAGGCCGGCGCCGAGCGCGAGGCCGGCCAACCCGCCCGTGAAGAGATCGGCGGCCGTCTCGCCCGAGGCGAGAATGCCATAGAGAAACAGCGCCACCTCCGAGCCCTCGCGCAGCACGGCGACCGCGACGACCACAGCGAGGGCGAAAAAGGATTTTTCGCCCGAGACCGCGGCGCGGCCGTGGCGCGCCATCCAAATATTGTGCGTGGCGAGCATCACCACCGCGACCGCGAGGACGCCGGCATTGAACAGCTCCTGCCCTCGGCCCGCGACGGCCTGCGACAGCGCATCGGCAAAGAGCGCGACGACGCCGGCGCCGAGCGCCCCCGCCGCCACGCCGCCGAAGACATAGGCCCGCGAGCCGCGCGCGCCGCGCGTGACGGCGAGCACGATGCCGATGACGAGACCCGCCTCTATGACCTCACGAAAGACGATGATGAGTGCGCCCAGCATTGCTTTGTCCTTACTCGACGACGAGCTCGCCCTTGGCCGTGGCCTCGTGATATTCGCCGACGAAATGATAGCGGCCGGGCTTCAGCGGACGCAGGCGCACGGTGATCTCGGCGTTGCCGGCGACGACTTTCTCGATCTTGAGCGCCTTGCTCTCGAATTCCTCGGGCGTCGAGTCGAGATTCTTCACGACGATGGTGATCGGCTTGTCGGCGGGGGCATGCAGCTCGGCGGTCGAGAAGCGGTGATCCTTGATCGAGATTTCGAGAGAGGTCTCGTCGGCCGCGACGGCGGCGCCGACGCCCGCCGCGAGAGCGGCGGCGACGAGAAGAATACGGGAGGATTTCATTTCACGCCTTTCGATGAATCGTTTCGACGCCTTCGCCCACGCCCCGCGCGAAGCGAAGCAAGAACCGGCCCATCGCCATGCGCGAGGCGGGCGTCACGAGGCCCGCCCATGAATGCGCTACAGCTTGAATATGAAGGTAGTTAAAGGCCCGGCGCGCCACAACGGCGCGAGTTGAGATTGCTTCCAATCTAGACTCGGCGAAACGCCGCGGCCTCGCTCAGCCCGGATAGCCGTGGCGCGCTTTGCTCGCATGCACCAGAGCGACAGCCTGAGCGTCACGACCCGCCGCGCAAGCCGAGGCGGCGGCGGCGATCTCGTTCTGGATCGTCGCATAGACGCCCTGATTCACATGCCCCATGGCGAGATCATTGTCCATGATCGCGCGATAGCGGCGGATGGCGCCGGAGCAGCCGGAGCCATCGGGAAGCTCGAAGCCAGCAGGCGTCGTGTTGCGCGTCGCGACGGCCGGCGGCTGCGCGACCGCGACGGGCTGCGCGGAATTGCAGGCGGCGAGGCACAGCGCCGCGATGATCGGGACGAAGAGCTTTGCGGATGTCATGGCGAAACCGAAATTCCTCGCATTATCGGACTGACTGCGGATGATTGACTGTCGGCGACGGGCCGAGCAAGTCGAAATTTCCTATCCTCTCACCGCGCGGGCGAATTTTGTGAAAGCAAGTCGCTGTGAAGCTCGCAACGGCTCGGACACTCTCTCCAGCGCCGATCCGATCGCAGTGGCGGCGGCTCCGTTGGAGTCAATTCGCAATAGTGCGACATCGAGGACTTGGACCGCACCGTGTCATGGCGCACTCGATTTCGATCTCCGAAGCCGACGATCCATATAGAAAGCCGACGTCGAGAATTTCTCTTCCAAACCCCACCCATCGGCGTTCGATAAACCATCCACCTCGATGGTCTTTCGAGCGATCATACGAAATATTCAATCCTTTGACATATTCCTCTGAATTGAGCGCGCCCTGGTGTTTTTTCATAAATGCTCGAATAAGATAATCGTCCTTCACATGGCGAATTGCGCTCTCGTCGCTGGCCACTTCTTCTTTTCTCGAAGCGCACCCCCACCGATGCTCGACGGCGGTATCCAGCAAATCTTTGCCAAAACCGACACAAAAGGCGAAGATCAAAACCGCGAATATGCCAAAGAAAATACAAAACAATACACGCATCGAGGAGACGAATGCGCGATAGGACATGCGCTTGTCACTCGCTCAAAAGCCGCGCGACGAAAGCCTCTATGCCCGGCAGGCGACGCGGCCGGCGCTGACGCTCGGCGCGCAATATTGCGAGAAGATCGTCGAAAGTGCGCTGCAGATCGTCGTTGACCAGCACATAATCATACTGCTTCCAGCGCTGAATCTCATTGCGCGCATTCTCGAGACGGCGCTCGATCGTCTCGCGCGAATCCTCCGCGCGGCGCTCGAGACGCGCGCGCAGCTCCTTCATCGACGGCGGCAGAATGAACACCGTGACAGTGTCCGCGCCCATCTTCTCACGCACCTGCTGCGTGCCCTGATAATCGATATCGAAGAGCGCATCGCGGCCGTCGCGCAAAATCTCTTCCACCGGCCCACGCGGCGTGCCGTAATAATTTCCGTGCACCTCCGCCCATTCCAGCAATTCGCCATTGTCGCGCATCGACTCGAAGCGGCTCTTGGAAATGAAGGAATAATGGATGCCGTCGACCTCGCTCGAGCGACGCGGGCGCGTCGTCACCGAGATCGAGAGCGTGAGGTCGAGCTCGCGGTTCTGCAGCAGCATGCGCGTCAGCGTCGTCTTCCCCGCGCCGGAGGGCGAGGAGAGAATGAGGACGATTCCGCGGCGGTCTGGCGTTGTGGGCATCTTTGGTCCAGCGAATAGCGAGTGGCGAAGAGAGCGCGTCTTTCGCGCTACTCCCTATTCGCTATTTGCTCCTCACTCAATGTTCTGCACCTGCTCGCGCCATTGCTCCACCTCGATCTTGAGCTCGAGGCCGAGCGCGGTGAGCGCGCCATCATTGGATTTGGCGCAGAGCGTGTTGGTCTCGCGCGACAATTCCTGGGCGAGGAAATCGAGGCGACGGCCGATCGGGCCGCCCTTACCGATCAGCTCGCCGGCGCTGACCACATGGGCCTTCAGCCGGTCCAGCTCCTCGCGAATGTCGGCCTTGACCGCGAGCAGCACCGCCTCCTGATGCAGGCGCTGCGCGTCGAAGGAATGGCCGGTCTCCAGCAGAGCCGCGATCTGGCTGGCGAGCCGCGCGCGCACCGCCTCGGCCGAGCGGCCTGGCAGCGCCTCCGCCTGCGCGGTCAATTCGCCGATGCGCGCGAGACGCGCGGTCAGCACATCGCCTATGGCCGCGCCTTCGGAAGCGCGCGAGGCGGTCAGCGCCTCCAGCGCTTGCGCCAATGTCGCCAGCACCTTCGCGTCGAGCGCATTGCGCTGCTGCTCATCGTCCTCCAGCTCTATCACCTCGACAATGCCGCGTACCGCCAGCAGGCCGTCGAGCGAGGCCGGCCGCAAGGACGCGTGCAGCGGCACATCGTCCAACGCCTTCAGCAGACGCTCCAGCGCGGCGCGATTGATGCGCGTCTCGACCACGGCGTCGTCGCGGCGCGCGGTGAGATTGGCGAAGCAGGAGCCGCGAGCGATGCGGCCGGAGATCAGCGCGCGCGCCTTCACCTCCACCGCATCGAAATTGGGCGGAACGCGCAGCCGCAGATCCAGCCCTTTGGAATTGACGGTCTTGATTTCCCAAGCGTAGCGCCACGGTCCGAGACTGTCGTGAGCGCGGGCGAAGCCGGTCATGCTGGCGAGAGACATTGCGATCCTTGGTAGGGCGAATAGCGAGTACCGAGCGGCAGTCTATTCGCTACTCGCTATTCGCCGTCTCCTTGCTTCGTCACCGAAACTTGGCGACATCCGGCACGGTCTTGGCGGAGTTCAAATCCCAGCCGCGATCACGCAGCGGATCGAGCGCCGTGCCTTCCGATGCGTCGAAGGCGCGCGCGCGGGCGGCGCGCGGAGGCTGGCCGGCGTCGGCCGAAGCGGACAGCGGCAAGGGGCGCTCCACGGGCCGCTCCTCGACCGCCAAGCCGAGACGCGCGGCGCGGGCGCGCTGTTCGGCGCGCAGAGTGGCGGAGACCGGATAGCTCGCCGACGAATCGAGACCGTCGTCCTCGGCCAGCTCGTCCGAGCCGGCCTGCGAATCATCCGCTGCGGAGGCGATCATCGTGACGGCGGCGCGCGCCTCGGGCTGGGCGCGCTGGGCGAATTGCGTTGTGAACAGCGGCGGCGCGACGAGCGCCACGGCGGCGCGCTCGGCCGTGAGCCGCAGGCTCTCCTCATTGTCGCCGGCATATTCGAACGGGATGGACGGCAGAGCGGCGCCGATTCGCTTTAACGCGCCATGGCGGGGATCGGCCGCCGTCACCGGCTCCATCTGCGCATCGGCCAGCGCCACGAGCCGGCCGAAAGCTGCGTCGCCGCGCTTTTCCCGCGGGGCGGGCTGCGTCGGCCCGACGACGGCGCCCGGCTCCAGACGATCGACGCCCTGCGCGCGGTCTTTCTCGATCTGCCGCCAGCGCTGGACATTGCGCGAATGCTGCTCGAGCGTCTCCGCGAAGACATGGCCGCCGGTTCCGTCGGCGACGAAATAGAGCTCCTGCGTGCGCGAGGGATTGGCGACCGCCTCCAGCGCCGCGCGGCCCGGATTGGCGATCGGCCCCGGCGGCAGGCCGTCGATCGCATAGGTGTTATAGGGCGTCCACTTCTCGACCTCGGACTTCAAAATCCCGCGGCCGAGCGTCGCGCGCCCGCCGACGAGGCCGTAGACGATGGTGGGGTCCGATTGCAGCCGCATGCCCTTGCGCAGGCGGTTGACGAAGACGGCGGCGACGCGCGGCCGCTCATCGGCCTTGCCGGTCTCCTTCTCGACGATGGAGGCGAGCGTCACCAGCTCATAGGGCGTCTTGACGGGAAGGTCGGGATTGCGGCGCGCCCAGATCTGATCGAGCAGCTTGCGCTGATCCTCCTGCATTTTCAGCAGCAGCTTGGCGCGCGGATAGCCGCGCGCGACCTTATAGGTCTCCGGCAGCAGCGCGCCCTCCTTGGGCAGATCCGTCATATCTCCGGCGAGCACGTCGCTCTCACGCAGGCGCGAGACGATCTGATCCGTCGTCAGCCCCTCGGGAATGGTCACGCCATGCAGAATTTGCCGGCCGTTGATGAGCTCGTCCATCACCTCGCGCAGGCTGGCGTTCTGCTTGAAAGCGTATTCGCCGGGCTTCAGCTTGCCGCGCACGCCCTCGATCAGCAGAGCGACGTTCATCAGCATGGGATTGTCGATGACGCCGTCGCGCTCGAGCTGCGCCAAAATCTCGGGAACGTCGCTGTGCGGGGCGATATAGACGATCTTCTCGGCGGCGAGCGGGCCGGGCTCGCGCAGCTTGTGCAGCACGGCGATGAGGCCGAAGACGCCAGCGACCGCGACGACCAGCAGCAGCGAGAGCAGGCTGCTGAGCGCGGAGAGCGTTCCCTCGCGCTTGCGGCGCGGCGGCGGGGGCGGCGGAGCGTCCGCGCCGCCAGAGCCGCGCAGGCTGGCGCGGCGGCGAAAGAATGAGGAGGATTGGCTCTGAGACTGTGCGCCTGTGGGCTCCGGCCCCGCGGCCTCGGCGCCCTTCGCATTCTGCCCTAGGGCGTCGGACGGGCCATCCTTTGGCGTCTCGGACGAATCATTGGGAGCATCGCTCATCGGGAAACTCCGTCTCTTTGGTTTCGGGCCGTGTCGTGATTCGGATCACACCGACCAGAAAAACGCGACGGGCCGACAAACAAAACGCCTCCGCGGCGGCGCGCCGAGGAGGATTGCGACGACTTTGCGGCGCTCGCGCGCGTTACCCTATCGTTCTTTGTGGCGAAATCAGGAACGCTCCCTCGCACGACCGCGACCGAAGGCGCGGCGGCCCCGCTACTGGGGACGCCGGAAGACGAGGGACGCGTTGGTGCCGCCGAAACCGAAGGAGTTGGACAAGACGATGTCGATCTTACGCTCCCGCGCCTTGTGCGGCACGAGGTCTATTTCGGTCGCGACCGAGGGATTGTCCAGATTGCGCGTGGGCGGCGCGACGCCATGGGTGAGCGCCAGAATGGAGTAGATCGCCTCCACGGCGCCGGCCGCGCCGAGCAAATGCCCGATCGCCGATTTGGTCGAGGACATGGAGAGGCTGGGCGTCTCATTGCCGATGAGGCGATGCACGGCCTGCAACTCGATCTCGTCGCCGAGCGGCGTCGAGGTGCCATGGGAGTTCACATAATCGACATCCGACACGCGCAGGCCGGCGCGCTTCAGCGCGATCTCCATGCAGCGATAGGCGCCGTCGCCATCCGGCGCTGGCGCCGTAATGTGATAGGCGTCGCCGGACATGCCATAGCCGATCAGCTCGGCATAGATTCGCGCGCCGCGCGCCACCGCGTGCTCATAGGATTCGAGCACGACGCAGCCGGCGCCCTCGCCCATGACGAAGCCGTCGCGATCACGATCATAGGGCCGCGAGCCGGCCTCGGGACGATCGTTGAAGCCGGTCGACAGCGCCTTGCAGGCGGCAAAGCCCGCGACGCCGATGCGATTGACCGGCGATTCGGCGCCGCCCGCCACCATCACCTCGGCCTCGCCGAGCGCGATCAGCCGGCCCGCATCGCCAATGGCGTGCGCGCCGGTGGAGCAGGCGGTGACGACGGCGTGATTCGGCCCTTTGAGGCCGTGCATGATCGACACATAGCCAGAGGCCAGATTGATGATGCGGCCAGAGATGAAGAAAGGCGACACGCGTCGCGGGCCCTTCTCCTTCAGCGTGATGGAGGTCTCATAAATGCCGCCGAGGCCGCCGATGCCGGAGCCGATCAGCACGCCGGTCGTGTTCTGCTTTTCCGCCGTGTCGGCTTTCCAGCCGGCGTCGGCCAGCGCCTGAGTGGCCGCGGCGACTCCATAGATGATGAAGTCGTCGACCTTGCGCTGCTCTTTCGGCTCGAACCAGGCGTCGGGATCGAAGGTTCCGTTGGAACCGTCTCCGCGCGGCACGAAACCTGCTATCTGACACGGGAGATCCGACGCCTCGAAGGTGTCGATGCGGCGAAAGCCGTGCTCTCCGGCGATGAGCCGCCGCCAATTGACGTCCACGCCACAGCCCAACGGCGAAACGATGCCGAGTCCGGTGACCACCACCCTGCGCATGGATTCTCTCGAGAGCTGTGCCTTGCAGTTCATTGACGAAAACGCGGAACCGCGGATCGTTCCACGATCCGCGTCGCGTCGGCCATTGGCCTCAAGCCGCTTTGGCTTTTTCCAGATAGGAAATGGCGTCGCCGACCGTGTTGATCTTCTCGGCCTCTTCGTCCGGGATCTCGACGCCGAACTCCTCCTCGAAAGCCATGACCAGCTCGACGGTGTCGAGAGAATCGGCCCCGAGATCGTCGACGAAAGACGCCTCCGGCTTCACCTCTTCTTCTTTGACGCCGAGATGTTCGACAACGATACTCTTAACGCGCGGGGCGATATCGCTCATCTTCTCTGATCCTCGTTCGATCGATCTGCTGACACCGACTTGGCGGATCCAGAGTTCGGCTCGGACCTCGCTCGATCGTTTCAGGGGTAAACTACGTCACATTTCTGCGGTTTCGCTCGCGCGACCCGCGGAAACGTCGCCATCGGGAGGCGGGCTTTTTCGCCGGCCCGAATTGCTCTTTGCGGCGTCGCCCCCGGCCAGCGACGCGTCTGGTAGCATAATTAATTCGCCGTGGCGAGAGGCGCCCCGCGGCAAATCCTGAGCTTTCAGATCATCGCCATGCCGCCGTTCACATGCAGAGTCTGGCCGGTGACATAGGCCGATTCGTCGCTCGAAAGATAGACGACGGCGGCGGCGACATCGGCGCCCGTGCCCAGCCGTCCGGCCGGCACGGCGCGCAGAATCGTCTGTTTCTGCGTCTCGTTCAGCGCGTCGGTCATCGGGCTCTCGATAAAGCCGGGCGCCACGCAATTGACGGTGATGCCGCGCGAGGCGACCTCGGCCGCCAGCGATTTGGTCATGCCGATCATGCCGGCCTTGGCGGCGGCGTAATTGCCCTGGCCGGCGTTGCCGGTGACGCCGACGACCGAGGTGATGCCGATGATGCGGCCGAAGCGCTTACGCATCATGCCGCGCAGCGCCGCCCGCGACAGTCGGAAGGCCGAGGTGAGATTGACGTTCAGCACCGCGTCCCAATCCTCGTCCTTGAGGCGCATGAACAGCATGTCGCGGGTAATGCCTGCGTTGTTGACCAGAATGTCGAGCCCGCCCATGGCCTTTTCCGCCGCCGGGACCAGCGCCTCGGCCTGCGCCTTGTCGGAGAGATCGCAAGGGAGAATATGGACGCGCTCGCCGAGTTCCGAGGCGAGCGTCGCGAGCGCTTCCTCGCGCGTGCCCGAAAGCGCCACCACAGCGCCGCTCTTATGCAGAGCGCGCGCGATGTCCCGGCCGATGCCGCCGCTCGCGCCAGTGACCAGCGCCGTCTTGCCGCTCAGATCGAACATCTCTCTCCCCCTCGCCGCCGCTGTGCTCGCGCGGCTTCGCGAAACTCTATGCGCCTCTATAGGGCGCCGCGCGCGCAGCGCGCAATCTCGGCGCCCCGCCGGCCCCTTTGTCGCATTAGGTAGTTTTGCGGAGAGCGGGCCGGCCTCAGTTATAGTATAAAAATAATGTATCCAAAAATACTTAGGGGTGCTTTTTTATCACACCGACAAAAGAAATGACAGACGGGATCGTTTATAGCCTTTTTCGGCGTTTACAGTGTCATGGATTTACGAAATCTTCGCCCGCAGCGGTTCGAATGCTTGCGTTGGTGGGGTCGAACGGCGTGTTTGGCGTGCTTGCGCCGCTTTATAGAGGATTGAGGAGCCATCTAATGAAAACCAGGATTTCCCTTCTCGCGGTCTTTTCGGCTCTGCTCGCCGGATCGGCCAGCGCCGCTGATCTGCCCTCTCGCAAGGAAGTCGCCGTCGCATTCGTCCCGCCGCCGGCTTTCTCCTGGACCGGCCCCTATGTCGGCTTGAACCTCGGCGGCGGCTGGCTCGATCGCGGCAACAACAACAATAATTGGGGCTGGAACAACAACAGCAACAACACCAGCGGCGGCGTTGTCGGCGGCGGCCAGATCGGCTGGAACTATCAGCTTTCGCCGCTCTTCGTTGTCGGCCTGGAGACCGATATTCAGGGCACCAGCATCGGCAGCGGCAACAACAATAATAATTGGTGGGGCGGCTGGGGCGTCACCGATCGCACCCAGGTTCCGTGGTTCGGCACGGTGCGCGGCCGTATCGGCCTGGCGCTGCTCGATTCGCGCCTGCTGATCTACGGCACCGGCGGCTTCGCCTATGGCGAGGTGAAGCATCCGTTCGGCGGCTTCTGGTGGGGCAATAATAATAACAATGACGTGCGCGGCGGCTGGACGGCCGGCGGCGGCGTCGAATGGGCCTTCCTGCCCAATTGGTCGGCCAAGATCGAATATCTCTACACGGAGCTCAACGATAACAATAACAACAATAATTGGGGCTTGCTGGGTCCGGTTCTGTTCCCGCAGTTCCCCGCCGCGGTCTGGGGCGCCAACAATTGGAACCGCCATACGCGCATCAACACTGTGCGCGCCGGCATCAACTATCACTTCAATCTCTTCACCCCCGCTCCCGTGGTGGCGAGATACTGAAGCCTCCCCTCTCCTCCTCTAGGGTCACTCCGGTTCAGACTGAACCGGAGTGACCCTATATCTCTTTGTTCAATCGTGTTTTCTTCACGCGAACCGGTTCCCACTTCGCTCGAAAACACTCTAATGGGACGAAGAGCCCGGCCCTCGCGGCCGGGCTTTTTTGTGTCGTCAGACGAAGGCGCGATAAGCGTCCAAATCTTCCGGCGCGCCGACATTGATTCCCTTCGCCTCGGAGGCGATTCGCTTCAGCAGGCCGGTCAGCACCTTGCCGGCGCCGCATTCGACGAATTTGTCGACGCCCGCGCCGGCCATATGGGTGACGCATTCCCGCCAGCGCACCGTGCCCGTCACCTGCTCCTCCAGCAGGCGGCGGATATCCTCCGGCGAAACGATCGGGCTCGCCGTCACATTGGCGACGACGGGGACCTTGGGCGCGAGAATCGTGGTCGTCGCCAGCGCCTCGCGCATGGCGTCGGCGGCGCCCTGCATCAGCGCGCAATGGAAGGGGGCGGAGACGGGCAGCGACACGGCGCGCTTCACGCCCCGCTCCTTGGCGATGAGAATCGCCTTCTCGACCGCGGCCTTGGCGCCGGAGACGACGATCTGGCCGCCGCCATTGTCATTGGCGACCTGGCAGACCGCCCCTTCGGCCTCGGCCGCCGCCTCGGCGATCGCGCGGGCGGCGTCGAGATCGACGCCGATGAGCGCGGCCATCGCGCCCGCGCCGACCGGAACCGCCGCCTGCATGGCCTGGCCGCGCAGCCGCAACAGCCGCGCAGTGTCCGCTATGGAGAGCGCCCCGGCGGCGGCCAGCGCCGAATATTCGCCGAGCGAATGGCCGGCGACGAATTTGGCGTCGCGGGAGAGATCGAGCCCGGCCTCGGCCTCCAGCACGCGAACGGCGGCGAGGGAGACCGCCATCAGCGCCGGCTGGGCGTTGGCGGTGAGCGTCAGCTCGGCCTCCGGGCCTTCGAACATGATCTTGGAGAGCGGCGCGCCGAGCGCGGCGTCCACTTCCTCATAGACGTCGCGCGCCTGAGGAAAGGCCTCGCCGAGCGCCTTGCCCATGCCGACCGCCTGCGACCCCTGCCCCGGAAACACGAATGCCTTCGCCATGCGCTGCTCGTCCCCTCATTTTGGATTGACGAGCGCCGAGTGACCCAGGCGCGGGCAGGTGTCAAGCCTGACGAACTCGACCGCTCAATGGAGGAAGAGCTTCAGCGCCACGGCGGAAAGAATGGCGATGACGAAGCCGAGCATCCATTTGATGACGGCCATATCGTTCTCGAGCTTGGAAAACCGGCTTTCGTAAACAGTCAGGGCTTCGGCGGCCCGACGAGCCTTCTCTTCCGGCGCTCCGGCCGAGACGAAGGCGTCATAGACCTCGGAAATCATAATGCTCATGTCGAGTCCCTGTCGCCGAAAGCCACTTTTACGGTTGGCGCCTCGTAAAACATAGCGCGGAAAGGGTCGGCGCGCGAGAGGCGATCATCGCCAACGCGCGCGCCGCGCCCGATCTCGCTCCCTTCGTCACCCCGCCGGCCGGTTCTTGATGAGATCATCCACGACGCTCGGATCGGCGAGCGTCGAGGTGTCCCCCAGCGCGCCGAATTCATTCTCGGCGATCTTGCGCAATATGCGCCGCATGATCTTGCCGGAGCGCGTCTTCGGCAGGCCGGGCGCGAATTGAATCACATCCGGCGAGGCGATGGCGGAAATCTCCTTGCGCACGAAATCGACCAGCTCCTTGCGCAGACGCTCGGAAGCCTCGACTCCGCCCATCAAGGTCACATAGGCGTAGATGCCCTGGCCCTTGATCGCATGCGGGAAGCCGACGACCGCGGCCTCGGCGACCTTCTCATGGGCGACGAGCGCGCTCTCGATTTCCGCCGTGCCGAGACGATGGCCGGAGACATTGATGACGTCGTCGACGCGGCCGGTGATCCAATAATAGCCGTCGGAATCGCGCCGGCAGCCGTCGCCGGTGAAATATTTGCCCGGATAGGCGGTGAAATAGGTCTGCACGAAACGCTCGTGATCGCCGAACACGGTGCGCGCCTGTCCCGGCCAGCTATCGGCGATGACGAGATTGCCCTCGCAGGCGCCCTCGAGCACATTGCCATTGGCGTCGACGATCTCCGGCTGCACGCCGAAGAAGGGCTTGCTCGCCGAGCCGGGCTTCAGCGCCGTCGCGCCCGGCAGCGGCGCGATCAATATGCCGCCCGTCTCCGTCTGCCACCATGTGTCGACGATGGGGCAGCGGCCCTCGCCGACGACGCGGTGATACCATTCCCAGGCTTCTGGATTGATCGGCTCGCCGACCGAGCCGAGCAGGCGCACCGACTTGCGGCTCGTCTTCTTCACCGGCTCCTCGCCGGCGCCCATCAAAGCGCGGATCGCCGTCGGCGCCGTGTAGAAGATGTCGACCTTGTGCTTGTCGATCACTTCCCAGAAGCGCGAGACGGTCGGATAATTCGGCACGCCTTCGAACATCAGCGTCGTCGCGCCATTGGCGAGCGGGCCATAGACGATGTAGCTGTGGCCCGTCACCCAGCCGACATCCGCCGTGCACCAATAGACATCGCCCTCGCGATAATCGAAGACGAGCTCATGCGTCAGCGCGGCATGGACGAGATAGCCGCCGGTCGTGTGCAGCACGCCCTTGGGCTTTCCGGTCGAGCCGGACGTGTAGAGGATGAACAGCGGATCCTCGGCGCCGACCTCGGCGTAAGGGCAATCCTCGGGAACCTTTTTCGCCTCGTCCTCGTAACGGAAATCGCGGCCGGGCTTCATATCCACCTTGGCGCCGGTGCGCGTGACGACGATGACGGTCTTGGCGGAGACCTTCTCCAGCGCGGCGTCGACATTGTCCTTCAGCGGCGATTTGCGGCCGCCGCGCACGCCCTCGTCCGCGGTGATGACGACATCCGATTGCGCATCCTCTATGCGGCCGGCGAGCGCATCCGGCGAGAAGCCGCCGAACACCACCGAATGCACAGCGCCGATGCGCGCGCAGGCGAGCATGGCGTAGGCGGCCTCCGGAATCATCGGCAGATAGATCGTCACGCGATCGCCTTTGCGCACGCCATGCGCCTTCAGCACATTTGCGAAGCGGCAGACCTGCTCGTGCAATTCGCGATAGGTGATGTGGCGCGAGAGCGAAGGATCGTCGCCCTCCCATATGATCGCGACTTGATCCGCGCGATGCGGGAGATGCCGATCGATGCAGTTCATCGCGACATTGGTGGAGCCGTCGCCGAACCATTCGATCGCGACATTATGCGTGTCGAAGCTGACGTCTTTCACGCGCGTGAAAGGGGCGATCCATTCTATGCGTTGCGCCTGCTCGCCCCAAAAGCCGTCGGGGTCGGCGACAGAGCGCCGGTAGAGCTCGTCATATTTCTCGGCGTTCACGCGCGCCTCGTTCCGCCACGCTTCCGGCACTGCATAGATCTTGTCGGACATTTCGAGCGTTCCCTCGGATGATCGCGGCGCGTTGGAGCGCGCCGTCGGCTTGTCGTGAATATGACCCTATTTCGCGCCTGAGGCTATGGCGTCCACTCCCACGGAGGCGCCCTGCTTTTTGGCGCCGCCCTGCTGCGCGGCGCGCTGCGACGAGGCGCCGCGCCGGCGCGACATCAGGTCGCAGATCGCTTCGAAGTGCTACGTATTACAGGAGCGATGCGCGTGCTGCGAGCTGAATTTCACGACGGCGCCGGACTGGTCGGCGCCGGATTTGCGGCTCTTTTAGACGGCGCCACCCCTTAACGCCTCGAGGAGCCCAGATGAGGACCCCATTGCTCGACGATATTCGCGAACTGTGCCTTCGCCGCTGCGACACGATTTTCTATTCCCTCGTCGCGATCATCGCCCTCGCCCGCGCGATCGTGGATTTCCAGGAGGGCGCGTTCAGCGCCGAGCTCTACGCCGCGCTCGTCAATTACGTCGGCTATCGCGAATTGCTGCGCCTCTTCCTGTGGGCGACCGTGAATCCGCGTTACGCCATCGCCTCGCTCTATGGCGCGGTCATCGCTTCGGCGCTGCCGGTCATGTTCTCGCATCCGAGCGCCTTCCTCTTCGAATGCACGGTCTATCTGCTGCTGCGCTTGGTCGCGCATATGCTGTTCGGCCTCAATGAGAAGGCCGTGCTCAAGCTCTATCGCGAGGTGCTGTTCGACTATTACAATCGCAAGCCGCCGCAGAAGCGCGACCGCAAGCGCCGCAAGTCTCTGCTCGAGCGTCTCGGCCTCGAGGAAGGCTTCGCGCCGGGCGCCGCCTGAGCTTTCGGCTTCTCGAGACGATCTTCTAGCGCTTTGGTCCCGTCTCCGGCATGGCGACGAGGACCAGCGCCAGTCCGGCGAGCGCGACCGCGGCCAGCGCCAGAAAGCCCGCCGCATAGCCGCTGGATGAGACGATGAAGCCCGCGATGGAGAGGCTCGTCGCGCCGCCCACGCCTTGCACGAATCCGAGACCGCCGCGCGCGAGGCTGTAATGCCCCGTGCCGCGCATGATATCCGCCAGCACCAGCGGCAGCAGCGCATCGAAGAGGCCGCCGCCGACGCCGTCCAGCAATTGCGCCGCGAGCAGATGCAGCGGCGTCTGCGCGAAGACGCAAGCGAGATCGCGCGCGAAGAGCGCGACGAAGGCGAGGACGATGAGCGGCTTGCGCCCGATGAGATCGGCGCGCTCGACGAGAAGCGCCATGCCGATGGTCGAGAGCTGCGCGAGAATGATCGCGGCGGAGGTCACGCCGCTCTCGAGGCCGGGATTTTCCGAGGCGAGCTTCTGGGCGATCAACGACAATGTCGGCGCATTGGCGAAATTGAACAGCGCCGCCGCCGCCGCATAGACGAGCAGCGTGCGGTAATGCAGCAAATCGCGCAGCCGGCCGGGCTGCGGCGGATGCGCGAGATCGACATCCTCGAGACCGCGCGCGCGATCGTGATCTATGGTCTCGGCCGGAATGGAGAAGGCCGCCCGCGCCGCGAGCGCAGCGAAAACCGGCGCCAGATAGAAAGGCGCCGTCTGCGACGCCAGCACGCCGACGAAGCCGATGACTCCGGCGATGAAAATATTTCCCGCACGATCGAAAGCGGCGTTTCGGCCGAGACGCTCGGCGAGACGCTCGCGGCCATAGAGGCCGAGCGTGATCGCCGCCACTGTCGGCGCGAAGACGGCGCCGAGCGTCGCCATGACGATATCGGCGGCGACGACCACCGGAATGCTCGGCGCATGAATGATGGCGAGGCCGCAGGCGCAGAGCACGAAGCTCGCGACGACCAGAAGCTCGCGCTTGGCGCGCGTGCGATCGATGAAGGCGCCGACCGCCGGATGCGCGGCTATGCCGACGAGCCCGCCGACTGTGAGCACGGCGCCGATCTCGGCCTGGCTCCAATGCGCCTGCGTGAACAGGAAAACCCCGACGAACGGCCCGAGCCCGCCGCGCACGTCGGCGAGGAAGAAATTGAGCCGATCGAGAGCGTCGAAACGCATGACGGCGATGATCCCTGTGAGCTCGCTGGCGAGCGCCGTAGGGGCCAAACGCCCGGACAGGGGATAATCGACGTTTCCGAGCCGGCGCTTTTGGGCTAGGAGCGGATTATTCTGGGACGGAGGGGCGGCGTATGGGGCAGTTCTTTCGGGACAGGCTGCGGCGGCTGCGGGATCGGCTGGTGTCGAGCCCGCGCTTTCAGCGCCTCGCCGCAGCGCATCCGCTGACCCGCGCCGCGGCGCGCAAGCGCGCGCGCTCCATGCTTGATCTCTGCGCCGGCTTCGTCTACTCGCAGGTGCTGCTCGCCTGCGTGCGGCTGAAGCTGCTCGAGCTGCTGCTGGAGCAGCCGCGCACTGCGGAGCAGGTCGCCGAAAAGCTGGAGCTGTCGCACGACTCCGCCGCGCGGCTGCTGGACGCCGCGGCCTCGCTCGGCCTCGTCGAGCGGCGCGGCAAGGAGCGCTTCGGCCTCGGCGAGCTGGGCGCGGCGCTCATCGGCAACAAGGCGGCGCTCTCGCTCGTCGCGCATCAGCCCATGCTCTACGCCGATCTCGCCGATCCGGTCGGCCTGCTGCGCGGCGACGAATCGGCCGAGCCGCGGCTCGCCGATTATTGGCCCTATTCGGCGGCGGAAAATCCCGCCGCCCTCTCCGCCGAGGAGGTCGCGCCCTATAGCGCGCTGATGGCCGCCTCGCAGCCGCTGGTGGCGCAGGAGCTGCTCGACATCTACCCCATCCGCCGGCACAGAGCGCTGCTCGACGTCGGCGGCGGCGAGGGCGCCTTTCTCATCGCCGCGGCGGCGCGCGCGCCACGGCTGCAGCTGATGCTCTTCGATCTGCCGGCGGTGGTGGAGCGCGCCCGCGCCCGGCTCGAGGAGGCAGGGCTCGCCAAGCGCGCGACCTTCTTTTCAGGAAATTTCCTCACCGATCCGCTGCCCAAGGGCGCGGATGTGATAACGCTGATTCGCATCGTCCATGATCACGACGACGCCTCCGCGCTGGAGCTGCTGCGCAATGTGCGCCGCGCTTTGCCGCGCGACGGGACGCTGCTGATAATCGAGGCCATGTCCGGCGTCCAGGGCGCGGAGCCGCTCGACGCCTATTACGGATTCTACACGCTGGCCATGGGCCGCGGCGAGCCGCGCACCCTCGCCGAGCTGCAGAAGCTCGCCAAAAAGGCGGGCTTTGGCCGCTTCCGCCTGCTGAGCAATCCCATGCCGATCGTCGCCAGCATTCTGCTGGCGAAGCCGGACCCCGATTATCACGGCCCCTGAGCGGCGGACCCGACTTGCCGGGGCGGAACCGAGCGGCCATGTCGCCGTTGGGGGAGAATCTCCCATGGAGGAGAAAGGCCGGGCGATGACGATCGAACCTCTGCTTCTCACCACGGCGCGCGTGGGCACGTTCCAAGGCGACGCCCCGCTGACCAACGCCAGCGGCTTCTTCTTCGAACGCGACGACCGGCTTTTCCTGGTGACGAGCCGGCATGTGCTCAGCGATGCGGCGACCGGCCATTGCCCCGACCGTATCGAGATCGAGCTGCATATAGACGCCGAGAACATGACCAAATCGACCGGCTTCTCGATGCTGCTCTACGAGGACGGCAAGAGCGTCTGGCGCCAGGGCCTCGACGCGGGCGGCGAGATCGATGTGGCCGCCATAGAGATCGAGCGGCAGGCTCTGCCGGAGCCGACCGTCTATCGTGCCTTCACCCCGGCGCATCTCTGCGGCGAGTTCGACACGGTGGAGGTCGGCTCCTCGCTGCTGATTCTCGGCTTTCCCTTGGGCTTCCACGACACGCTGCATCATATGCCGGTGGCGCGGCAGGGCGTCGTCGCCTCCTCTTTCGGCCTGCGCTTTCAAGGCCAGGGCTATTTTCTCACCGACGCGCGCACCCATAGAGGCGCGAGCGGAGCGCCCGTGGTGGCGCGCGTGCCGGCGCTGGAGGCGGGCCAGGGCGATCTGCCCTGGACGCTGCTCGGCGTCCATTCGGCGCGGCTGGACGTCGGCCGCGACCTCCAGCAGGACGAGGCGCTCGGCCTCAATTGCGCTTGGTACGCGGATATTCTGCTGGCGCTCACCGAGTAAGGCGCGCGCTCGCTTCGGCGAGCGCGTCGAAGGGCAGCAGAATGGAGCCGCGCCGCGTCGGAAAGGCGCGCGCCGCGGCGAATATCTCGAGCTCCCGCCACCTCTCGGGAAAGCCGACATCGACGCCGTCCAAAAGCTGCGCCAGCGCTTCGCCGACCGTGAGGACATCGGCGAGAGTTTCGCCGATCGCCCCCGCGGCCGCGATTCCCGTTGCGGCCATTCCGAGCGTGCAGGCCCGCGCGCGATGGCCGAGAGCGACGACGCGGCCGTTCTCGCAACGCAGATCGAGCGTCAGCCGGCTGCCGCAGATCGGGCTCGTCCGCGTGACGGAGAGGTCGGCGTCGGCGAGGCGCAGATCGTCGCGCGCTCGCCGCGCCCAGTCGCGCACGCGCCGCTCATAGAGCGCGGCGAGCGCCGTGTCGGTCATGCCGGCTCGTCGCGCGTCTGCCGCCCGAGCACGGCGAGGAACAGAAGCGCGAAATGCAGCCCGCGCCGCACATCCTCGTCGCCCGCCGCGCGCAGCAGGCCGAGCAGGGACGGCGTCGGCTTGCGCGCCGCCTCATTGGCCGCGAAGCGGGCGGCGTTGCCGAGCGTCCATGCCGCGCCGATCGACTCCTCATAGGCTTTCATCAGCTTTTGGATCATCGCGTCATCGGCCATGTCCACAGCGTCGGAAGCGAGAGAGAGAAGGTCGACGATATTGTGAAAGCGCCGGCCCTGAAGCAGAGGCGAGGCTTTCTCGAGAAGATCGGCGATTCCCTTTCGCGTCGCCTCGTCGAGCGTCGGCGAGGCGCTTTCATTGCGCATGTCGAGTTCGGTCGTGCTCATCGCTCATCCCTCGCTTTTTCAGATCACGCCGCGCGCGACAGACCAATAGATTCCGCGGTTGAAAGCCTTGCGGAGAAGCCCGCCGAGCTTGGTGGGCGGCGTCGGATGAACGTCCTCGTCATAATCGTACCAGAGCGGCATTCCGAGCTCGAGGCCCATTTGCGCCACGGCCTGGACCTTGCCGTCATAGGCGTCGACCGTGCGGCCGATGCGAATGTCGCCGGCGATATTATTGGCGATGACCGGGCATTGATTGTGGCAGGAGCCGCCGGCCTTGCTGATCGGCAGATCGACCGTGTCGCCCATCACATAGGCGTTGGCGAAGCCTTCGATCTGCAAGGTTCGGCGGTCGGTGGGCAGCCAGCCTTCATTGTTCATCGCCTGCGAGACGCCGCTCTCGATCACCGCATCGACCGCGCGAATCGGCGGCGTGCACATCAAGAGATCGAAATTCTCCTCATGGCCTTCCTCGGATCGCGCGACCTTGCGATCGGGGTCGACCGAATCCAGTGTGAAGCCGCGCTGGAATTTGATTCCCTTGGTCTCGAAGACGGAGGGCAGCACCTCGCAGACCTCCTGCTGGAGGAAGAGGCAATTGCGCAAAAGCTGCGAGACGGTCGGATAGGTGTAGACGATCTCGACCTGGTCGCGCACGCCTTTGCGGCGCAGATATTCGTCGAGCATCAGCGTTGTCTCGATAGGCGCTATGCCGCATTGATGCGGGACATTGGGCGTCTTGGGAAAATTGACGGTGATGAAGATGCGGCCCTTCTCGAAGCCGCGGAGCTTGTCGGCGAGGCGGCGGGCCGGCTCATATTGATAGAAATAATCGCCCGCCTCTTTGAGGCCGGGGATGCGCTCGGGCGCCGGCAGGCAGCCCGTTGAGACGACGATATAGTCATAGCCGATTTTCCGGCCGCTCTTCGTCGTCACGCTGGAGCCTGCGAAATCGAATCGCTCCACCTTGTCGACGATGAACTCGATCTCGGGGCGCAGCAGCGTGGTCTGCTTGCGGCGCAGCTCGCCCTCGAAGAACATGTCGAAGGCGACATACATGAAAGCCGGCTTGTAATAGTGCCAGGGCGAGTCGGAGAGCATGGTCACCTGGACCGAGCCGTCCGATATCTCGGGGTAGAGCTTTGCGACGATGCTATTGGCGGTCATCGTGCCGCCTATGCCGCCGCCGACGACGAGTATGCGCTTGGCCACTGCTTCCTCCCTTTTTTCCGCAGGGCTTTTGCCCCCGCGGTTTTTTCGACGCGCTCTCGGCGCGGCTTCTCCTCCGGGGCGGACACTCGCCTCGGACTCGACCTATTGTTAATATGACCGGTCGTCTCAAATCCGGGCAAAAAATCAGGCGCGGAAATAGCCGTTCAGCAGCATGTCGCGGAACTGGGTCAGCGGACGGACCGAGCGCTCGATCTTCATGCGCAGAAGCGAGCCCTGCCACGCGTCCACGAGAAAGTCGGCCATTTCCTTGGCGTCGAGATCCCGGCGGAAGCAGCCCTCCGCTTGGCCGCGCGCGACGCCCTCCCGAAGCTTGTCTCTATAGCGCCGCACGGCTTCGCGCAGCGAGGTCTGGCACAGATCGCTGGTGTCGCCGATCTCGCCGATCAGATTGCCGAGCAGGCAGCCGCCTTTGAACTCCCGGCGCTCGGTATCGGCGATCAGCTCATCGAAATAGGCGCGGAGCGCCGCATCGGCGCCGACGTCGGTACGTGCGAGATGCGCGTCGAGCTGGGCGATGAAGGGGTCGATATAATGCTTCACCACCTCGGCGCTGAACGCCTCCTTGCTGGGGAAGTAATTGTAGAACGAGCCCTTGGGCACGCCGACGCTCTGCACCAGCTCGTGCAGGCCGGTGCCGTGATAGCCCTGCTCCATCAGCAAAGCGACGCCCTGATCCAGGAGCTTGCGCCGAATATCGTTGACGTCCCGTCTGCTCATGGCGCTCTTATACGACCGATCGTCTCAAACGGCAAGCGGCCGTCAGCGTCGACATATCGCTAGATCGGTCTTTCGGAATAGAACGAGTATATAAATATAAGCGCGTCTCTCTGTGAGCTCGTCAGCTTCGCATCCTCATCGCTTTGCGCCAATCGAAACTTCCGGTCTATTCCCAGCATCTCATTGTGAATCGCGACAGGAAGCGGCGCCACAGAATCGACGGCGCAGGCCACGGCTTCGGTCCCCAGCCGGCCGAGGCCGGTGTTTCGGTCGATTCGGACGGTCTTCTGCGTCGTCACGACCCGCGCCTCGACTTGAATTTTCGTGAGACGCGTCACCAAGCAAATCAGGCTCGCGCCATTCGGCGTCGCGGCATGGAAGATATCCCCGACGACGAGCCTATGAAGCAGCGTTCTGCGCGTGATCGACATGCGGTCTCCGATCGAATCTCGGCCTGTCGACCGGCGCATCGGTCATAGGCCGAGTATTTTCTCGCCACAATCTCCACGGGCGTTTCGACCCGGGCGTCGCCGCCACAGGATCGCCTGCTTTGCGCCTTTTGCGACGATTTGCTAAAGGGCGCCGGAGAGCGCCCCGCGCGCCCGAGGCTCCAGGACAGTCCGAAATGGAAAAATTCGTCACCCTCACCGGCGTCGCCGCGCCGCTGCCGATCATGAACATCGACACGGACATGATCATTCCGAAGCAATATCTGAAGACGATTGCGCGCACCGGCCTCGGCAAGGGTCTCTTCTCGGAGCTGCGGTATAAGGACGACGGCTCGGACAATCCCGATTTCGTGCTCAACAAGCCGGCCTATCGCGACGCCAAGATTCTGGTGGCGGGCGATAATTTCGGCTGCGGCTCGTCGCGCGAGCACGCTCCCTGGGCGCTGCTCGACTATGGCGTGAAGGCGGTGATCTCCACCAGCTTCGCCGACATCTTCTACAACAACTGCTTCAAAAACGGCATTCTGCCGATCAAGGTCTCGCAGGCCGAGCTCGAGAAGCTGATGGACGATGCGGCGCGCGGCGCCAACGCCACACTGACGATCGACCTGCCGGCTCAGGAAATTCGCGGCCCGGACGGCGGCGTCGTCAAATTCGACATCGATCCTTTCCGTAAGCACTGCCTGCTCGAGGGGCTGGACGATATCGGCCTCACGCTGCAAAAGGCCGGCGCGATCGACGCTTTCGAGGCCAAATCGGCCGCGGCTCGGCCCTGGGCCTGATCGCGGTTTACCGGATTGCAAAAAAGTAACGAGGGTTTTTGGTCGAGAAAGCTTAGGATCGCCGCGAGCGGCGCGCGATCTTCGCGGTCCGTCTCTCTCGTGCAGGGCGCTGAGACTTGAGCTTTCGATCCTACCCATCCACGAGCGACGCCCGACCCGGCCTGTTGAGCCGGATCGGGGAGCGGCTGCGCCTGCGTCGTCCGGCGCGAGCGGAGGCCGAGGCGCGTTTTTCGGCCGAAATCGACCCCCGGATCGAAGACGGCGCCGAAAATTTAGGCGCCGATGAGACGCCGGACTTCGCCGCCGACGTTTCGGCCTATTCCGAGGCGGAGGCCGCCACGCATAAGGGCGTGCTGTCGATCCAGCATCTCGCCAAAGCCTATAAGACCCGCCGCGTCGTGGAGGATGTGAGCCTGCATGTGGCGCGCGGCGAGGCGGTGGGCCTGCTCGGCCCCAATGGCGCCGGCAAGACCACTGTTTTCTATATGATAACCGGGCTGGTGAAGCCCGATCGCGGCGTCATCGCGCTCGACGGCTATGACGTCACCGGCCTGCCCATGTACCGGCGCGCGCGGCTCGGCATCGGCTATCTGCCGCAAGAAGCGTCGATTTTCCGCGGCCTGACGGTCGAGGACAATATCCGCGCCGTGCTGGAGATCACCCAGCCCGACAAGCGCCTGCGCGAGCAGGAGCTGGATGCGCTGCTGGAGGAGTTCAAGCTCGAGCGCCTGCGCCGCACGCCGGCGGTGGCGCTCTCGGGCGGCGAGCGGCGGCGCTGCGAGATCGCCCGCGCCCTGGCCGGCCGCCCCGCCTTCATGCTGCTGGACGAGCCTTTCGCGGGCATCGACCCCATAGCCGTCGGCGGCATTCAGGACCTCGTGCGGCATTTGAAGGCGCGCGGCATAGGCGTGCTGATAACGGACCATAGCGTGCGCGAGACGCTCGGCCTCACCGACCGCGCCTACATCATCTACAACGGCCATGTTTTGACGGAAGGAACGCCCGAGGAGATCGTCGCGCATCAGGATGTGCGGCGCATCTATCTCGGCGAAGATTTCCGCATGTGATTTTTCGAACGAGATTTCTGATTTTTCGGATGAGATTTCGGACCGGAAGCGTCGCCGCGATTAACTGCTAGGCGGAATTTCCGGTGGGCGCCGAATAAATGGTCCTGCACCCATTCCCTCCCCGTGCTATAAGCAAGAAACAGGCCGAGAACAGCCGTTGTGGCGGCCCAACGCCGTACGCAATGGCGGAAAGTTTCGAGTAGGCGGAAAATGGCTATTTCCACCAAGCTGATGATGCGTCAGGGCCAAGCCCTGGTGATGACGCCCCAACTGCTGCAGGCGATCAAGCTGCTGCAATTCTCCAATCTCGAACTTTCCGCTTTCCTGCATGAGGAGCTCGAACGAAATCCGCTGCTCGAGGCGGTCGAGTCCGACGACTTCCCCGATGCGCATCAGGAGCGCAGCGGCGATGGCGGCGACGACCGCGGCGACGCCGGCTTCGACGGCGTCGGCGAGCCGCGCGAGGGCGATTGGGCGCAGGACAGTCTCGCGGTGGACGCCGGCCAGCTCGCGGCGGAGCTCGGCACGGAGATCGGCAACGCCTTCGAGCTCGAAGGCCAGCGCCCCGGCGCCGACGCCTCCGGCTCGCTCGAGGGCGCGGGCCTCTCGGCCAATTCCTGGACCGGCGCCAGCGGCGGCGGCGGCGATGGCGAGACGCCCAATCTCGAGGCCTATGTCGCCGCGGACGCCAATCTGCACGATCATCTGGCCGAGCAGCTCGCCCTCGCCTCCGCCGATCCGCGCGATCGGCTGATCGGCCACGCCATCATCGACGCGATCGACGAGACCGGCTATCTGCGCGAGGACATAGACGAGATCGCGCTGCGGCTCGACGCCGATCCCGTGCGCGCAGCCGCCGTGCTGGCGACGATCCAGACTTTCGACCCCTCGGGCGTCGCCGCGCGCGATCTGCAGGAGTGTCTCGCCATTCAGCTGCGCGAGCGCGACCGCTTCGATCCGGCGATGCAGATTTTCGTCGCCAATCTGCCGCTGCTCGCCAAGCGCGATTTCCCCGCTCTGGCGCGGCTCTGCGGTGTGGACGAGGAGGATGTGACGGATATGGCGGCGGAGGTTCGCCGTCTCGATCCCAAGCCCGGCCGCGCCTTCGGCGGCGCGCCGATCCAGCCGCTGGTCGCCGATGTGATCGTGCGCCCGGCGAGCGACGGCGGCTGGATGGTGGAACTGAACTCCGACGCTCTGCCGCGCGTGCTGGTGAACCACTCCTATGCCGCGAAGGTGAGCGCCGGCGCCAAGCGCGACGGCGACAAGACCTTCATCTCGAGCTGCCTGCAGAACGCCAATTGGCTGACCAAGAGCCTCGAGCAGCGCTCCCGCACCATTTTGAAGGTCGCCTCGGAGATCGTGCGGCTGCAGGACGCGTTTTTGGCCAAGGGCGTCGAGCATTTGCGGCCGCTCAATCTGCGCACCATCGCCGACGCCATCGGCATGCACGAATCGACCGTCTCCCGCGTCACCTCCAACAAATATATGATGACGCCGCGCGGCATATTCGAGCTCAAATATTTCTTCTCGGCCTCCATCGCCACCACCAGCGGCGGCGAAGCCCATTCGGCCGAGGCGGTGCGCTACAAGATCAAGCAGATGATCGACAAGGAGAGCCCTTTCGACGTGCTCTCCGACGACGCCATCGTGGCGCGGCTCAAGGAGATCGACATAGACATCGCCCGCCGCACCGTCGCCAAATATCGCGACAGCCTGCGCATCCCCTCTTCCGTCGATCGCCGCCGCGCCAAGCAGGCGATGGCGCGGGAGCATGCGCCGGCGCTATGAGCCGACCCCGGCGGGGGACGCCCTGCCGCGAATGACGGCGCCCTTTTGTCCTGTTGATGCAAATCATCGGCTCCGTAACACCTCCTAGGCGCCCGGGCGCCGTGGGAATGAGCAAAACGCTCGCCCATTGACTTCCCGAGCCGAGGCACTTAGAGCCTGTCGCCGAAGCGGGCAGGGCGCAAATGCGAGCTCGGCCCGTCTTCCGCCACGTTCGGACGGCAAGAATGACGCTCGGACGCTGGACCGGGATATTCGCCGGCGTTGCGGCGCGGACCGTGGGGGACGGTCGAAATCGACGCTCACGAGACCATCGCGAGATTTTTTTGAGGACGGCGGCTCCGCGCCCGGCGCGAGCCCTCCAATGGACGAGGCGAATCCGATATGTCGCTGCGCGTGTCCGGCAAGAACATCAACATCGGCGAGGCTTTGCAGATTCACGTCGGCGACAGGCTGAAGGCCGCCGCCGGCAAATATTTCGACGGCCAGCTCAGCGGCCATGTGACGATCTCGCCGGAAGGCTCCGGCTTTCGCGCCGACTGCAGCCTGCATCTCGCCGGCATCGACGTTCAGGCAGACGGCCGCGCGCAGGAGCCCTACGCCTCCTTCGATCAGGCCGCTGATCGCATCGAGAAGCGCCTGCGCCGCTATAAGAGCCGGCTGAAGGATCATCACGTCCCGCGCGAGGACGGCGAGGTGGCGCAGAGCTATGTGCTCGAGGCGCCCGATCAGGAACAGGACGCGCCCAAGGAATTCGCGCCGACGATCGTCGCCGAGGCGACGTCGCGGCTGCGCCGGCTGACCGTCTCGGCCGCGGTTTTGGATCTCGATCTGACCGGCGCGCCGGTCGTCGTTTTCCGCAACGCCGACACGGGTCGGCTCAATGTTGTCTACCGACGCAACGACGACCATATCGGTTGGATCGATGCGCCGGGCGGCGAATAGACGGCATATATCTTGCCTTTTGATTGGATGCAGCTGTGAGGGCGGCCATGCCTATTTCGCACCAATGGAATTCGCCCTGCGACCCGAATGAGAGCGGCCCCCGCCGCCGCGGGTCTCGTCGCAATGGCGCGACCCGGAGCGTCCTTTGATGAACAGCGATCTCGCGCGCGACACGCGCGACGGCGGAGCTCGGCCCCGACACGGCCTCGAATGGGATAGACGCCACATGCGGCTCGCGGATTTGCTCTCCACAGAAGCGGTCATTCCCTCGCTCAAGGCGAACAGCAAGAAGCAGGCGCTTCAGGAGCTGAGCGAGAAGGCGGCCGAGATTTCCGGCCTGCCCGCCCGCGAGATCTTCGACGCGCTGCTGCAGCGTGAGCGCCTCGGCTCCACCGGCATAGGCGACGGCGTCGCCATTCCGCATGGCAAGCTGGCGCGCATCAAGACGATTTTCGGGGTTTTTGCGCGGCTCGAGCGGCCGATCGACTTCGAAGCGCTCGACGGCGCGCCGGTCGATCTGATCTTTCTCTTGGTGACGCCGGAGGCTTCCGGCGCCGATCACCTCAAGGCGCTGGCCTGCGCGGCGCGCGTGCTGCGCGACCCTTCGATCGTGGCGACGATTCGCGCGACGCGGGACCCTTCGGCCCTCTATTCCATCATCGCGCAAACCTCCACGCCCCACGCCGCCTGAGGCCTTCGCGCCGCTGACGTCAGCCGGCCGCGATACGGCGAAGAAAAAAGGCCGCGGATTACTCCGCGGCTGTTCTCGGCTTGCTGTGGGAGGCATGGCCGCCCTTGCGTCCGGCCTCGGACGCGAGCTGGTGATCGCGGGAGAAGCTCCGCTTCGTCGGATCGACGCTCTGCCCACCCTTGCGTCCAGCCTTGGCCGCCAGCTCGGGGTTTTGCGAGAAGCTGCGCTTTTCATCGGGAACGTTCTGGCCGCCCTTGCGCGCGATCGCCCGCTGCTTCTCGGGGTCCATCGAAGCAAAGCCACGGTTCGACTTTTTCGTTTCCTGGATCGCCGTCATATCTTTTACCTTCTCTTGTCCCCCGGGAGTCAACGCCCGAGTCAAGACAAGGTTGCGCTCTATTCGCTTCCGATAGAAGTTTTTTTTGCCGCAATTTGGCCTGTGGTCTATACGTACGAAAATCAGCTATTACCTACGCTATGGCCTAATTGCTCACTTATGCTTATCATTGTGTTTGAGATGGGACCGTCTGTCGAAAAACAAAGCTTGGCTGATAATCGCTTTCAAGCTGTCGACGCTGAAAGGCTTGGCGATGAGAAACGCCGGCTCCGGGGGCTCTCCGGTCAGAAAGCGCTCTGGATAGGCGGTGACGAAGATCACCGGAGTGGACAGCGAGCCCAGTATTTCATTGACCGCCGCGAGGCCGGAGCTGCCGTCCGCCAGCTGAATATCGGCCAGAATGAGGCCCGGAGGAGTCTTGGATATGGCCTCGACCGCCTCCCTATGGGTTCGCGCCACGGCGACGACTCTATGGCCGAGCTCCTCGACCAGCCCGCGCAGATCGAGCGCGATCAACGGCTCGTCCTCTATGATGAGCACATCGGTCGCCAATTGGCCGGCGATTTCGGCGCTCGCCGTGTCGATCAGCGCCGCCGCCCGCGCCTCGGTGACGGCCAGCGCCCGCGCGATCTCGCCGAGCGAGAAGCCTTCCAGCGCATGCAGCAGAAAGGCGATGCGCGGCTGCAGCGATATGGCGTCGAGGTTGCGCCGCGCGCCCGTCTCATCGTCGCCCGCGAGACCGGAATGGTCGGTGTGGGCGTTGATCGGGCTCGACGTCCAGATTTCCAGAAACAGGCGAAAGAGGGAGATTTTCAGATCCTCGTCGGCGACGAGGCGGGTGGGGTCGGCGACCGCGGTCTCGAGCGTCGCCAGCACATAGGCGTCGCCCCCTTCGCGGCTGCCCGAGAGAGCGCGCGCGAAACGCCGCAAATAGGGCACATGCCTTAGAATAGCCTGAGAAATGGACATCATGTCCCTCGTTTCGCGTTGCGAAAGTCGCGCCATCATGGCGCGCCGAGCTGCGTCAAATCGCCGCCGTATATATGGGAACTAATTGGTAAAATTAGCGTTGTGCGTGGGTCCGCGCAAAGCAGTATAGCGCGGCCGCGTCCGCTCGCCAGAGTCGGGCCTCACCGGAATTCTCGAGGAGCAGATGGTAAAAAGCAACCGGAAGTCCATTGCCGCAGCCTCGAGCACGAGCGAAAGCGCCAACGAAACCATGCTGGATGACGGCGCCCTGAGCGCGGCGCCCGAAGGGCTCGTGGTGCTGAATTCACGACGTCCCCCGCGGAGCGCGCGCGCCAAGGCGGAGACCAGCGACCTCGGCGAGCAGATCGGCGAGCAGCTGCGCGGTATCTATGACGACGTCCTCAACCAGCCGATCCCGGATCGTTTCCTAGAGCTCTTGAACCAGCTCGAGAGCGACCCGATATCCCCGCAGCGGTCGAAGACGCCCGGGGAGGGATAGTGTCGACATCCGAAGCGGCGAAAGCCCAAGGAAAGGGGACCAAAGCCGACCTCGTCGCGGCGATTCCCAATCTGCGCGCATTCGCGGTTTCGCTCTGCGGCAACGCCGATCGCGCCGATGATCTGGTCCAGGAGACCCTGGTCAAGGCCTGGAGCAGCCTCGCCTCCTTCACAGAAGGCACCAATCTCACGGCTTGGCTGTTCACCATTCTCCGCAACATCCACTATAGCGACTATCGCAAGCGGCGCCGCGAGGCGCCGGACCCGGACGGCGCCATAGCGGCGCGGCTGGTGTCGCTGCCCGCGCAGAACGCGCATATGGATTTTCTCGATTTTCGCAGCGCGCTGCAGAAGCTGCCGCTCGATCAGCGCGAGGCGCTGATCCTCGTCGCCGCCTCCGGCCTCTCCTATGAAGAAGCCGCAGCGATCTGCAATTGCGCGCCCGGCACGATGAAGAGCCGCGTCAATCGCGCGCGCAATCGCCTCGCCGAGGTGCTCGCGCTACGCTCCACCAGCGATATCGGCGATTCCTATTACATCGGCGAGCAATCGATTCTGCCGCGCACGGGCAATGATTGATAGACGGGCCGAAATGCCCCATAGGGAAGCTCGAGCCCGATCATTTTCCGCGAGCGAGACCGATGACCGACAAGACGACCGCATTCCGAACCGAGCGCGATTCCTTTGGCGACATAGAGGTTCCGGCCTCCGCCTATTGGGGCGCGCAGACGGAGCGGTCGCGGCAGAATTTCCCCATCGGCGTCGGCCGCATGCCGATCGAGATCGTCCATGCGCTGGCGCGGGTCAAGCTCGCGGCCGCCGAGGCCAATCTCGAGAAGGGCCTGCTGAAGAGCGAGGTCGCCGCCGCCATCTCGGCCGCCGCCCGCGACGTGATCGACGGAAAGCTCGACGAGCATTTCCCGCTCGTCGTCTGGCAGACGGGCTCCGGCACGCAATCCAACATGAACGTCAATGAGGTGATCGCCAATCGCGCCAATGAGGCGCTGGGCGCTGGCCGCGGGGCCAAGTCTCCAGTTCACCCCAATGACCATGTCAATCTCGGCCAATCCTCTAACGACAGCTTCCCCACCGCCATTCATGTGGCCGCGGCGATCGCCATCTCACAGCGCCTGCTGCCGGCGGTGGAGCGGCTCCACGCCGCGCTGGCCGCCAAGTCCAAGGCCTTCGAGCATATCGTCAAGATCGGCCGCACCCATTTGCAGGACGCCACCCCGGTCACGCTCGGCCAGGAATTTTCCGGCTATGCGGCGCAGGCCGAGTTCGGCGCCAAGCGCATCCGCCAGGGGCTCGAGGATTTGTTCCTGCTCGCCCAGGGCGGCACCGCCGTCGGCACGGGCGTGAACACTTACAAAGGCTTCGCCGAGGCGGTCGCGGCCAAGATCGCGGCGCAGACCGGCCTGCCGTTCCAGACGGCGCCGAATAAATTCGAGGCGCTCGCCGCCCATGACGCCGCGGTCTTCGCCCATGGCGCGCTGAATGCGCTCGCCGCCGGCCTCTATAAGATCGGCTGCGACATTCGCCTGCTCGGCTGCGGCCCGCGCGCCGGCCTCGCCGAGCTGAAGCTGCCGGAGAACGAGCCAGGCTCGTCGATCATGCCGGGCAAGGTCAATCCGACCCAGGTCGAAGCGCTGACCATGGTCTGCACGCGCGTCTTCGGCAATAACGCCACCATCACCTTCGCCGCCTCGCAGGGCCATCTTGAGCTCAATGTGCTGAAGCCGGTGATCGCCGCGGCGCTGCTCGAATCGACGATATTGCTCGCGGACGGCATCGACAGCTTCATCACCCGCTGCATCGACGGGATCGAGCCCGACGAGGCGAACATCAAGAATTTCTTGGAGCGCTCGCTGATGCTGGTGACGGCGCTCGCGCCCAAGATCGGCTATGACGCCGCCTCGAAAATCGCCCGCGCCGCGCATCACAATGGCACGACGCTGCGCGAGGAGGCGCTGAAGTCCGGCAAGGTGACGGACGCCGAGTTCGACGCGTTGGTGCGGCCGGAGAATATGCTCGCGCCGAATGATTGAGCGGTAGGCTCGTCGCGCCGCCTCACGGCGCTGATCGTTTCCTCATCATCCGGGGCGGCGGCGCCGTCGCCTCGGCGAGCGGAAGCAGGATCGTCGCGTCAGCCCGCCAGCTTCGCCAGCGCCTCGGCCAATATGCGCGTCTGCGTCCAATCCAGAAAAATCTCCGGCCCGTCCGCCGCCCTCACCGTGACGCCTTCGTCCTGGACCTGCGCCTCGAACTCGTGATCGCTGGCGATCGGGCTCATGAAGATGGTCTTTTCCGCGCTGGAGCCATTGGCGACCGCCGCCAGCGCGCGGGAGAGAATGCCGGCCTCGTTCGGGGTCAGCCGGCGCAGCGGCTGCTGGCCCACGCGAATCGTCACCAATGCGCCAAAATGCCGATGCTCGGCGGCTGCGACTTCGACGATTTGCGACATCGCTAGGCTCCTTTTGTTCGAGCCGTTCCCGAACCAACACGGCTGCATTTAACTATCAGACTGATTTTGCTCGCGCCGATCATTTTTTTGCGGCGCAGCGAACAAGGCACGATCCTTGAATCCCTCGAGGCGGCGTGTCGGGATCCGATCGAGTGGCCGACAATCAAAATCCATACCTTCCCCGTCTCTGCGGCGGGGAGTGGGAGCGCGTATGAGCTTCGACGATCGCGACACCATGCCGACGGACATTCGCGGCTACCATCGGCGCACCAAGCATGCGCCGAACCGCTATGCGATGGGTCCGGGCTTTCTCGATTGGACGTCGCAACCCTCGCCCTTCCGCCTCTTCGAGGGCGTGCGGCAGACGCCGCTGCCCATCATCGAGGAAACGCCGTCCTTCCCCGGCCCTGCGCCGCAGCCGGCGGCGCTCGATCTTCGGGCGCTGGGCCTCTTCCTCGAGCTGTCCTTCGGCATAAGCGCCTGGAAGAGCTATGAAGGCTCGACCTGGGCGCTGCGCAACAATCCCTCCTCCGGCAATCTGCATCCCACCGAAAGCTATGTGCTGCTGGATGCGGTGGAGGGGCTCGGCGCCGGCGCCGCGCTCTATCATTATGCGCCGCTGCTGCATGCGCTCGAGGAGCGCGCCGTCTATACGACCCCGCGCGTGCTGCCCAAGGGCGGCTTTCTTTTAGCGCTCTCGTCCATTCCCTGGCGCGAGGCGTGGAAATATGGCGAGCGCGCCTTTCGCTATTGCCAGCTCGACGCGGGCCATGCGATCGGCGCCGTCGCGCAGGCCGCCGCCGCGCTCGGCTGGCGGGCGCAGGCGCTGGCCGATCCGTCCGACGGCGAGATCGCCGCGCTCATCGGCCTCGATCGCGACGACGCCTGGCACAAGCGCGAGCCGGAGCATCCCGATCTTTTGATGTGGATCGTGACCGAGCCGGGGCCGGCGACCCCGCTCGACCTTTTCGCTCTCATCGACGCGCCGCGCGAGTTCCGCGGCCAGGCCAATCGGCTGAGCGAGGATCACGACGGCTGGCCGATCATCGATCTCGCTGGGCAATTCTGCCGCAAGCCGCGCCAGCCCAAGCCCCCGGCGCCGACGCGCGCGCAATCGCCGGCGCCCGGTTTCGAAGGCGTCTCCATCGGCGCCGCCGTGCGCAAGCGCCGCAGCGCGCAGAAGATGGATGGAACCACCTCCATCTCGCGCGAGGCCTTCGCCGCGCTGATCGCTTCGACGCTGCCGAGGGAATCCACTCTGCTCTCCGCCTTCCCATGGGGCGCGGCGATCACGCTCATTCTCTTCGTGCATCGCGTCGATGGCCTGGAGCCCGGCCTCTATGCGCTGCAACGCGACTCGGATGTCGCCGCGCGGCTGCGCGACGCCTCGCGCAAGGACTTCGAATGGTCGCTGGTCGAGCTGGAAGGTCTGCCGCTCTATCGGCTCTATGCGGGCTCTGTGGAAAAAGAGGCGACCAAGCTCGCCTGCCTGCAGCCCATTTCCGGCAAGGGCTGCTTCAGCGTCGCGATGATCGCCGAATTCGACCGCGCGCTCGCGGCGGACGGCGCCTTCGCCTATCGGCGCCTGCATTTCGAGGCCGGCCTCATCGGCCAGGCTCTCTATCTCTGGGCGACCGCGGCGGGGATCGCCGGCACCGGCATCGGCTGCTTCTTCGACGACACGGTCCATGAGCTTCTGGGCCTGCCGCCGGGCGATATGCAGTTCCAGGACGTCTACCACTTCACCGTCGGAGGGCCTGTCGAAGACACGCGCATTCTGACGCTTCCCCCCTATCCCGATGACAGGCGAGAGCGGCGATGAATATTCAAATCGAACGCCAATATGTCGAATCGCTGATGGCGCGATTCCCGGCCCGCGCAGGGTTCGCGGAACAATTGC